>SYJV01000345.1 GCA_005798335.1 Planctomycetaceae bacterium | reverse complement strand
GACCTGCACCAATTATTGCGCAGACATGGACCGGCACAGACTATATGTCATCGAGTTTTCCGCTGGATGCTGGACACGATCGAGTATCACCCGGCTTCGCGCGAAACCAAGACTGTACTGTGTTTCAGTCCACATCCCGATGACGATGTGATCAGCATGGGTGGAACATTGATTCGTTTGGTGGAGGATGGCCATCGCGTACACGTTGCCTATATGACCAGCGGCAACATTGCGGTCTTTGATCACGACGCGCGTCGAGTGGCTGATATGGTTACCGAGTACAATCGACTGTTTGGAATCGACGAACAAAAATCGGCGGAAGTGCGCAAACAAGTTTGTCAGTCTCTGGCCAACAAAACACCCGGCCAGCCAGATCACGAGACGATTCTAAAAATTAAGGGCTTGATTCGCTGGGGTGAAGCGCGAGCTGGGGCCGTTCAAGTCGGTTGTCGCGAGGAGAATCTCCATTTTCTGGATTTGCCTTTCTACCGAACTGGAACGATCGCCAAGCGTCCCGTTGGGCCTGAGGACGTAGCGATCATTCGGCAATTGCTCAACAGCGTCCATCCGGATCAAGTGTACGTGGCAGGCGACTTGGCCGACCCTCACGGTACTCATCGAGTTTGTGCGGAAGCCATTTTTCAAGCGTTGGCGGAAATGCGCGATGAAGGACGGGCGCTACCAGAAGTGTTGCTTTACCGCGGCGCTTGGCAAGAGTATGCTCTGTACGAGATCGAAATCGCTGTCCCACTCAGCCCCAGCGACATCGATCTCAAACGCGAAGCAATTTTCATGCACGAAAGCCAAAAAGACGAGGCTTTGTTTCCAGGCTCTGACCCTCGCGAATTTTGGCAGCGGGCCGAGGATCGCAACAAAGGTACTGCCGAAAAGTACAATCAAATTGGCCTGCCTGAGTATTTCGCGCTTGAGGCATTTACTCGCTGGAAAGGCAATCCAATCTAGATGGACAATTCTATCTCTGAGAACATGAAAGTTCGAAATGATGCTGACTCGATTGGGACAACGGCTACTGCTGATTCTCGGTTGGCTTGGTTGCACTACGATCTATCTGCAAGCGCAAGACAAATCGGGCTTGGACTCAAACTCGTCTTTGCCTGCACCTGGCTCTCGCAGCAATTCCGACAACGTTCCATTTATCGGCAAATCGGATGCTTACAAGAATCCCGTGCGGCTGGCCAAGACAACCGGACACGTTGCGAATTATGACGAGAGATTGGCCGACATTTATCGACTTCGCCGAGCGCAATTTCGCTGTACCCGCGAAGTAATAGGACCTGCTAGAGCCACAACACTTGGGTTAATGCGATTCCATTTTTAGTTGCTGTGCAATTGGAATCGCTTTTCGAACCTTGCTCGAAAATGGTTTGTCCACGAGTGGAAAAAAGGTCGGCAACTCAGTATGCTAACCCTTTTCGCAAACCCTCCTTACCCACCTGCCTTCAACATAGGAGCCCAACTTCCATGTCTAGAATTAGCCGCCGCGGATTTGTCCAAGGCACAGCACTTGCCGGTGCCAGCTTTGCCATTTCAGGTACTAAATCATCGGGAAACATTATTGGCGCGAACGATCGAGTGCGCATCGGTGTCGCGGGAACGAATGGTCGCGGTTCCAGTCATATCGATGGTTGGATGAGCCAAAGCAACGTTGAGCTGGCTTACTTGGTAGATGTAGATCGCGAAGTGCTCGATCGCAGAATGAAACAGGTTGCCGAGAAAACCGCAGGCCAGTACGCCACGAAGGGAATTGCGGACGTTCGCGAGGCGCTCGATGACAAAAATCTTGACGCAATTTCTGTAGCCACGCCCAATCATTGGCATTCGCTGATCACCATCTGGGGCGCTCAGGCAGGTAAACACGTATACGTTGAAAAACCGATGAGCCACGATGTGGTTGAAGGGCGAGTTGCGTGGGAGGCCCAAAAGAAATACAAAGTCGTGATTCAGCATGGAACTCAAGCGCGCAGCGATAAAAAGCGAGCTGGCCTGCACGAGATGATACAAGCTGGAAAATTTGGCAAGCTCAAGATTTCTTACGGTTACTGTTGCAAGAAACGAGGGACTATCGGATTCAAACCTGTTTCCGATCCACCCGCAAACTTGGATTGGAACCTTTGGAAAGGACCAGCGGTAATCGAGCGATACCACGGTAACTATGTGCACTACAATTGGCATTGGTTCTGGGAAACTGGAAATGGCGACTTGAATAACCAGGGCACTCATCAGCTCGACGTCGCGCGATGGGCTTTAGACAAGGATCAAACGCATCCTGTTCGAGCAATGGCCATTGGGGGACGATTCCAATGGAACGATCAGGGAGTGACTCCCAATACTATGTTCGCCATGGCTGAATATCCCAATGGGCAGTATGTGTACTTCAACGTTCGCAATGTCGCCTACGACGGCTATCAGAATCAGGTCGAAAACGAATATTACTTTGAGGATGGTGGCAAGATCATCGGTTACAACTACTTTGCCAAAGGCAGTACCGATGCGCAGCCTATCGATGTTCCCGATGGCAAGGTCACGCCCGGTGGTAACTTCGGCTCCTTTATTGCCGCTTGTCGCGCCGGTGATCCGAACATGGCCAACGGAAATGCTATGGATGCACACTATGGCTGTGTGCTGGGGCACTTGATGAACAACTCCTATCGTCTTGGTACCCAGGTTCCGTTTAACGCAAAGGCCGGCAAGTTTGGCGACAACAAAGACGCTGCCGAGCATTTCTTCAAACTGCACGAGATCATGAGTAAGGGCGTAGGTGTCTCCGAAGGATCACAGTACACGGTAGGTCCATTGCTCACTTTTGATCCAGCCACGGAACGTCATACAGGCGAGCATGCCGAGCAGGCCAATCGACTGTTAAAGGACCCGAACAATCCAGGCTTCCAGGTGCCATCGGTTACGGACGTTTGAAAAAGCCGAGCAGAATTGACTTGTAGTCGATCGGCAGATAGTTTCTTACCAATACAAGCCCGAAGCGCAAGCGAGTGTATGCCAGG
>SYJV01000344.1 GCA_005798335.1 Planctomycetaceae bacterium | reverse complement strand
TTCAAATCCTGTCACCCCGACTCTTATCTGACAAGGACTTACGTCGATTTGGGATTTCGCTAAAAGTACGACTACCTCAATCGATTCGAGATTTCGGGCGTCTCACGCCCAGGCTCTTATGCGAGCGGCAGAATGATTCTTACCACTACAAGCCCGTCGTGTTGCGAAAAAAATCGTCCAAGCCCTGGTACCATACTCCGTTCCGCTATTGGTGCGCCAGCGTTATCGGCAATCGGCACTACCTCGACATCGACTCGATGGTTGCTTGCAAGAAACCCTTGGAACTCAGGGCCGGTCTCATATGCTCTACTGTACAAGGTCAATCGCACATCAGCCCAGGGCAAAGCGCCCGGCTAAGCCGCTGTGCGTTGTCCTGGACATACAGCCTCAAGCGAGAACGCCCTGTAAGTGTAAAGCAGGGCTAAGCCTGATTTGTCGCGCGCACTTTAATCGCAATACCGTTCAACGAACGTGGGATAAGCTTCCAGCTGGTCAATATATTGTGCAAGCAATGGCGAAACTCCGCTACAGGTTGACAAGCTGGAAGCTTATCCCACGTTCGTTGAACGGTATTGACTTTAATCGGCCACCACGTTGCCGCTGACCATGGCTTTTGCCTCGGGGGCGCCGGCAAGCGACGTTTCGATAACGATTTTCTCGCGGAAACCGCCGATGGTCTCACCGCTGTCAAATGACAATGGCAGCACATGCACGTTCTTCTCACCGGTAGGTATTGTGAACGTGACACGTGCGTCGCTGCACGTCGCGTTTTTGATCGAAAATGGCTGTTTGGCCTTCAGCACCAATCGGCTTTGCTTTTGTGTCTTGAGTTTAATACTTCCCAATTCCACGGAAGCCGGGGCGATCACCAACGGAGGAACGACGGTGGCACGCACCGGCAGAGTTACTTGATTGTATTGGCGTTCGTTGGTGACGATTAAAATCTCATCGGTAAAATCGCCCGCTGGCGCGGAGTCTTTCAAGCGGACGTGCATCGTATATTGCACTTGATTTTGCCCCAACACCGCCCGATCGAGAGTTACCCCTAGATGCTGATTGGTACTGCGCACATCGACAATTTGCCATTTGGGATCTCCGCTGCGAGACACGCGGACATCGGCGCTTTTCGCCGAGCCAATATCGACTTCGCCGAACTGTACTTCGCCGGGCTCGGTCAGAATATCGGATCGAATGTTGCCTTTGACGATCAATTGGACTTCAGCATAGTAAGGACGGTCGAATGTCACGGTAACCACCGCTGACTTTTGCCCGATGAACGAACGCGTATTGAACTCCGCGATCACAGCCCCTTTTTCGTACGTGATCAATTCGGGTTTTTGTACGCGCGGACTGGTGCACCCACAGCTACTGCGCACCGATGCGATATGGATGGGCTCTTTGTATTTGTTGGTCAAAGTAAATTCGAATTCGGTTTTTGAGCCGCGCGGGACAATACCAAAGTCGTGTTCCGTTTTATCGAACATTCCACGCGCCCAATCTTGGCCGAAACCAAGTGGGGAAACACACAGCAGCAACGCGCTAACCAATAACCAGCGACCCACCGGCTGGAGCTTTCCCAGGAAGCTTCCCACTTGCATCGATTTCTCCCGTTCTTTAATACTCTTGCGAGCGTTATGCTGTCTATAGGACGTCAACCAGAGGCGAGCGGCAGATGGGTGCTTACCAATACAAACCCGCCGCGCAAGCGAGTGTGTCCGTGCCAGAATTGACGCGCTCTTTTGCGCGGCGGGCTTGTATTCGCTCATGGCATGGTAAATTCCCGTCTGCCGTTCGCCTAAACGCATTTGTGTACCAATTTCACCCAGGACATTGCAATAGGTACGCTACCAAGTGTTGCTCGGCGTACCAGTAATTTTTCCAATGGTTGAAGCCGTCAAGCTCTTCGTACAAGTCGGTATTATGTCCTTCGAAACTCTATCCGTATTGACGAAAGCCTTGGCGGTATCCGCTACACCAAAATTCAGCTTGAACGGGGCAATTGGGCCTTCCGCCAGAACTAATGCTAGGTCCCTGCGTATACTGTAGATTGTTTTGCCTGGCTATCAAAGGGTCGCATATGTTTCGAAATAGCTCGAGGTTCATTTTTGTTTGCGCGTGGGTGGGGATTTTTGTCAGCGTTTTCCCCGTCATGCAAAGTACTCTTCGCCAGTCATCGCGATCCGAAATGTCCGCTTGGATTCGCCAGGTGGGGCCTGCCGTTCAAACGGCGGATAGTTTTCTACCGAACCCAGTTCCGATTCCCGAATTCCCAGGCGGCGTCGATTGGATCAATACGTCCAGCCGACTGCAATTGAGCGATTTGCGTGGCAAGTTGATTCTACTAGACTTCTGGACCTATTGCTGCATCAATTGCATGCACCTTTTGCCAGTATTGGAGCAAGCTGAGAAAAAATACGATCGCCAATTGGTCGTAGTCGGAGTGCACACTCCCAAATTCGACGCCGAAAAAGATACAAAAAACGTGCGAGATGCGATCATGCGCTATGAAATCAAGCATCCCGTTTTGAATGACTCACAAGAGATTCTGTGGAAGAAATTTGGGGTCGCTACCTGGCCCACGTTGATTTTGGTCGATCCCGACGGCCGAGCCATCTGGGCGCACGCCGGTGAAATCTCATTTGCCAATCTTGACCGAGTATTAGCGCGCGCGGTGGAACGGTATCAGAATCGGCTTGACAGTCGGTTAGTTCGCTTTGATTTGGCAATCGATCAGCAGCCCGCGACACAACTGCGATTTCCTGGCAAGATCGCGATCGATTCGATCAACCGCCGAATCGCCATTTCCGACAGCAACCATAATCGTATCGTGATAGCAGATCCAAATGGTAAACTCCTGGCAGTAGTTGGAAATGGTCAATCTGGCCGCACTGACGGCAGTTATGAAACCGCCAGTTTCCATCATCCTCAAGGGTTGGCTTTTTCCGGTGAGAATTTGTTCGTTGCCGATACAGGAAATCACTTGCTACGGCGCATCAACTTAGCTAACCAGACCGTGGCCACCGTCGCCGGAACCGGACAGCAGACTCGCAACCCTTGGAAAAACCTGGATCATTCGCAACCGCTGGCTACACAAAACCTGAACCGAATTCCGCTGCGAACCGATTTGGGCAGTCCATGGGATTTATTAGTCCATGGCAATTCGCTGTACATCGCTATGGCCGGTCCCCATCAGATTTGGACGATGACATTGGATGAGAAATCGATCGGTGTCTATGCCGGCAGCGGACGCGAAGACATTATCGACGGCTTGCTGTTACCTCGCAGCCAATTCTCAGCTCGCACTTCGACGTTTGCACAGCCTAGCGGATTGGCCTCAGACGGCGACCGCGTGTTCGTTGCTGACAGCGAAGGGAGTTCGATACGCTCAGTACCGTTTGATCCCGCCGGTTCGGTCAGCACTGTCGTCGGCACATCACAGTTGTTTGATCGTCGCCTGTTTACGTTTGGACTCAAGGACGGCCCGTTCGAGCAAGCGTTGATGCAACATCCGCTCGGCGTCGCGTACCACTCGGGCAAATTGTATGTCGCCGATACTTACAACAATGCGATTCGCGTGATTGATCTCGCCAAGCAAGAAGTGAGCACATTGATCGGCGATGGACAACCCGGCAATACGGACACGCCACCCAGATTGGACGAACCGAGCAGTGTCAATGTTCTCGACGGCATGCTATACATCGCGGACACCAACAACCACAGCGTGCGAGTATTTGACTTGAACGCAAAAACGTTGCGCACCCTTGCCATCGATGGCTTGACGCCACCCGCGGAAACTTTTCAACCAACAACTCCTGTGGCGCCCGTTCCGAAATTGCCAACTGGAGTTGCGACCCGCACCGCGCCGGCACTGGAATTGAGCGAGCAACAGACGGAACTGGAAATGGAAGTCGAGTTCGTGTTACCTAAAGGCTGGAAACTGAATGAACTCGCTCCGCTGCGCTATGTAGCTGCCTGGCGTTCGCCGATGGAAAGCGGGCTGCTACCAGAATCGGTTGCCGGCAAGTTCGCAACCGTCAGCAATAAGGTGTATACCAAAGTCAGCGTCCCCAGCGCCGCATCACTGACCCTCGAGGTAGGCCTAACCTATTATTTCTGTCGATCCGACGGAAAGGGACTGTGCCTGGCCGACGGCGTAGCAATCAAAGTCCCTATCACGCGGAAACAGATTTCAACGCCAAGCAAGCTGCAAATCAGGCAATCAGTGCGCGTTTCCAAATAAGGCAAGCGGCAGATGGGAATTTACCAAGGCCTAAGCGCAATACCGTTCAACGAACGTGGGATAAGCTTCCAGCTTGTCAATATCTTGTGCAAGCAATGGCGAAACCCCGCTACAGGTTGACAAGCTGAAAGCTTATCCCACGTTCGTTGAACGGTATTGGGCCTAAGCGAATACAAGCCCGACGCAAGCGAGTGCGTACGTGCCAGGATTGACACACTCGCTTGCGCTTCGGGCTTGTATTGGTAAGAAACTATCTGCCGCTCGCCTAAGTACAGTCGCGAAGTAAATTCGGCGATTCATAACTCGGGTAATTTAGGTAATATCTAGCTCGTTTTCTTGTCCTTCCTTTTCTTGTTTTCTTGTCTGCATTGCGTCAACATATTTGCACAAAACTCCTAATTTTAACCACCCGAAAAAAGTGGAAAAATCTGCAAATCTCCCACTCTCTCTAGTTGTCTCTCCCCATATCGAGCCGTAAACTCCGCGTTTAGATAACGGCTCAACCTGGGTACTCAACTACCTTCTGAGATTCATTAGGGGTGCACGATGAAATTGCCTATCTTTGCGTGGCGGCGATTACTTCTAGTTCTGAACCGCACGGTAAAATGGGTGGCAACTCAATCCAGACCTCCCCGGTTGCGACGTGTTTCCTACGAACCCCCCGAGCCGCGCCAGTTGCTAGCAATTGCTCAGATGACTCTCCCGAGCGAGGATTTCTGTCCCGTCGAAGCGACCTACTTGGTCGCTGCCGATTCGGATGGAACAATCCATAGCACCGGAGAAGGTGAAGGTCCAGACTCACCCGTTATCGGCAACGTTGTAATCGACACCACGACCTTCGACGGTGCGACCAGCAAGAC
>SYJV01000343.1 GCA_005798335.1 Planctomycetaceae bacterium | reverse complement strand
GAAACCAACTGCTCCACGATACCTTTGGCTATCGACAGATCTCCATCGGTGACGATTCCCAAGCCAGCCATTTCATTGGGCAGCGACTGCTCGCTATTACTTGCCAAATATACGGTAGCGCATTCGTAAAATTGGGCGTGGCGTATCGCCAACGATTGGTTGATAGATCGAGCGGACAACAGACTGGCGATTAATCCTCGCCGCAAAAGTTTGGCGCCTTCCAGTAACGGAGTTTCGATCGCAAGTGCAGGCCGATCTGACCACAAACTTCCACACTCATCCAGCGCGTCAACGACAATGCTGGGTGTGAGCGCTTCATCGATTCCCAGCGCACTCAAGACATGTCGAATTCTGTTCAGAGCAATGTCTTTCGGACGTACGGCGGCAAGGGTCAGCGGAACCGAAACGTCTTCGGGAATCTTATCGTAACCATGAATACGCGCGACCTCTTCAATAAAGTCGATTTCGCGATACAGATCCGCTCGCCACGACGGCGGCACGACCGCCAATTCCTGCGCATCGGTTCCCGGAGCTACTCTACAGCCCAGCGACTGTAATATTGTCTCGACGCGTTGCTGCGGAATCTCAATTCCGAGTATCCTAGCAACTTGAGGAAGGCGAAATCGAATGGCAGAGCGTTGCGAGTTTCCCTGATGCATGTCTTTGTTCTGAGGTTCGCTGGCGGCTGAACAAGAGGCATCGAGAGATCCAGCGGCCAGTGTGCCGCCTGCTACTTGCAATATCAGTTCACAGCAGCGACGGCTGGCCCAATCGAGTCCAAGCGGGTCCGGTTTTCGTTCAAATCGATGGGACGAAGGGCTGTGCAGTTTCAGCTTGCGAGCAGTTCGGCGAATCGACATCGGATCGAAAGCTGCAGCTTCGATCAGCAAGTTTGTGGTCCGGAGAGAGACTTCTGTATCGGCGCCCCCCATCACGCCTCCTAACGCGACAGCGCGCTGGGAATCGGCAATCACCACCATTTGCGGATCGAGTTCATAGGTGCGGTGATCAATCGCCAAAAACTGTTCACCTGCCAATGCTTGCCGCACAATAATTTGTTTACCGCGAATAAGATCCAAGTCAAACGCGTGTAGCGGCTGGCCGCACTCGAACATCACGTAGTTGGTCACATCGACGATATTGTTGACTGGTTTGACGCCAATCGATTGCAGTCGCCGCGTCAACCACTGCGGACTCGGACCGACCTTTGCGCCATGGATTACTCGGGCTGTGTATTTGGGACAGCCATCGACGGTGCGGTTGAACACTTGCAAAACGTCGGAGACCTTGACCTGCGTGCTCTCGGTTGGACGGGGATCGGGAATGGCCAATGGTTGCTCGAGCAATACTGATGCTTCGCGAGCGATACCGATGTGCCCCAAGCAATCACCTCGGTTACTGGTGACTTCTAAATCGATGACGGTATCGATTCCAACTTGAGTAGTGCATTCGTGATTGAGCCCCGACAGCGCAAATCGCTGGGCTAATTCGTCAGGCGTGACGAGCAATCGCACGTACTGTGAGAGCCATTCCCAACAAACCAGCATGACTGGCAAAACTCCCGTCAAGTAATTTGAAACCAGTGGCTCAGAATTGATGCAAGAATCGCAAGTCATTTCGATACAGGTCGCGAATGTCGTGCACACCGTGTCGGCGCATGCACAGTCGTTCGACACCCAGTCCAAAAGCTAGACCTGTTATCTGTTCGGGATCGTAACCGACCGCCGACAAGACGTTCGGATCCACCATCCCTGCACCACCAAACTCAATCCAGTTTCCATTCCAAAGAAAATCGACTTCTACGCTTGGCTCAGTGAACGGAAAAAAGCTAGGTCGAAATCGAATCGAAACATCGCTGCCCAAGTAATTCGTGGCGAACATGCGCAGGATGCTCCGAAGCTGGGCCATGGTGACGTTTTGGTCGATCCACAGGCCTTCCATCTGATGAAACATCGGAAAGTGCGTCGCATCCGCTTCATCGGGCCGATAAACTCGACCGAGCGAGATGATACGAATAGGCGGTGGGACCGACTCCATCACTCGAATTTGCACGGTGCTGGTCTGACTGCGCAGTAGGCGGGCGTTTTCCGAGACTCCGTCAATCGCAGAGCGCCCTGCCACACTGAGATAAAAATTATCGAGCGGATCGCGGGCCGGATGATCCTGAGGAATATTCAACGCAACGAAATTGTGCCACGAGTCTTCGACTTCGGGACCTTCGGCAACGCCGAATCCTAGTCGCCCCATGATTTGTTTGAGCTGGTCGATCGTTTGCGTGATCGGATGCACATGCCCCAGTCGAATTCTGCGGCCAGGCAAAGTTGGGTCAAGCAACAGCCCTTTCGCGACCGCCGGCGAACTTGCGTTCAATCGCGCCTGGGCACTGTCGAGTGCCAACTGGATACGGTCTTTAACTTCATTCAGCTTTTTTCCACCGATAGGGCGATCTGACGGTGCGAGCGCCCCCATTTCTTTCTGGAGCGACTTCATTTGGCCACTGCGCGCGCCCACGTATTGAACGCGCGCTTGCTCGACCGATGCAGCGTCGTGGGCAGAGCCAAACGCCTGCTCCGCCTCGCCCGCTAACCGCTCCAGGTTTGATACGAAAGCTGCCAGTTCCATGAAAGACTCAAGCTGCGAGCGCAGCCTTGACTTGTTCCACAACCACTTGAAAACCAGCAGGGTCGTGAATCGCCATTTCAGAAAGCTGTTTGCGATCCAGGGAAACGTTGGCCTTGGTCAATCCGTGAATAAACTGGCTGTAGCGCAAGCCGTTTTGAGCACAGGCAGCGCTTAAGCGAATGATCCACAGCTTGCGAAACTCGCGCTTGCGGACACGTCTATCGCGAAACGCAAACACGCCAGCTCGAACTAGAGTTTCCTTGGCGGTGCGCAACAACCGACGACGTCCGCCCACAAATCCTTTGGCTCGTTTTAATAAACGTCGAGCCGATTGGCGCCTGGCGGCACCCTTTCTCGTTCTCATCTATCTAATACTCATACTTGGGAATCTCAGGTCCTTGTCCAAAGTTGTTAGCGATCAAATCGCAACATGCGGCGCGAGGTAATTGCCGCACGGACAAGCGTTGTACCCAGAATCCTTGACCAATCCTCGCACTTTTCGTCGTCAACAACATCTACAAGCAAAATCGAAGCGTTTCAGCAACCGATGGCTAGCAAAGCGACTTCAGTAGCTGTTTCCTCGTAGCGCATCATGGATCATACGCGTAAAAGCGTCGTCGAGCACGCGTGTACCACGGAGATTGCGCTTCCGCTTTTGGCTCATTCGAATTGCCAGATGGCTGGTTCCTGCTCCGCGATGCTTGACTTTTCCATTCGCTGTAATTCGGAACCGCTTTTTTGTACCCTTATGGGTCTTCATTTTTGGCATATATTGCTCCGGCAATCCACCAGGAGGTGCAGTAATTTGTTGGAGATTTGCAATTTCAAAAAACCAGTTCAGATCCCAGAGCGGTGCTAGGCAACTCTCTTGGCAAAATCGAACTTTTTGAGCCTATTCATTAACGCTACGAAAAAAATCTAGGGTGCCGCAGCGTACGCATCTTCGATTTTCGTTTGAACTACTTTTCGGGCGCATTTCTACGGAGGTTCACCTTATTTGGAATCAAGTAGTTTAGATTTCTTCGCCTTAGTCGGCAAGAGCATCGACACCTACTAAAATTATGATTTCCGCAACAATTCGTCGATTCGCGATGAGATTTGGCTGAAGCCTCGGGGTAACCCTGCCGATCGTAAGCGTCGCGAACCAAAATATGGCTGAGAACTATTTCGCATCAACTGAATCAAAGGTGGCAAACCACCCACGTTACTGTCTCCACAATGGGTCTAAATCCAATACCGTTCAACGAACGTGGGATAAGCTTCCAGCTTGTCAATATCTTGTGCAAGCAATGGCGAAACTCCGCTACAGGTTGACAAGCTGGAAGCTTATCCCACGTTCGTTGAACGGTATTGGGTCCAAAGCCCTCGCCGTCCAGTCGAAGCCTTAAACGCT
>SYJV01000342.1 GCA_005798335.1 Planctomycetaceae bacterium | reverse complement strand
GAACAGCGGTGCGCCCTTAATCGCAATACCGTTCAACGAACGTGGGATAAGCTTCCAGCTTGTCAACCTGTAGCGGAGTTTCGCCATTGCTTGCACAAGATATTGACAAGCTGGAAGCTTATCCCACGTTCGTTGAACGGTATTGCCCTTAGGCGAGCGGCAGATAGTTTCTTACCAATACCAGCCCGAAGCGCAAGCGAGTGCGTCAATCCTGGCATACACTCGCTTGCGCTTCGAGCTGGTATTTCCAGTAGTTTAACGCACGGTGGCGCTGTCAAATTTAGGTACCGTCAGCCGCGCACGAATATTTCGAATTCGTCTTCAGTTAGGACTGGGATCTCCAGTTCACGAGCTTTGTCGAGCTTGCTGCCGGCCTTTTCACCGGCAACGACGAAGTGAGTGCCTTTCGAGACGGAACTGGCCGCGCGGCCGCCCAAATCAGTAATCAATCGCTCAATTTCGTCGCGCTTGTAGCGTACTAGCAAGCCGGTGACAACGATCGTTTTTCCGGCGAGCTTCTGATGGGCGGGCAGATTCGTCGGCGGAGATTCCGACATATTGACTCCAACATCCCGCAGACCTGCGATTACTTGTTGCCCATATTCGCTGTGCAAGTAATCGGAGATCGATTGAGCGATGGTTCTGCCAACTTCGTTAGTATCTGCCAAGTCGTCGATCGTGGCTGCCTGCAAGGCCTCGATGGAGAGATACTTTTTGGCGAGAATCGATGAAACTCTTGTGCCCACGTGGCGAACTGCGATTGAGGCGAGTACTCGGGCAAGTCCCCGGTCCTTGCTGGCCGCGACTCCCGCGAGCAATTTTTCGGCTTTCCGCGCGCCGAACCCTTCCAAAGTCAATAGTTGGTCTTTCGTCAAGCGATAGAGATCTGCATAACCGGCGACGAGGTTGGCCTCGACCAACTGGTCGACGATCTTTTCGCCCAAGCCGTCGATCTCCATGGCATCGCGACTAGCAAAGAATCGCAGTTTTTGTCTGAGCTGGGCTGGACAATCGCGATTGGTGCAACGAATGTAAACGCCTCCTTCGTCTTTCGAAAGAGCTTGGCGACACTCGGGGCACTCGGTCGGAAACGGGAACTCGGGCAAATCGCCCTCCCGTCGGTGTTTCTCAACTCGAACAATGTGGGGAATAATTTTTCCAGCCTTCTCGACGACTACCCAATCGCCAACGCGAATATCCTTGCGGGAAATTTCCTCGGCATTGTGCAAGCTGGCGCGAGAAACGGTTGTACCCGCCAATTGCACAGGTTCCAATTCGGCAACTGGAGTTACCGTCCCAGTCTTGCCAACTTGCACTCGAATTTCGTTCAATTTGGTGGTCGCTTCGTACTTCTCGATCTTGTAGGCAACGACCCACCGCGGACTCTTGGAAGTCGTACCAAGTTCCTCGCGCAAGTCAAATCGATTGACTTTCAATACCAATCCATCTACTTCGAAGTCGAGATCGAATAACGACTCTTGTACTTGATCGATCGAGTCGATAACTTCCTCAGCCGACTGGAACAAGCGCACATGCGGCGTTGCCGGCAAACCAAACGACTTGAGTTCGTCCAAAAACTCCATGTGCGTGTGGCTCTTCAGCGACTCGCAATAGCCGACGCCGTGACAAAAGAACCGCAAGTGACGCTCGGCGCAAATACGTGGATCTTGCAAGCGAATCGTACCTGCCGTTACGTTGCGAGTGTTAGCGTATGCCGGCAGATTCTGTTGGGAGCGTTGGAGATTCAACTGCACCAGTGCGCTATTGGTCATATAGACTTCACCGCGGACTTCCAATCGCGGTGGCGGATTTCCTATCAAGCGGAGCGGCACATCATGAATGGTTCGCACGTTGTGAGTAACATCGTCCCCGACCTCGCCGTTGCCGCGCGTCACTGCGCGCACAAGCAATCCGTTCTCATAGACAAGCGCTGCTGCGACACCATCAATTTTCAGTTCCATGACCCAAGCGACGGGTTGTTCTCCCACGTTCTTTTGTACGCGTGCAAGAAAGGCACGCAATTCGTTCAGATCATAAGTGTTGTCGATCGACAGCATCGGCACTTGGTGCCGGACTTGGACCAGGTTCTCGACAGGTTCGTCGCCAACTCGTTGCGTTGGACTGTCGTCGGTTACCAGCTCCGGATGAGCCTGCTCGAGCGATTTTAGCTTCGCTAATAACCGATCGTACTCAAGGTCGGTGATCTCCGGCGCTGCGTCGACATAGTACCTGCGATCATGGTGACGAATCTCGTCGCGCAGTTTCAGTATTTGCTCGTGAGGACTCAATCGCCAACTCCCTTGGTCGCGACGAACCCGCATTCGGGGCGCTCGCTGGCGGGGCGATTGTCGGCGCTGTTCGGAATCAAGCACAGAAACTTGAGCGATTGAGTACTGGTATTGCGAAACTGGTGAAGTTCATCGGGGCGAACTAGAATCACGTCGCCGCCGCGAATTGGGTGGCGTCGATCTCCTTCCCAGACTTCGCCTTCTCCTTCCAGCACGTAGACTTCGTGTTCATAGGGATGGTGGTGTCGCGGAGTAAAACCACCTGGCTCGACTTCGAACTGCCTCATCGCGAAATTAGGCGCTCCATCTTCGCGACCAACCAGCCAGCGAACTTGGCAACCTTGAGCACCCGGCATCGTTACATCTTGCTGAGCCACCGACTCTGTCGAACAAACTTTCATAGTTAGTCTCCGATTGCGAAGGATACGCTCAAGCGACCCTAGTGACTCCTTCGCAAGCAAGTTCAAGGTGTTGGCGAAAAGGTAAGTGCCGAATCCACTAACCAAGCATCGTTGAAGAACCCAGCCTTCAAGATTCGCCCTGGTGATCGATTCGACGGCGGTTCTTCGGTGGAAACGATTGCCCAGTCGGGCAGATGAGGATTTTGCAACGAGTTCGTGCGATCATGGGCCTGCCGAAACGTGGGACCAGAATTAACGACCAAGTAGCGATCTCCTTGCTGAGCAAGAGGATTCGGATAAACCATCAACGGCACACACTGTTTTACATCGAACTGAAACTGGTTCAATTGCAACGCCTGGTTGCTCCATGCAAGCGGAGAGTACTTACTAGATGACGGTGAAAATGCTCGACCCAATACGCTGTTGCTGGACGGGTCGCCCCAAGCCACCAGATGATACTTGCGGATGTCCTCAGCGGTCACGTCGATATCGCGTTTTACTCGTGGATCACCGCGGAAAAGCGAACGCCACCGCTCGACAAAATTAGCCAATTCGCATTTGACCCAGCGATCGATTGCGGGATGTGCCGACTTTCCAGTTGGTGTCACAACCAAGAAAGGATCGATAAACGCATCGTCGATAGGTCCGGAAAGCAGTGGGCGTTTGCGCAACTGTGGCCATGCGTCGGCTGAGGCTGATCGCCAGCGTCCATCATTTCGCTCCAATCGCAATGAAGCGTTTGCTGCGGATGAAAATTGGAAAAGTTGCCCGTCGATGGTGAACTGGGTTGTTGGTGAACTGCCGGTCGGAGTTTGTAGAACCAATCGGCTGACGTTCTTGGTCCGCAGCGTCCACGCACTGGCTTGTGTTTGTTCGGCGTCGACGCGAGTGTCGGTGTATTGCTGCTGCAAACCATCGACTTGAATCCAGCGACGTGTTGCGTAGCGGTGCACTTGAGTCTGCAGGAACAGTTCACGTGCCGGAGTCGGTTGCTCGACAGTTGCCAGCGAATTCATGCGGCTGAGCAATTCCTTGAGCGTTTCCGGATGATACTTGTGTCCCATTCCCGGACCGATCAAATGGGTTAGATAACGTCCTTCTTTTTGAAAAGCTTCTTCCATGATACGCGCGGCCTGTATTTGTTTGTCGAGTTCACCCGAGTAGGCCACGACTGGAAAGTTAAACAAATTGCGCACGTAGCCGGGAACATCGTATACACTCCATAGCATTTGCTCGTACTTGGGTGGGTACCGATCTGGAGTCAAATTCTGATAGCGAGCTGTCTCGGCAAACCCAGCGCCTGGGCTGGCAGCGATAAAACGATCGGCATAGTGAGCAGCCAAATGCCACACACCTGCTCCTCCCATCGAGAAACCCATCAACACCACGCGCTGCGGATCGACGGGGTAATTCTGACAAGCAAACTCGACCGCCTCGATGACATCGGTTTCGCCGGCACTCTTATACCCCAAGCATTGTCGCCCGAGCGGATGAATCACGATCGCGTTCTCGGGAGCTATCTCACCCTTTTTATCCAACCGATCATTGATAAAGTGCAGGTCCGTCGCCTTTTCGCCGCGCCCGTGCAACCAAACATACAGTGGCATTTTCTTTCCGGATGTCCATGCCGACGTTGGAACAATGACGCCCACCGGCTGAGCCGAATCATCGACTCGACTCTTGAACCCTCGAACCTGTAAACCAGTTGTCGTGCGCCAGGAAGCAGCGGTCGGTTGTGCTAATTCCGTCAATCTCTGAGTGGCCAAATCCAATAGTCGATCGACCTTTTTGAAATCGCGATCTACATACAGTTCACGAAACTCAATCGCATACCGGCAAGCCTTCGTGAGGGTCGCGACATCCGCCCAGCGGTCATCATCAGCATGGCGGGCCAATCGCGATTCCAGCTCCGATAGACTCTGGAGCCATTTCGATTTCAATTCGACGGGAATTTCCAATCCTACAGGTGGCACGATGCGTTCAATGGCAGCGCAGCTATCGTCGCTCAAGTTCTGAGACTGAGTTTGTGCGATCGCATGGTTACTCACCCAGATCATCGATCCGGCGAGCACGGTAAGGTCGATAAATCTGCGCATATAGATCTTCAAATGCTTGCTTGATGACGACATGACTTTGATATCTCGTGAACTTATCCGCAATGGATCGCCTGGGTGTCATGCCTTCAAGATCTAGAATTTGCGATCGTCCTGTTCTGCGTTCAGAACAGTTCGATCCTCGCTATATTTGGATCTTGAACGCGCGACCACCACCCGTAGATGGAAGCGATGAGCATAGCCGATTTCGTGCTGGCTGGCAATTTCACGAGTGGGCCGGTTTTGCCCGCACATCAATTCAGTGAGCCGCGTACAATAGAAACTGCTGGGAGGTGCCAGTTGCTGGACGATCTGCCAGCTATTCGATTAGTGCTTGGTGTTTTTATTACTCGAGCGTGATGGAAGTATGCCTTCGTCTCCATTGTTGTTGGGAAGTCGGATCAATTGCCTGCCGGTAGTCAACGGCAGCGGCCAGTGCGCGCTGGCAGTCAGAAAGTGGTTACTCGAGAATCCGTTTGATTGCCTAGCCGTGGGACTGCCCAAGTCCTTTCGTTCGCATGTGCTCGAGGCTATAGATCATTTGCCTACTCCGTCGATGGTATTACAGCGATGCTTGCCGGATTTCGCGACATCGTGGCGAGCGGATGAGGATGATGACGTCCAAAGCGAATCTGCGTGGAGCTACGTGCCAGTCGATCCTTGTCAGAGCGTGATCATGGCGATCCGCATTGCTCGAGGCGAACATCTACCGATTGAATTCATTGACTTGGAAACGAATGAATTTCAGGCTCATGCGGATGTGATGCCAGACCCTTATGCGCTCAAAATGGTTTCGCTGGAGAAATTTGCGACAGCCGTATTGCCTAGCATCTCCAGGCCCCAAAACCAGCAGGTACAGCAGCGGATGGCCTATATGGGCTGGCGATTGCGAGAATTGGAACACAAATACAAGCGCATCGTGGCAATTTGTTCGATCGATCAATGGCCATGGTTGCGCGAGGCTTATCAACTGCAAGCTATGGAATTGCCCGAGCATGATCCGGTCGAACCGCCGACGACGTACGCGGTGAATCCCAGCTCGCTGCTATTTCTGTTCGGCGAGCTACCGTTTATTACCGGCCTGTACGAAAAAGCTCGAGTGGAACTGGATGACGACGAGAACATCTCGATTGACGGAGTAAAACAACTGCTGATGTCTGCGCGCAGCAGCTACCTGCAGGACCTCGGCAAACGCGCCCGCAGAATCACGCCGCTGCTTCTTGGCCAGTGCCTCAAGTACATTCGCAATATGACGCTGATGGACCGCCGAATGTCCCCCGACTTGTACACAATTATGGTCGCTGCCAAGCAAATATTGGGAGACCAGTTTGCAATTCATGCGATCGAAACGGCTCGCAATTATTCATTTCAAGAGGAACTAGGCTACGAAGAGATTCGCTTGGGGATTGAACAAGCCCGATTTCAAGGTGGTGATATCGTCAATATCGTGAACAGATTGGGTGGTCCGCCCGTTACGTGGCGATCGCTGGAACTGCAACGGCGTCCCGATCGTTTGGAGCAGCAGCGGTGGAAGACGCAATGGAATCCCTACATGCAGTGTTCCTGGCCTCCAGAGGATACTCTCATTGAGAGTTTCCGCTCGCGCGTCGTCGATCGAGCTCGCGCGATCATCGGAATGGATTTGGCTCGCAGTGAGAAATTCTCGACCAGCATCAAAGATGGCATCGATATTCGCGAAACACTGCGGCATTGGTACGACGGTGAAATTTACGTCAAAGTTATGCCGCCTAGCGTGGGTTCGCTGGATTGCTGCGTTATGTTGTTCGACGTGCCCGCCGATCCACGTGACTATCCATGGCGTACTACTTGGTTTGCCGAGCACGGTGAAGAATCGACACTTGCTTTCTTTGCGACTGATTTTCGAGAAGAATTGGTCGGGCCCGGTATCGCGATGGCGAGCTATGGCGGTGCAATGTTCTTGTATCCACCTGTCGCGATCGCCGACATTTGGACTGATCCGCGTTTAGAGTTTACCGAGTCGATGGAGGAAAGGCTGCTGGCCGCTGCTTGTCTGCACTCCCGCGAACGACATATCGCGGTAATGAGCCCGCAAGCGCCCGGTGCGTCGTGGCGCAGGATCGCGACGAAATTTCGACGCAAGTTGATTCATATTCCGCTGGGGCACTTCAACGACGCACTAGTCCAGCAACTGCGCATGGTCCATGTGTTGAACGGCAAACACGTGCGATCTTATGCCGAGCACTTTATTCGGCGAGCTTGACGGGCAACGATTTCACGCGACAATCCATGCTTCACTTGCGGTGCGTGGCCGCTTGCCTCATGCATTGAATTCTCGGTTATCCTCTATTCGGAGTTGGCTCGTGCAACAATTCGATCATCTCAAGAATCTCGTCATCATGGCGGCGGCGGATGGAGTCTTCAGCGAACAGGAAATATCATTGTTGATCGATCGCTGCACCGAATTGGGATTGGATGAAGGCGACTTAGAAAAGGCCATTTCGTATGCTTTGGGAAACCAGGCCAAGTTGCGGTTTCCGGTCGATCGCGACGAGCAGAATAAGATGCTGACCGATCTCATTCGCATCATGGCCGCCGATGGGAAATTATCGGAAATCGAAAAACGCCTGTTTGCGCTCGCTGCTGCGAAGATGGGAATTGATCGCAAAGACTTGGATTCTCTTATCGACGATCTGGTAGGCAAACACAGGGCCTGATCGATGCGGTAGAATTCGACCGAAGCATGCAATTTTGCGTTCGGACCTAAAGAACCATGAGCGACCCGTCAGTGTATATTGAAACGACTGTCTCTGGGCATATCGTCGGGCGTCAGCAGTCAGATACCATCGTCGCTGCGCGTCAGCTTTCGTCTCGCCGCTGGTGGGAAATTCGTGAACGATATCGTATCGTGTCCCAGATCGTCATTGACGAATGTTCTGCGGGTGATACGTTTGCCGCCGGTGAGCGACTTCAATTGATTGATGGCATTCAGGTTCTTGCCGTATCCGCTAATGCTAGAAACCTAGCCGGTCAGCTTATGGCCCGACATGGGATTCCCGAATCCGAACCTCGAGATGCACTTCATATTTCCATTGCGGCCGTCAAAATGGATACAATACTTGCTGGCGTGGAATTTCGGCATATCGCAAATGCCGACACTCGCGCAACCATCGCGCAGATATGTCGAGATTGCGGCTATATACCGCCTTCGATTTGCTCGCCGGATGAATTCTTGGGAACATAGAAATGACAACCGATTCGATTAACGATGAAATACTTGGAATCAAACGGGAGCTGGCGGGACGATTCGGTAACGATCTCGACCGTATTATTGCGGACGCAAAATTGCGAGAACGAAATGCAGTCAGTTTCCCACCACGACGATGCAAGTCCCAACCAAGCGATGCACACGAGCCGCCGGTCACGACGGGTTCAAATGAAGCATCATCTCCGGCGGCGCGGTGATCCCAAGCGGCATCAGGCAACGCGAGGCTTTCAAGACAAGTGTTCGAGGAGTAATTCATGGCAGTCGACTGGTATTTTTTGAAATCCACATTTTTTAATCGTGCCAAGAAAATGGGGCCCATCAACGACACGGATTTGCTCAAGAAGATTGAGGCGGGCGAAATCAACCCCGATACAAAGTTATCTAGCGACTCCAAGACCAAGGGCGATTGGATATTGATGCGCGACATCCAAACCGCATACCGTCATTGGAAACTGTGCAACCCAGATGTTACCGACCAGAAATAACTGGCGCGAAAGCCTTTTGCGGGCTCGTCGATACCAAAACCCGACGCGTAAGCAAGGCAGCGACCCGTAAGCCTCTACCCAAATTCTGAAAGACGAGAAATGCCGCAATTAACCGTGGAGAATGTAGGAACGTTCGAAGTTGAACAAGGCAAACGACTGGTGCTCGCACTGTGCGAAGAAGCGGCAATTGATCAACTGCATGCTTGTGGAGGTAACGCTCGCTGTACAACTTGTCGCGTAGAATTTCTTGCCGGCGAGCCAACGCGAATGACTCAAGCAGAGCGAGATTGCTTGAATGCTCGTGGGTTGTCGGGCGTTCGCTTGAGTTGTCAAATTCAGTGCGACGGCCAGATGCACGTGCGGGCCATCAGCCGATTTGAAGGTAGCGGACGCAAAGACGCGGGAAGTCCCGTCGCCAAGTCAATCCAGCCAGAGCCCGTAACTTGGATCGACAAGTCATAGCGCGACCCTTACTGCTGTTACTGATCAACGAAGATCACTCGCCCAAAATCTTGCGGAGCATGAAATTGGGGGCGCTCCGTTCGGGAGGCTGTCCACTGGCTATATTGCTGGTTGGTTTTGCCGCCTAAACGATTCAGATTCATATGCCACACATCGCCGCTGTGGGGCGGTGTGTGCTTAGCGACTTTTTGGTAGTTCACTAGTGGAATGGCGGCTTCTAGAGTCCAAGCGCGATCCTGATCGGAATCATTGTTTAGCGTACCGTCGACGGAGGTGGCAATTTTAACTCCTTCGGCATTCCATTGCCCAATCACTGGCTTACCCGGTCCGTCGGGATGGTGCTGGTCCAAAAACGCGCCACGCACATTCATCTCAATATTGAAGTAATTTAACGGATGGTCGGGATTAGGTGCTGTAAAAACTTCAACACAATCGTCCTGATACACTCGAGAGTCTCGTTCGGTTTGATCGCCGCTGACATGGCGATCTTCACAGCGAAAAGATACGTACAGGTTCGTATCGTCCCAGAGAAGTTTGGCCACAGTTTGTTCCTTCACTCCATCATTCCACCACGGGAATACAAATTCTCCGACGCTCTTGGCTTTGCCCCAAGCTGTGTCGTCCAAAATTCCGTCGACCTTAATCGACGCAGACGCCCTGACAATTCGGTAGGTTGCTTTGCCTGCTTGTGCATAAATGTTGGCGGCCAACGCGAATTGAATAACGAGCAATGTTGCGGCACAACGTAGTAGATCCATGGACTTAGCTCCAAGAATGAATGGGTTACAATGGCTGATCGCGCAGCGCAGCAGCTTTCTGCTGCATTGCCTGATCATTAGGATCGATCATCAACAGCATGTTGACGTACCGACGCGCGGAGTCAATCAGTTTATAACGTTCGGCCAGATCGGCAGCCGCTCGCAATGCCTTTTGCTGAATCTCAGGTGCAGGCGATGGAACTCGAAAGAGTGCCGCGCGGCGATACTCGGCAAGCGCGGCTGGGATCTTTCTTTGCTGCGCATATAGGTTGCCAAGTTGAAGAGCGGCATCGGCGCGCAATTCGGACTCCTGCGTGGCTTGGCTCAAGGTCTCGATGGCTTCGTCGAATTTCCCCAATTCTCGCAGTGCGCTGCCTAGCGGTATCAATAGCTCAACTTGTTCAGGACTTCGGGCAAGTCTGGCGCGACAAACTTTTTCGCGCACCGCGTTTAGCTCAACTTTCGCTCGAGCGATAGCCTCTTGAGTGAGAATTGTGGGCTCCGCTTGATATTCCTTCTCTGCCTCCTGGACCAATTTCAAAGATCGAGCCAACTGAGCGTCCTCTCGCAAGTGAAGAATTTCCTCTTCTTCAGGAAATTGCTCCACCGCGCGGTCGAGCACCCGTTTGGCGTCATTCCAACGTTGGTCTGCCAAGTAAATGCGCGACAGCTCTAAGTAAGGCGACGGATTTACTGGGTTGTTGCGCAAGATCTGTTCGAGCTGCTGAAATCGCTCCAAGCGAATTGACCCAACGGGCAGTTCCGTTTCGTCCGCATCCCAACTCTTCTCATCGACGGGGGTCTGACGATTGAGGATGTCCTGCGATGACAAAGGACGCATGAGATTTCTCTATCGAGCGAATGACTTCATGGCGCGAGAAAAAATGCAGTCACATCCCTAGAAGGAAAAAGGCACTTTTGTCAACGAATGGCGTTTTTTAACTCCTAGTTTTAGTACCTCGGACAGAAATTGCCAGGCATTCGTACTGCTATGGTACAGTGCCATTCGTACCTGACACTTATTTCTCGATCGATACTAACCGGAGCCTAACGCCTTTCCGACCGACAAAAATGATGTTGTCCCAACTAAGCGCGTTTGCCGCATTCTGACAACATTCTACATTCAACCGGCCGATGCCACAGCGGTATTCGTGGGAACGTAAACAACTTCCCGTGAATACAATGCCAGCCGGACACGTTGATTTCGGAACTCCACGCTCGCGTATCCGTCAAACTACCAATTATGACGAATTTGCGGGCGCCGTATCAAATCGGCTAGACGTACCAAAGTATTCCAGAAAATGCGAATGCCAATTAAGCTCTTACTAAGTGCCAATCGGTGTTCCTGTCGGTTCGCACCCTGATTGGGACGTTTATAATCCGAAGCGCAAGCGAGGAGGAATGCCAAGCGAGAATTCCGCTTTCTTCCTCGTTAGCGCTTCGGGTGACAAACATTCCAATCAAGGTGATTTCTACCTAGGACGCCTTTTGGTGCATGGTACCTCAGGATTTGGCTATTAGGGATTTACCATTTTCGCATGCCGACAACCGAAATGGACGCGCCCGGTCTCGCGCCGTTTCATTTCGCGTACCCTGTGACGATGGGCAGTTTCCTGCCATTTCCTATCTCTTCTTCAGGATGTGGGAAACACGATGTCGCGATTCAATGGCCGCTGGGCAAGCTACTTTCGACAATGGAAGTCCAGATTTGCTTTGATGCGCAAGCGTCAACAATTTGCAGCACTACTCTCCCATGAGACATTTAGAAAGTTGGAAAAACGAAGAGTCCTGTCGGTTAACAGCTTTTTTTCGGCGGCGGGCGTGCTCGACGTGGTTATTGCTCCAGGCGGTAATACCACAGCAAACTTGTTTGCAAGCGGTACAGAATTCATATTGGATGCAAACGACAACTCCGCGTTCGATCTCGGCGAAACCAAAGGCGCGCTGGCGAACTTGCATCAAGTGAATGTATCGGGCCCCGAAGGACTGTTCACATGGCGTGGGGATTTTTCGACTGCTCCACTCGACTTGGCATCACCCTCCGGATACGTCGTTGAAATCGTCGACATTGATCGAGTCGCCTTCGATCCGTCGGCCAACGTCATAACTCAAGGTAGTGTCTTTATCGAAGTAAATGAACGAGTCGATTTGGGTGGGCATCTCAGCATACCACAAGATCTGACAATTCTCGCCACAGAGTCTGGCGGCCAGATTACCAACTCGGCGGCCGCTATTTTGCAAGTGGCTGGCCAAACCGATTTGACTGCGGACAGTATTGATCTGGGCAACCAGGCAAACGATATGATTACGCTCAATGCGTTAGCAATTCACTCAGTGGGAATCGTTTCCATCCACGAAAACAGTGGCTTCGAACTGTCAGGCGATAATCAAGCAGGGGCTTTGAATCTGACCTCCTCGGGAACGATCAATATCTCCGGCCCCGTCGTGGCGACCAGTATCTCGGTATCCTCACTCGGAGCAAGCTCCGATATTTCCATCGAGAATGTCCTGTCGACAAACGGCGGACCAATTTCCATCACTTCGGATCACCATTTGACTTTCTCTGCAATTGGTGACTTGACGAGTAACGGTGGGAACGTCAGCTTGCGAGCCGATGAACTCGCCGGAAACAACGGCGGACAAATCAGCATGGCCGATGGTACGCTGGTGGACGCAGGCATTGGTTCGATCAATCTGCAAGCGGATGGCGCGATCTCACTAGGCGGTCTTCGTACCAACAATGCGACAAGTTCCGCGGTCTCGATTACAACAACCAGCGGGGCAGTGTTTCACGTAGGCAACGCGCACATCGATATTGACGCCGACGCTGTTGGCAGCCGAGTGACTATTGCAACAGCACTTGGAGTTGGAGATGCGAATCCAATCACCACCAGTGCTTATGAATTGGCGGTAACCAATATTACCGCTGGTAACGTGCGAATTCTGGAGAGCAACTCCATACGTCTGAACCGAATCGAACAACAGAGCGGCGGCTTGGTGGAATTTATCAGCAATCTCGGTTCGATCGAAGTCTTGGCTGGTGCCGGCGGAGTCACATCGACGGCAGGTTCGATAACCTTGGCGGCCCACGGAGCGACAGCCGATGTGCTAGTCAACGATATCGTGCGGACCACGGGTGGACCGGTGAACTTGTTCGCAGACCGCAGCTTGGTATTCAGCGCCGATGGCGACGTAACCAGCTCTGGCGGCAACGTTTCCTTGCGAGCTGATGAAGTAGCCGGAAACAACGGTGGGCAAATCAGCATGGCGGACGGTACGCTGGTGGATGCGAGCTCGGGGCAGATTAGTCTGGTGGCCGACGGAGATATATCATTGGGAGGGCTGCGTACTGCGAATGCAACAGCATCGTCAGTGTTCATCAGCACCACCAGCGGCGGCATTTTAGATGGCGGAGACACACATATCGAGATCGATGCCAATAGTATAGGCAGCGTTGTCACGTTGGCAGCCCAAACGGGAATTGGCAGCAGTAATCCGTTGGAAACCCGAATTAACGAACTGTCCGCGACGAATGTCGCCGTCGGTAATGTACAAATCTTTGAAAGCGATAGTTTGAGAATATCGCTGATCTCGCAGTTGAGCGCTGGGTTAATTTCGATTCTAGCTGGCGGTACTACGGAAATACTCGCTGGCGGGGGCGGAATATCCAGTGCGGGTAGTCCCGTCACAATACAAACGCTCGGCGTGAATTCGAATTTAATCGTGGCGGATGAAATCACGACTACCGGCGGGGCAATCAACTTGATTTCCGGAGATGATATCCAATTCTTATCCGATGGCGATGTCAATAGCTTGGGAGGCAAT
>SYJV01000341.1 GCA_005798335.1 Planctomycetaceae bacterium | reverse complement strand
TCCGGTTCGGTCAGAGCGACCGCGCGAGCCGCTCCCAGCAACGCCAGATTCACGCTTTCCGTTCCACCGGATGTGAAGATTATCTCTGCTGGATGGCAACCCAATAATAATGCGACGTTTGAACGAGCGTCCTCGATCGCTTCTTGGGACGCTCGCCCTTGCCAATGCACGCTGGAAGGATGCCCGTAAAACTCGCTCAAGAACGGCAGCATGCTATCGCGCACGCTGCTCGCCACCGGTGTCGTGGTATTGTAATCAAGATAAATCGAACGCATTCAGCGATTCCAAGGTGTATCAAGGTGGAATATTTTTCGCGCATTCTGCTATCAGCATGGGAATATTCAGACCAGTTCGTTCCATTGAAATTAGCGACTCTTGAGAACATCACCGAACAAATACTGACATACAACACATTCCATCGAATCCTTGTCAAAGATAACAACGGTAGCGATTGTATCGACAAACTCCGGCCTCGACCAACAAAGATGAGTGCGCAGTTGAGTGAGGAACGATTGTGTTCAATCGATTTCTGAGTCCTGAGCAATTGAGGACTTATCGCTTTCCAATTTGGCGGTGGCAGTCGCTGCACATTTTTCTCCGATTACACTGCGTTCGAGTGAATTTCTGCTATCATTAGCTAGCGATTTCGTCTTAATCCTATCTGTTGCGCGTCGAGAAAACGCGCAGCAGGGTTCCATAGAGGGTCAAGTGCCATTGCCGGAGCAAGGCATAGCGGAACCCGCCCCTATTCGAACGATGCTACCGATTTTCAGTTTTTTCGTTTGCCGAGGTTTTTGCGTTCATGTCGTCCACCGTAGTTGCATCTATGGAGTCGCCACAATCCGAAGCATGCCAGCGAACTGCACAGCAGTTGTCCGGACGCAGCCAAATGGGACGTTTATCGGGCATCGAGATATCTGCCATGGGCAGTTATGTTCCTAACCAAGTCATCGCGAACGATGATTTGGCGGCGCTGGGCTGCGACAGTGAATGGATTGTTCAACGCACAGGAATTTTGGAACGCCGACGCGCGGCTCCCGATCAAGCGTCGAGTGATTTGGCGTATGAGGCTGCAATACGATGCCTGAATCAAGCACACGTTAGCCCCTCCGAGGTCGACCTGATTGTAGTGGCGACGATTACATCGGACCACGCAGCGCCATCGACTGCTTGCCACTTGCAACGACGATTAGGGTGCATTGCTCCAGCGATGGACGTAAATGCTGCCTGCGCGGGATTTATGTACGCCTTAGTCACCGCCGGCCAATTTGTCGCAAGTGGTTCGGCGCGCTGTGCTTTGGTGGTTGGCAGCGAAGTTATGAGCCGTATCGTGAATCCGAAGGACATCAAGACATATCCGCTGTTTGGAGATGGAGCTGGTTCGGTTCTGCTGCGACCTAGCGAAGATCCGGCTCGTGGATTATCGAGTTACACACTCGGCGCCGAAGGTTGTGGCGGGCAAATGTTGTGTATTCCCGGAAGTGGCAGTCGCCTACCGTTCACCCCTGAAACGCTGCTCAATGGCGATCACCTGCTGCGCATGGAAGGCCGTACGGTTTTCAAGTGGGCTGTACGAGTTGTCGAGGATAGCATTCGCGATTGCTTGTGCCATGCCGACTTGGATGTTGCCGATTTAGATTTGCTGATCTTGCATCAAGCAAATATTCGCATCATTGACGCTGCAGTTGCTGATTTTAATCTCGATCGTGAAAAAGTGTTTGTCAATGTTAGTCGCTACGGCAACACCAGCGCCGCGAGTATTCCGCTGGCTCTCGACGAAGCTTATCGCGCAGGAAAAATTCAACCGGGACACAAAGTGCTTTTGGCGGGTTTCGGTGCCGGGCTCGCTTGGGGCACGGCCATCGTTCAATTCTAGAGCGTATCGCGTATCGTCAACGAGAGGTCAAGGCGCAAGGCTTTCCAGTTGAAATTAGCGGTCTACTCTACGAAATAATAAATGCACAAAAGTCAGTAAGCACAACTGGTAATGGCCCCTCAGCAATCACCAGTTGCGCTTCTGACTTTTGTGCATTTTCGCGAGAAGAGTTCGAGCAGCATCACCGGCGGCGAGCCCCTCAGCTCCGCCGGTGACACCACTCAAGCTGCTTACTCCGTTAATTTCTCTTGCGGTTCAATTTCGACTGGCAACGTCGTAAACTCTTCTAGTTCGGCGCGGAGGTCACACAACAATCCGTTCAAAATCGGATCCTCTTGCTGGTTCTCACCAACGATGGGTTCGACTCCCGACCGATGCGAGATGTGCGCCAAATGAGCCAGTAACTCGGAATGGCTATGCAGCAACCTGCGAATATGTAACAAGTTGTCAGTTACCACGCCGCGCTGTTCCAACAACTGCTGTTGGCAGAGCATGGCTTGGTAAAGCTGTTTCGATCGTCCGCGTGCCACCGATAATTCGGCCGCCAAGCGAGCGTTCAATTTACGTAAGTCGGCGATTTCGTTTCTTAATTGCTCAAGTGTTTCTTGATGTGCAAGTTCGTCCCGCAAATCCGAAAAGATGCTTACCAGTTCTCCCATGCGAACTTGCGTTAGCTTGGCTGTCTCATGCAGTGAATCATCTTGTATTTGTTGAGCCCCGAATTGAATGCGATCCTCGCGTTCGACCAGAGCGCTCTCGCGCTGCTGCAAATGCTCGGCAAAGCACGTCAGTTCATCGATCAGTTTCTTCAGCTCGCCAGCCGCGCGGCCCAGTTCGTTGGAGCTTTCGACTTGCCATCCATCCCATTCGTTCAAGCACTCCTGCAAGCCTTCCCAAGTCAACTGTGCGGTAGCGGTCATGGAACTACCTCTGCGAGGAGATGATCGATCGACTGACAAGTCCTTAACTCGAACGCCATCTGAAATCTAACATTTCTTCGACCCTCAAGCGACCTTTTCCGTGCCTAGCCACCCAAAGAAAAAACGAATGTAGGAAGTCAAGAAACTAATTGCAAAAGAATCACCAATTGCCTCGATTGCAAGAAGAAGTGCTGACTTTGCTGACTAGATCTTTGGCAATAAGGCGAGCGGCAGATAGTTTCTTACCAATACAAGCCCGAAGCGCAAGCGAGTGAATAACTTACGACGATAATGATTATTCACTCGCTTGCGCTTCGGGCTTGTATTTGCAAAAAAGTGGCGCTGTTCAACTAGGCGATCGTCTCGCCGAGGCCAACTTGGCCGGCTGCGCTCGAATATATTTTTAAGGCATCAGGCAACAGTTTTTCCAGATCCGATGCGCGACGATCGTCCGCTGGATGCGTTGAAAGGAACTCCGGTGGCTTGGCAGATTTTGAAGCCGATGCAAATCGAGTCCAGAATCGGGGAGCTTCGGTTGGATCGTATCCGGCTTGAGCCATTAACATTAGACCGATTTGATCGGCTTCCAGTTCGTGTTTCCGGCTATAAGGCAAAATGACACCGTAGGTCGTAGCGACTCCATAAGCCTTCAAGACCAGATCGCGACTGACTTGCTCCTGTTTTCGCATCGCCATTCCGACCAACGATTGCATACCGTTGACGGCTGCTGTTTGGCTCATCCGTTCTCCGCCATGGCGAGCCAAGACATGGGCGACTTCGTGACTCATCACGACTGCCAATCCTGCTTCGTTTTGGCAGACGGGTAAGATGCCCTCATAGACGACGATCTTACCACCAGGCAAACAGAACGCGTTTTGTTCGTCGCTGGCAACGGTCTTACATTCCCATTGATAATCCGTTTTTCCAGACACGCCAGCGATGCGCATGCCGACGCGCTCGACGATATTTTGATGCCGAATATTGGACGGTGCTTTCTCTTTGGTGACAACGTCCGCAAAGGCCTGTTGCCCCATCTGAATTTCCTGAGTTTCAGGAACCAGCATCAACTGTCGCCGGCCGGTCATTGGTGCTGAGCGGCATCCGCACAGACAGCCGCACGTGGCAAGACCCCAAGCCAATCCGCTGGCACACCAGTCGCGTCGATTCAACATTCCGCTGATTACCTCTTGGCAGCTCCGGTATTGGGACGGTTGGCAACTTGCTGCGGCGGAACGAATCCCATGTACGCAAATTGATCGCGAATTTCTTCGACCGACAATCGATCGAGCAAGCCACTGGGCATGACCGAAACCTTGCTCAGTTGCACTTGCACGATATCTTGTTCGGCGATGACGTGATTTTTCAGATCCGAGTCGCGAATCGTCAGCGAACCATCCGCAGCGGTCACAGCAATGCCGCTGAGTACCTGGCCGCCGGAGGTCAGCACCCGTTTTGTAGCATACTGATCACTGATCACGTGAGATGGGAATAGTATCGCCTCGAGAACTTCTTTTCTCGAAAATCGCTTCGCTAGACTGGTCAAGTCCGGACCGAACGTCGCGCCTTTGTCAGACATGCGATGACATTTTGCACAGTCTGCTTTCTGGAAAGCCAGTTCCCCCTTCTCCACGTTGCCGGCCTTGCCGTCGGTCGAGTTGAAGTACTCGGTCAACGTTTCGATATTCCATCGCGAACCGTCCGGTGTGCTTGGTAGTACGGCCTCCAATCGATCGGGATAAGTTTCTTTGTACCAAGTCTGCCACGACGCCATTTTGGCACCATCTTGCGGTGAAGTGGCGCTCGTGTCGAGTCCGGTCCAGTGCTTAAGCAAGGCGGTGGCCGACGATGGATCTTGTTTGGCCTGCTCCATCCGCAAGCCATGCAGTATCACTTCTCGAAAAGCGTCGGGGTCATCCGCTGCGATTTCAACTTTGGCAAGGCGCGTCAAAATCTCTGAGATCGCGTAGGATTCAAGGACCGGTAAACTGCGCACTAGGTAGTCCCAGTTTTCGTCAGTCGGATGTTGAGCCAGTCCCAGCGCTATTGCCTGCCGCCGCTCTGGACTACGTATCCAGGCGTCGCGCAGATATTGCATGCTTTGCGAGTCACCACTGCCAGCCAACATGGCCACGATCCCGGTGCGCAAGCGTTTGTAATGATCGCCTTCGAACCCGTCACCTTCGATCTGTTGATCGAGCAACCGAATCGAGCGTAGGTCGCTATCCTCCAGTTTGTCGGGAAAGCGATACAGGGAAACCAATGCAGCGTTGGGCCATTTGGCACCTTCGGAGACAAATATCTTGGCTTCGTCCAACGGCAAGTCCGCACATACTTCGCGTGCCGCGTGCATGATGTACAGTGGATAACTGCTGCCGCCTTGGGCCTTCTGGGACTCTTCATAGAATTTAACTAGCGCAAATCGTTCGGCTTGCTTCCACGAATGTTTGAAGAATCGCAAATGCATACCGACATGGACTCGTTCTGCTAAATCTGCATCGCTTTGAAGAAATGATAATGCTTGGTCAATCGTTTCTTCAGCACTTAGATACGTCAACAAGCGAAACAGTTCTCGGTTGAGCACCGGCTCGCCAATGGGATACTCCTCGATTAGTTTTTCGCGAAGTTCTCCGGTCTCGGCCGCCTTGATTCCCGAGCGATGTAATGTAACTTGAGCCAGGCGGAGCACGTCAATCAAGTTTCGATCGCTAACAAATCCTTTGAGGATGCGACTGATGTTAGTCAGCACTTGCTGCGCGTTCGGTTGGGTAGGTTGGGCGCGCATCACCGCCAATCCGGCTTGTACGACCAGTCGTTGATCGTCGCTGGAGAGCAATTTGTCGCGCCATTGGTCGACCGGAATCCGTTCCAGCAACAGTCGTGCTGACCAGGCGAGATAGCGATCGTCACTGGCGAGTAGTTTCTCTAGTTGGTCCAGATCGGGAGTCTTGCTTACGCGTGCTAATGCTTCACACGCAGCACGCTGCACGCGCCGATCCGAATCTCCCACCAACTTTAGTAAACGTTTGATGGCGAGCGAATTCCCGGAGTGCAACGACAGTTGCTGAGCCGCGCGCATACGCACTTGTTCATTCGGCGACTCGGATAACTCCAGCAGCAGTTCGTCGGTCGCCTGGGGGCCGAACAATTGCATCAAATCCAAAGCTCGTAAGCGATACTTCGATGGATTGTCCTCACTGTAAGCGACTCCGACAATCGATTCGTTCCAGTTAGAACCCATATCCTTTTTGAGAGTCGCGACTTCCTGTCGAGCCCATGCTGCATCGATCTGAGGTTGTCGAATCGCCCGCGCAACTCCTTGACCTAGGTCGCGCACGGACTGGGGGATATTGCCGCGCCACTGGACGCGATAGACGCCGCCGTTGGTTCCTCGTCCGCCAGTACTGAAGTACAGATGTCCTTCTGGACCAACCGCAAGGTCCGTAACGTTCAAGGGCTGGCCCTGCAGAAATACTTCCGCGTGAGCCTGATGACTGGCACCATCTTGTTTCAGAGTGACGTTAAGAATCCGCCCTTCAGACCAGTCTGCCAAGAACAAATTGCCTTGATAGCGATGGGGAAAAGCGAAATGGTCATACACGACCGCTCCGGTTGGTGAACCGCGTCCGGTTTCCAGCATTGTTGGCAAGCGATCGAAATAATAGCTCGGCCAGCTCGCCCAACCGCTGCGCCATCCAAACTCGGCTCCTTCGCTGATTTCATAGACACTTGTCGGTCGATACCACACTGTGCCAACATCGGACTCCATGTCGCTGTCATGTACAAACAGTCCACCGTCAGGATGAAAAGCCAGGTCGTAGGCATTCCGCAATCCACTGGCAACCAACTCGACTTTCTTTCCTTCGATATCGGTGCGCACTACAGTTCCGCCTGGTGCCTTGATACCCGCAGCGTGACCTCCTGGATCCTCGAAGCGCGGACCGACCAGGTCCCCCTCGTAGTACGTCTTCACGGGACTGGATTCCGCGAACTTGCCCGCGTACTGAACGTGATTTCCCAGAATGCAATAGATCATGCCTTCCGGGCCGAGCGTCAACCCGTGAATGCCATGTTCGCCTGGCGAGCCTTTGACGGCGAGAACGAGTTTGTATTCCTCTAAGGAACCATTGCGGTCCTTATCGAACAGCCGATAAATGCCGCTCCCTTCCGGACCATCGCCTGTAACGTATACGTCGCCATTGAGCGGCAGAATACCCTGCACATTCTTGATGAGATCGCAGTAGTTGCGAACCTTGTCCACGACCCCATCCTTGTCACTGTCGTAGATCAGTACCATGGGCTGGTTCTCGCGCGACGCAATGATGTGCCCAAATTCGTTGAATGCTAGGGCAATCACGGACCCAATTTGCTCGTGATCGAGGACTTGTTGTACTGAGAATTCTGAATTGATGCGAAAACGCTGATTCTCAGACGTATCCTCTCGAGCGACTTCCTCCCGGCGATCCCAGGGCGCGGTTTGGCCGAGCGGACCGAACGACACGGCGGCCTTCCAACGCGAATCGTTGTACATCGCATTTTGCCAAAGCGGTACGACTTCCAGCGCCGCTCGCCAAGTCGCATCGGTCGAGAAACTCTGCCACTCGCCGTTCAGTGGCTTTACTTGCACTCGAGCAACCAGCGCCGCTGGGCCAGTTGCCAAGTTCGTCACGCGCACAGCAACAAGGTTCTTACCTCGTCGCATAAACTGAGCGATATCGTAACTGTCCATTTGCCGAATTGACTGGCCACTCCCCACTCGCCGGCCATTGACGAACAGTTCGTAACTGTCGTCCGCTGTAATAGTTATCGTGGCCTCTTGCACGGAAGCGAGGAGAATTTCTTTGCGAAAGTAACAATCTCCTTGGCCAGCTTGATTCTTAGGATGCTCTGGCGACCAGATCCATTCGGCTTCCTTAGCATAAGCCGCCGCACACTGCATGGCCATTGCCAGCGCCAGGCCAAGCTTCCCAACGATCGACAGAGCAGCAAATTTCACGATCCGCTTCCTTGCATGTATTACGGACAATTACTAGCCCCAATCCTTACATCATCTGTATGAACATCGTCAAGATCGAAAATTCTATCGTACGAGGCGCACGGCCCCAGCGCTCCACGCCATGATGTTGAGAAGACGCTTAGGCGTGTTTAGGCTACGACCTTTCGATTACGGTAACCGCGACTTGCAATTTGCGACCTCCACTTGAATTGACTGAAGCAATGAAACCGGCGACTTCTCAATCTCAGAAAACGAAATCTGCCAACTCTGTTTTACATTTGCACTCTCGCTTCAATGAGGCCACGATCTTTCGATCGCGGAAACCCGTAGCGGAATCCGTCAAGGATTTCGTGGGCTGCTGGGGCTTCAATGAGGCCGCGATCTTTCGATCGCGGAAACCCAGCGGACGCGGAAGCACACTTTCCATCTATCCGGCTTCAATGAGGCCGCGATCTTTCGATCGCGGAAACGCCGAGTACGTAAGTTGTTGTGGCGCCTGTCCAAAAAAGTACTTTTGCGAGCACCTGCTCGCTTTGGAATTGGCTTGGTTTACAAAAATCTGACGACTTTGGATTCCTTTCATGCTTTTACGTGAGAAAACAAGTTCGCGAACACTTGCTGGGATTTAAGCGGCGCCGGGCCTCTCGCGAGCCGCCAACACCGACCGGCTCCCCTTCTTGCCGGTCAATGATTGTAGTCATTGGCACTGCTTCCAATTGCACGGTACGCTCACGAATTTCACCATTGCTATTCTTCGCACATCCATGGGTGGCCGTATGTGGAATAGTTTCGATGGAAGTCGCGGTAGCTGCTTGCGTAGCTCGCCCAGTTTGGACTAATCAACCGGATTTTCAAAGACCAAGATGCATCGGTCCGCAACATCTTCCCTCGTTAGCCCATCGCAGCGCCGCTGTTAATGTCCTGGCGCTGCTTTGATCTGCCCGATGCTCCGCGGGCTGGCGTATGAGACCGGTTCGCTACTTTCCACATCCGCTAGATTTAGCTTCGCAACAGCAGTGTAGTGCCGCGAATAGGCCGCTTCAAGATTCTGCTCACCACTTTTGGAAAAACACAAGTCGAACTTGCCCCCTTTGCCCCATTTCCGATACACAGTCGGCGACGGCTTCAGTTCCAGCGTGCGGCAATGTATTTCGAGGATCCGCAGTATCCGGATCATCGTGCCTAACCCACCAACAGTGACTTTCTCTAAGGCGAGCGGCAGATGGGAATTTACCACGGCCTAAGCGAATACAAACCCGAAGCGCAAGCGAGTGCGTCAATCCTGGCATACACTCGCTTGCGCTTCGGGCTGGTATTGGTAAGATACTATCTGCCGCTCGCGTAAATACGGAATTCGCCCCATCCGCCAATCGTCATGCTGCTGCTTCGAGATCCGCTGCAACTGCAACAACACCGCGACCGGCGCGACGTATCCTTGCCGCTGCAACACTTCACAAACCGCCTTTGGCAAAGACGAATAGAACTTGTCTTTCGCATAATTGTCAGCGCTGAGCTTTTTCATCACAATTCAACCAACTACTGCGGTGCGCCTTCGGAGTGAATTAGGAATTCAAAGGTTAAAACAACGCTGGCTTCTACGCTATTAGGCGAGCGGCAGATGCAAGGTTACCAATTGTAACCCGAAGCGTGAGCGAGGAGTCAACGCGAATCACCTCGCTCACGCGTCGGGTTACGGTAGACTCTCCTCTGCCGCTCGCCTT
>SYJV01000340.1 GCA_005798335.1 Planctomycetaceae bacterium | reverse complement strand
GTTCAACGAACGTGGGATACGCTTCCAGCTTGACAATATCTTGTGCAAGCAATGGCGAAACTCCGCTACAGGTTGACAAGCTGGAAGCTTATCCCACGTTCGTTGAACGGTATTGCGCCTAATAGGCCGTCGAAGGATATACCGCTTTCTTGCCTTCGCTGGAACTGATAGCAATGAAGTTCAAAACGGATAGGCCATAGTGGTGGTATTGAACGATACAGCATGATCCACCGTCAGAATCGTTCAACTTTTACATTCTACGAACCCGATATCGGTAGAGAGCAAATTGCTGGATTGTTCGGAGAAGTTGCATTCGGCTGTCATGGCCGTACTTCACCACAATCTCGCGAATTAGTGAGAGGGTGCTGTAATGAACCAGCCTAAGCAGGCAACCATGCGCGAAAAAAAATCTATTGCATTGTTACGTGCCGCGCTGTGTATTTCAGCGATAGCATTGCCTGCTGGTGCAGAACCGCCTCGGTTGTCGACGATGCAGACCGCAAACTCGCCAGTCGCGCTACCGAGCAGCGCAGCCCTAGCGACGGCCATGGAAAGAACAACTGAAAGCGTGGATACGCGCATTACCAAGCTGATAGGCCTGAAACGAAAACTCGTCACATGCGACTCGCGTTCAGGCAAAGTTTCGCAAGCTAACCAACCTTGCGGCGCAAATTCTAATCAAACCGATTGGCTCGACGCAGCACTGCAGTCGAGAAAGAAAGTCAATGATGTTAGCATTGTCGCGACGACACCTAACAATGCTGGCAACTCCAGGGTAGAGATTGCTGCCAACTCTTTTGAACCTGCTCAGTTAGCGCTCGTTTCGGCTTCCTCGCAGGGAAGCGGTTTGAACGCACCGGCGAAAATTACAGAACCTCAAGCTGGAGCGGTGATCGCATCGTTGGAAGCTTCGCAAGAAACAGTTGCGCATGCGGAGCAAAAACTTGATGCGACTGCACCCGACTCACAGTCGCTGCTCGATATCGATATGGATGATTTGGGGCCACCGCTGTCGTCGGTTGACGTTCAAACTGACGATCCGTCATTGATGACGAACATTGATGGGACAGCTAGCAACGAATCGACTGGAAACGAACCTGCTCGGCTGAAAGTAGCATCGATCGGTGCTTCGTCAGGCGCGCCACGGCCACTGTTGCAAGTCCAAGTCGGCAACCTAGCCGTAACTGCTGAGACTTGCCGATTGACGGACAGAGATACGCAATCTTCTTTTGTCCCGATGGCCAACCCTATGGTGGCAAATGGTCACGATAGCCCACACAATGGCACTTTCAAACTGAGCGATGCATCTGGGGAGTCTGCGGAATCAATCGCTGACAATAGCAACGCCGAAATTGCAAACTCACCTTCCATTGAAACGAAGTCGACCGAAGGTCCAACTGCATCATCCATCGCGGTTCTCAGCAGCGGCCTTGAAGGCGGACATTTGCAGAGCATAGAAACGCAAACAATTGGTTCGAACGAACCATTGGTGGAATTAGTGGAGCAGGCACCGGCGGTGGAAACCCCATCGGCTGATGTGCAAGGAGATACGGATTCACTGCTAACGATTCCGGCCCAAACACTGACGCCTGTTGAGACTGCTACGCCAGAGTTCGAAGTCTTGGTCGAGAAGAAACCGACAAGCAGCCCGATAGTTCGCGAGGCTCAGCCGACGCATGCTATTAATCGAGTTCTGCGCGACGGAATCGAGAGTCATTCGGCATTCGCAGGCCTAATCGGCCAGATTACGGAATCTACTCCTAGGGAAGATGTCGAGATCCCCAGGCGAGCTTCGAAGAGCCTCGAGTTGCCGGGGACGATTATCGATTTCGCAGTTGAGAACTTAACTTTCTGCCAGGCGATGAAAGTAAATGTTAGCTCGATAACCCTGATAGGTTTGCGAGTTGGACAGACGCGACTAGCGGTTCGCTATGAGGATGCCGCAGGTAACACAGCGTTGCGAGTCTACTTGCTGAGCATATTTAACTCAAACAACTCGAATATTTCCGATGTGGAATTGGCTCAGGAACTGGCTAAGACGGTCAAGTCCTTGTACCCAGCCAGCAAACTGGAAGTCGTGACCGAACGCGGATCACTGGTCGTGCGTGGAACTGCCGCCTCCGAGGACGAAGCTCAGTCGGTGTTGACGTTAGTTCGGCGTACGACATTGCGGCCAGTTGTCGATCGACTGACAACACGCCGATGATGTTCGCCTTGGATTGGTTCGTGGAGTTAACGAGCATCGTCCAGAAATAGTAAAGCGCAGGTAAACAGCAACAATCGCAACCAGCATGTTGGTTTCGAATAGTGCAGTTTCGATATGGGACTCCATGCCGAAAGTACCTGAGCCAGAAAATAAATTGACGTGGTGTAACTAGCAGGATGCGATTTAGAGGTTTGCCATGCGAATATTTGGAAGCTTATTCAATCGAGTTGCGTGTATCTTGGCCAATCAGGGCCGAGATTTCTCTCGTGCAACTGCGGTGATCGCCCTCGTTGCGGTTTCCATGCCTAGCGGTCAAGTGAACGCTCAAATCGGCGGAGTTCGCAAAGCGGAACAGCTTGAACTACCGTCTCCTGTGCGCAGGAGCAATCACGTAACACAAGCTCCAGAGGCTACTGTACCACCGCTGCCAAGCAGCTCGACCTATTCGTCGGCGACCGAAATGCCGGGAGTCGTAGGACCATCGATCATGGGCTCTCAACCCATCATCAGCGAGCCATATTATGCTCCTTCAATGGGCTACGAAATGCCCTGCCCGGATGCGGGCTGTGACGTAACAGCTTACATTTCATTTGAGGCACTATACTTCAAACGCGAAGGTGACGAACGACTGTCGCTGTCTCGAAACGATCGTTTGCCGGAGTTCGATGAAGAACTCCAAGGCCGATACACCGCTGGTCGATTGTTCGATTGTGTCAACGGAATCGAGGCCGTTTTTGTTGGCCCATTTGACTGGCGCCGGCAAACGCTTGTTACTGGAAGTGGCAACCTGATCAGCCGCTTCATTCCCTCCGCTGGATACACGCCTAGCGAGGTAAACGCTTTTAATTTCGCGGATGTGCATTCCCAACTTCACGACGTTAGCCTTAGCAGCTACGAAATCAATCGACGTTGGTGGGCATGGGATGTCCTATCCACCACGATCGGATTGCGAGCAGTCGATTACCGCGAACACTACGCTTTCGTATCGTCGCGCTCAGGCGTTGGGACTGGTGTCTTCACTGAAGATACCGATAACTTGATGGTCGGAGCCCAGGTGGGAGCGGATATGATGTACCCACTCGGACTGCGCACCAGCATATCGATGCGAGGCAAGGCCGGAGTATTCGCCAATTTTGACGAAAGCAGAGTGCTGCTCGTAAATGCCGGATCGCTCGTGCTGGATGCGATCGACCGCGACATCGATCTGGCGGGTCTGATCGAATACGGAGTCTATGGTAGATACCAATTGGTTCCCAGCATTCGACTCACCGCTGGTTACGAATTCTGGTTCATGCCAGGCGTGGCCACCGTCTCTGGTCAAGCGATCAACCGTGTGCATCCAGACAGTGGCAATCAAGTCGAATCCGAAGACGAGGTCTTCTTTCACGGTGGTTCCGTGGGAGTACAAATACTGTTCTAATCTGCTCGCGGACTTCGCTTGATCAGTGCGCTTGCACGAGTTGCGCACACGCCCTGCCAGCGCCCCAGTGCAAGACACTCACTCGTGGCCGTCTCGCGAGTTAGTTCGTGACAACAGTCACAACTATGCCAGCTTGCAAGTCAACTCGCTCGATTCTTCTTGGCCCTCAATGCACGAACCGCTGCCAAACTAGACGCAACGCCCAGCAGCAACATTGAGGACGGTTCTGGCACCGCCGCGAAACTGCCTGTCGCTGAAAAGTCATCGATGGCCAGACCATCATCGGATCCCGTGGCTTCGAAATCCTGCCAGCGAATCCAAACCGTCGAACCCACGCTCAAGTCAAGTGAGGTGAGCGAACCGGTGACCAGCAATCGGTTCATTGGCAAGTTGCCGTCCAGTGCGCCCGTCGATCCTGTGGACACCGGTCCAGTGAAGTCCAGAACGTTGATATCTGTCCATGTGCCAGTGGTCAGGCTGGACGCATTGGTCGAGAACTGAAAATCCAGCCGGTCGGCTCGGTTAAGTGCTCCCAACCGCCATTGCTCTCCGGTGTAACTAATTGCTATCGATGATAGTGTGCTCGCCCCATTGTTGGTGAAGGACGCTCCAAACATAGGTACCAACGTGCCACTGCGCAGTCCACCTAACGCTCTTTCCGAACTCCCGCTAGAACCAAAACTGTACGTGTCACCTGTCGTGCTGCTACCCGTTCCGGCAATATACGTACTGTTAGCGTTAGTATCTGTTTCGGCGATCAACCACTCTGGTGGTAACACACTACTGGTACCGGTACTTGCCAAGATATTGAAATCCTGAGTATACGTACCCGTCGTCAATAATATTCCGGCCTGTACTTCATTGGCCCCGATGCTGGCAAACACCCAACTTAATAACCACTTCCAAATGTTCATTTTTGAATCTCCCGAATTTCTAAATGGCACCCTAAGAACCCAAACGCTCGCGGTAGTTTACGGAATTTAGGCAACCGCATCCACTATGTTGGGCTATCTGTTGGCTCGGTACTTTTTGGCAGGAAATATGCCGAATTTCCCATGGGTGCGAGCTTGGTGGGAGTTTTTCAAAGGGAATTTCTGAGAAGCATTGCTGAAACTTGCGGTTTCAACCCGCTATTGTTCAAAAGCGGTGCTCAAATACACCAACCTAAGGACATGCACGGATGGATCTTGAAACTCTTAAGAGCAATCCCAAGTCGATCAAGCAGCCGATTGCCATCCGAGGAATTGTTGGAGGCAATAATTCTCCTGGAAACAAGACCATCGCTGTTTCTGCCGGTGGTGGCGGCACTGAATCGATTCAATTAGTTGAGTACGATGCCTCAACCATTATTCAAACCGCCAGCGTTGCGGAAGGTGTTGATCGGAAAGTCAATGTTACAATTCAGTCCGGCAGCGGCGGTGGGGGTACGTCAGCGAACCAGTGTTACGCGTTACCTTGGAGCAGCGGTATGGCGTATATGACTCGGTTGAACAGCGCATGCGAGTATTTCTTTACACCATGTCTAAACGGTTGTGCGGTATTGATCGATGGTGAAGCGGCCAGCCCAACGGTTGTTCACGTGAACGCTGATTCACCTCGCCTGGCGGTAGACGGGTCGTTTGAGCAAGTCGCGGAAATTCAAACTGCAGTTTACTCGCAGTTCTATGGCAGCTTTGCGGCGGCCTTGATCGATCGCGACTACATTAGTGGCAATAAGTTAGAAATTCTGAAGCCGGACGACTACTTGAAAATCGGCGTCAGCAGCTTTGCCGCAGTCTTTGGCGTCAAAGCGTCAGCGAGCTGGACTTTTTATTACAACTGCCGCAATTTAACCAAAGAGCTATGGCCCAATTTCGAACGCTGAACTAACGCACTGCGATTTCTTCGTTAAGGTGTGCGGCAGATGGGAATTTACCAAGGCGTGAGCAAATACAAGCCCGACGCG
>SYJV01000339.1 GCA_005798335.1 Planctomycetaceae bacterium | reverse complement strand
TGCTCGACCGCCAATCGTCAGGTCCTGCCTTGATCGTTGCGCCGACCAGCGTAGGCGGCAATTGGATGCGTGAAACCGAGAAGTTTGCTCCAAGCTTAAAACCGCATCTGTATCGCGAGCATGATCGCGACGAGTTGCTGCAGAACGCGACCGCTGGCGATTTAATTATCGCCAGTTATCAAATGGTACAGCGTGATGCGGAACGGTTTTGTGGTCGCCAATGGGGCACGCTGGTTTTGGACGAAGCCCAGTTTATCAAGAACTTTCACACTAAAACATGCGCCACCATTCGCCAGATCGAAGCCGAGTGGTCGCTGGCACTGACGGGTACGCCGCTGGAGAATCACCTTGGCGAACTATGGAGTTTAATGCGCGTCATCAGCCCTGGATTGCTAGGGTCATGGGAACGCTTTCGCGAAAGATTCGCCGAACCGATCGAACGCGGCAAGGATCATCAGCGATTGCTGTCGCTGGGCCGCGTGCTGCGTCCGTTCATGCTGCGGCGTACCAAGAGTGAAGTCTTGACCGAATTGCCACCGCGCACCGAGATCGTTCACACGATCGAACTTTCCGGCGAAGAGCGCAAGCGTTACGACGCAGCTCGCTTAGCGGCGCTTGCAGAACTGGCGGCCAAGGACCAGGGTGAGAACGATCAACAAAAACGCATTCGAGTTCTCTCTTGGTTGACTCGCTTGCGTCAGTTGGCTTGCCATCCGCGCCTGGTCGATCCGCGCTGGAAGAAATCGTCCGCCAAGCTGGACGGTTTAATCGATATCGTAACTGAGTTGGTCAGCAGCAAGCACCGAGCGCTGGTATTCAGTCAGTTTGTTCAGCATTTAACAATCGTGCGCGAAGCCATGGACAAGGCCGGGGTCAAGTACCAATACTTGGACGGTTCCACGCCTCCGGCAAAACGGCAAGCCGCCGTGGATGCATTTCAGCAAGGCGAAGGAAGCTTATTCCTGATTTCGCTCAAAGCTGGTGGGACGGGCCTGAATCTAACGGGTGCCGACTATGTCTTGCACCTCGACCCTTGGTGGAATCCAGCGGTGGAAGATCAAGCGACCGATCGCGCACATCGCATCGGACAAACTGAAAAGGTGACTGTATTCCGCTTAGTCGCCAAAGACACGATCGAAGAACAAATTCTGGCCTTGCACGCCAGCAAACGCGAACTGATCGCCGGTGTCCTCGACGGCACCGACCGCGCTGCCAAACTCAGCACCCAAGATCTAGTCAACCTGATCCGATTGGGCTTGACCACCGAGTGAGTGCAGTGGATTAGCGTCGGCATCTGGCTGCTGAACTGCTGAACCACGGATTACAGGAAATGGAAATTCACCGGCGCCTCGCCCTCCCACTTTTCGCATAGCCTGTTTCTTCATAGATCGCGAAGTTCTTTCGTGATCGTTCCCAACGTTGGACGAAAAATTCTTTTTTTCTTCTGAGAATGACCAAAGGTGTCTGGGGGCTGCCGTTTAATAAGGTACGCGAACGACACGGCAACGCGTTGTTCGAACAAGGCCATGCACCGACCTGCCAAAATGTGAGACGCATTTCTCATTTTGAAATAGTTGCAAAACAACTGCCGCCAATTTCGGCCAAGAGAAATGAAGAAACTAATTAGCGGGTTGAGGCATCTAGTGGTAGGAAGCAAGAATCTGGGTTTTAGGGCGAGCGGCAGATGGGAATTTACCAAGGCCTAAGCGAATACAAGCCCGATGCGCAAGCGAGTGCGTCAATCCTGGCATACACTCGCTTGCGCTTCGGGCTTGTATTGGTAAGAAACTATCTGCCGCTCGCCTAGGCAAAGCACCACTCGATTGGTACGAACTTTGCAACTTGAACCAAAATTCCCGCTTTCTTGTCAACTTGCCAAAGCTTGGTTTGTTTGCAGCGATTAACAAGAAGTTCCATTTCCGTAGCTTGTTCTTCAAGGAGGACGCAAAAATGCTAGTGCTTAGTCGTAAAGAAGGTGAAAAGCTGGTAATTGGCGACAACATTACGTTGGTGGTTTCCAGAATCTCTGGCAACCGAGTTACGCTGGGGATCGAGGCGCCACCGGAAGTTCGCATTGTTCGTGGCGAACTCAAACCGCTCGATGACAAGAACAAAGTTGTTCCCCTACGTCGCGCAACGACAATTACCATCGACGTCGAGAACATCGACGTCGAAAGTCTGTCGATGGAAAAGCAAGCCATTTGACCTACTCTCGCGTTGCAAGCTTGCCGATTGCTTCCGCTAAGCGCTCCGCAGGCCAAGCTTGGTCAAATGCTAGCTTGTGGTGTAATACGAACGTCCGTGTCGCTGCCGCAGTTGAGTTTCTCAACGCGGTGGAAATTCGGCAACGGCGCGAGGAACGGCGAAAAAAGCCCGCGAAACCGGTCCCTGCGTTGATACCCATCGCCCTCAACCGATTCACCAATTCGCCCAAGAAAACCGAGTCGGTCGTTTCATTAATTTGGATCGGATTGTCTTCGATTTCCGGAGACCGCAGCATCCACCCTGCTTGATAGAATCCAGCGAACTCGAGGGTGTTTGACGCCGGAAAACTGAACGGGAGTGGCATGTTTGACAGACGGGCATGCAGCTCCGCAAAGTACCGCCGAGTATGTTGGTTCAGTTGCACCAAGTAGGGAAGTTGGGCTGCGACCAGCGCGGCTTGAATTTGACTGAGCCCGTACGGCCCGCTGCCCGCACCTGCAGCAATGCGAATCCGCTGAGCGAGCTCTGGGTTGTTCGTAACGACCGCGCCACCCCGGCCTGACGATAGCACTTTGCCACCCCCAAAGCTGAAAATTCCTGCATCGCCGATCGTACCTGCCGCTTTGCCTTCTATCGTAGCCCCAATCGCTTGACATGCATCTTCGATCAACAGCAATCCATGTTCTTGGCACCAGGTTCGCAATCTCTCAATAGCTTGCAATTGACCGTGGAGATGCGAAACAACGACTGCTCGACAATTGGGGGAATAGGCTTGTTCCAAGGAGTCCGGATCGATGGCCCAATGGCCTTCAGCGACATCGACGAGCGCCACACGAGCACCGGTTCGCTCGATTGCCCAAAAATTCCCTGGGTAGTCGTAGCCGGACAACAGGACTTCGTCATCTTGGCCAATTTTCATGGCCCGCAATACGATCTCCAGCGCTGCGGTACCGCTCGAACACAGTTCCACGAATCCAATGTTGAACGCCTGGCATAATTGTTCTCGAAGGTTGTCAATTATTTCGCCAGTGTATTTTGCCCAGTGTTGCGATCGAGTTGCGGCTGCGATGGCGTTGGAAATAGAGTCCTGGATTTGATCTTGCAACATGCATGTCTTCCCACTGCCAAAAAATCAACAAGCGTGTAGCTGGTTGCTTTCACAAGCGTCCTTCAAAAATCGAGCAATTAAAGAAACCGCATCTTGAAACAACATGATGCAACAAGAAGACGCCCAGTTACTATCGTCGCTTTGCCTTCGCCATGCCAGGCAGTCGTTTCCTTAGCATGGCACCAAAACAGATGCGATGATCGAGACTGAAAGTCAAAGTCGGCATAACCATCACATTGCGCAGAACTATTAGTCGCGATCATGGTTGTGGATAGTACTGTACATCGTGCACGTTAAATCGGAAGCTAGGCTTTGCGGGAGAATTCTTTGGAGCGGTCGAGAAGCTAAGCACGCCATTTCGTGCTGGTGATCATGGGCTCCTGTGCCGTGTTTCCGCCAGGGCGACAATAGAAATGCCTACACATACTCCAATTCCATTTAGCCGAGAAACACCGCTGGCGCCCATCCCAGCAGTGTCCTTCAGTCGCTCGCCTGCTTGTCAAGAATTTGCTGGTCCGCCAAGCGTCGGGTTGACAATCAACAAGCCATCGGCTGAAAAGCCAGCGAGTGCTGGAACCTCCAGGAAGAGCACCAACAGAATCGACGAAGCGTTGATCGAATCGAAGTTAGGAATTGTCGCAGGACTTTTTTATGCGTTACATGCGCGACATATGCCTACCTCTGCGCACTGCCTGCGCGTCGCCATGGCAGCGTCCCAGTGGGGTATCTTTTTGCGAATGAATGACGACGATCTCGAGTTATTGGAAGTTGCCAGCTTGTTACATGATGTCGGCAAAATTGGAATGCCGGACCGAATCCTGCAGAAACCTGCCGCGCTCGACCAAACTGAGCAATCGATGATTTCTCTGCATCCGCGGATTGGAGTTGAGATTCTCCGCGCCATGGGAGCGGATTCCAAGCTCCAAAATACGATCAGCCGAATCGGTACTTGGTTTCAAGAAATGCAACAGGCGCTTATGCGCGATGAACGAGAAACCAAAATTGCGCAAATGATTTCGATCGTTGACGCCTTTGATTCAATGACCACCGAACAGGTGTATCGCCGTGCGTTGGTACGCGATCATGCGCTGTTGGAGTTGAGCAAACAAAGTGGAACTCAGTTTAATCCAGAGCTAGTCAGCCGCTTTGCAGTATCGCTGTCTGATAGTTCTACCGAGCACGCCGAGCGGTTGCGCTCGCGCTGGTTGGCAGGTTTGGGCACGGCCAAAACGGCCGTGCCGTCACAATTCCAGCGCGTCGAGACGCTGAACCTAAACGCGGCTCAACAAACATTAACGGATACCTTTCGATTGCAGATGCTCGACACCATGCATGTTGGCATTGCTTTCTTTGATCTCGAAGCGACCGTGTTGGAATGGAACTCCACGGCGGAGGATATTACCGGTCATAGCAAGGATACGATGCTGCAAATTGCCTGGAGCACGAATCTGCTGTCGCTGCGCGATGCGAATGGTCAACGTATCAGCGATTCAGATTGCCCGGTGCGCAAAGCCCTTACGGAACAAAAGCGATTTCATGGAAGGTTGGAAATCCTACGGAAAGATGGTAGCGACGTATGTATCGAAGCGGAAATCGTGCCGGTGCTCAAGCCTGACCGGCTCATCGCCGGAGCCGCTTTGTATTTTCATGATGTGACGTATCAGGTAGACATGGAAAAGCGGATCGAAAGCCTGCACGATCAGATTCATCGTGACCCGCTGACCGGAACTTTTGCGCGCAGCGAATTCGATCGACTGGTCCCTGACTTTGTAGCAGAGCATCAAAATCTACACAAATCCGGCTGTGTACTTCTGTGTGAAATCGATCACTTCAGTGAAGTCACGGAGAACAGTGGACTGGCTGCCACCGACGAGGCAATTGAGTTGTTGACGACGCTCCTGAAGCAGTGTAGCCGAGCAAACGACTTTATTGCGCGGTATAGCATTCACGAAATGGCTGTTCTCTTCAGTGGTTGTGAACTGGAACAAGCATCCAGTATTGGCGAGAAAGTTCGCCTTGAACTTGAGAATCGCCCTCTCGCCGCGCTGCGTAGCAAAAACGTAACCGCGAGTTTTTCCGTCTGCCAGGTAATGTCCGATGATACATCCGACTCGTTGATGCGAAGAGCTCACGAGTCCTTGATGTTAGCTAAAGAAAATGGCGGCAATCAGGTTCGCTATCTCAATCCCGAAGTGCCCAGCACTTCGCCGTCTGGGACTATCTGCAATCGGAATTGGTTTCGCTGGTTCGGCTCTCCTCAATCCGAGACGAACGCTCCCGTATTCCGTGGTTCGTTCTTGACCGTGGTTCCATTGGAGTTGGCCACCGAGAAAGTCAGTGCCCTGATGGAGGAGTTTGGCGGTAAGGTAATTCAGTCCAATGGCTTGCGCACGGCATTCGAATTCGATCCAGCAGATACCAGCGCCTCGATGAAAGTTGCCGCCCGGAAAGTCAGCCTGATTGCGACGGTCGAATTGTCGGAAGTCGAATTGAGAGGAAATCGGGAATTTGTGCAAATCTGTACAGTGTTCGATTTAAACATCCGTTCCAAGAATGCTCGCGAACGCCGCTCCGATGCGTTCGATCAACTAGCTCGTTCCGCAGCGTGGGCCATGCAGAGTTTTGTTATGGCAAAACCATTCACTGAATCCCACGTGCAACGCATGCGAGTATTACGCGGTGCAACTCCCAAAGTACATCCAGAGTATCTGCCGCCAGAAGATCGCTAGTAAGATACTGGTCCTGTTTCCTAACCAAGCACTTGTCGATGTCATAGGCCGGTGCTTCCATGCAAACGCTATTTTCACGCGAGTGCTAAAGCAGCTTTCAAGTTTCGGCAGCTCGCCGCCGAATTTGTGGTTGCTTTTCGTCGCCAGTGTCGGCATATTCTTGGGTAAGATCAGTCAACGCTGCCTCTGAAAAAATTTTCCTCTGCCGATGTGCATTTCCTCGCCGCGAGAATATGCTGGATAGTGGCTGGGACTTGAACGGAAATAGATTTCTCGCGGTTCGAGTTGGTTGTCGAGCGCGTCCAATTCATAACTCCCTTGACCATTCGCTGAAACAGAAATGTCGGATTTTTGGCAACTCCACAATCTGGTTGAGTGTCTCGACAAGAGCGGCTTGTTAGACGATGCGCGGCTTGAGAAGGTACATCAACTAGCCAACCAGCCAAACACGTCCGTCGGCGCGCTCTTATCGGTGCTTGTCAAATCACAATGGTTGACGTCGTTCCAATCGCGTCAATTACGGCGTGGACGTTGGAGAGGATTCCGGCTTGGCCAATATCGAATCTTGCGACCGCTCAGCAGCGGTGGAATTGGGATCGTGTTCTGGGCACGACACTGTGTTACAGGTCGGGATGTAGCGATCAAGGTCTTGCGTTCCCAACATCGATCCAAGACCAAGTTCCGAGAAAGATTAAAGCTCGAAGCTTTGGCATTATCGCTACTGCAACACAAGAATATCGTTCGCGCCGCAGAAGCCAATCCGCTGGCAGAGACCGATTACTGTTTGAACTATTTGGTGATGGAGCTTGTTCCAGGGCCCACACTGCGTGAGTTGCTCGTCGCCCGGAAAAAACTACGCTGGCAGCAGGTATGTGATTTTTTCTTGCAAGCCGCCCGGGGACTGAAGTATGCGCATCAGCAGGGATTTATTCATCGCGATATCAAACCCGACAATTTGATTATTTCTTCGGATGGAACAGTGAAGTTACTTGACTTTGGATTTGCAAAATATGATGGCGATTTACCAGAGTTCGAATCGCCGCCAGGCCGTCGAGTTGGAACCGCCGGATATATCGCGCCCGAGTTGTTGCTGGATCAACAGGAGCCGTGCGCACAGACGGACTTGTATAGCTTGGGATGTACTTTCTACGTCGCTCTCACCGGTAATCATCCATTTCCGGGAAAAACTCGAGAGGATCGCATTGACGCGCAATTAGACGGCCGATTCCGCTCGGTGTCGTATTGGAACCCAGATGTTCCTCGGCCAGTTGCTGAACTGGTGGAAAGAATGATTCGCAAGTCTCGCTTTGAACGCATAGCGACCATCGACGAAGTTATCGACAGCTTGTCACCTTACGCGCAGCGCGATTGTGTCGATATGTGCTTCAAATCGTTAGTGATAGCCCGCGATCGAGCTCGTAACCTGCGCAATGCACGCAATCGCTCGATCGAAAATCAGAAATTCCTGTCCGACGTTTCTCGCCACCTATCCTTTGAAGATTCCGCCGACTAATTCGTTCATGGACTACTTCTTGCGAGTATCCGAGCAATGGCGAGCACGAGCTGCCGAGTTGGCTGAGTGGACCATGAAGCATTTGGTCAATCGGACCGATGTTTGGGGACGATACCTTTCGCAACGCGCGCGAGAGCGCGACGATCGACCCACCAATCACGCTGTCACAGTACCGTTTCGCGACGAACGAGGCAAAGTTCTCCTTGGCATCTCATCGCTGGAGAAGCACTATCGGACCCGAGATGTGGGAGGCGTGCTGGGACTGCACAGCACCAGTGCAGAATTGACGTCGCGCTGGTTTGCGATCGACATCGATCGACATGACGATGAAGAACTGTCAGTTACCACCGAAGGAAATTTTGCTGCGGCAAAGTACTGGCGCGAACGCCTAGTCCAATTTGGCTTTGACGCAGTAATTTTGGATTCCAATGGCAATGGCGGTTTTCATGTCCTTGCGATACTCGCGGCACCGATGAATACACATTCCGTGCATCGGTTCGTCAAAGAGTTAGTGACCGACTACCAACGGCGAGGGTTGGACGAGGTGCCCCAAGTCTTCCCAGGTAAACCCCAGTGGCACCACTACGGCGATTGGTTGCGATTACCTGGCCGCCACCACACCGCTGAGCACTACACGAGAATTTGGAACGATGAACCGTGGGCCGAACAGGAGTGGTTGGACGGACACGAGGCTATCGATCGGCTGCTTTCGATACGGCCCACCGAGCCCACGACGTGCGAAAAATGTGGTATCGAACCGAGAAAACAAACTGTTTGCCTAGATTTCGATTGCGTGATTCACTCCTATGTCTCTGGTTGGCGCGGCATCGAAGTGATTACCGACCCTCCGATCCACGGCACTGACGAAGCCATCCGCCGCTTGCGGCGCCAGTATCGCGTGGTGATTCATTCAGCCCGCTGCGCCACTCAGGAAGGTCGCGATGCCATCGAGGCTTGGCTGAAACGGCACGGAATCGAAGTCGACGAGATTTGCGAACATAAACCTGCCGCGACTGTCTACGTCGACGACCGAGCCATTCGCTTTACTGGCAATTGGACAGCCGTCATGGACCAAATCCGAGATTTTCGCAAGTAGCGCGGACGAGCCCTTGTGCGACCGCGCTTCATTTCGATTTGACCGGTGGAGTTTCTACTTGAATGTGCAACTCGCGAAGCTGCTTGAGCTCAACATCGCCAGGAGCTTCCGTCATGAGGTCCATGGCGCGCTGAGTTTTTGGAAACGCGATACAATCGCGAATGTTGTCCAATCCACCGAACAGCATGACAACGCGATCGATGCCCAACGCGATTCCACCGTGTGGTGGAGCACCATAACGCAGCGCGTCCAGCAAAAATCCGAAGCGATTTACGGCCATTTCAGGAGTGATTCCCAGCAAATCGAAGACGCATTGTTGCGTCCCGCTATCGTGAATTCGAATGGTCCCACCACCCGCCTCATAACCATTGATCACCAAATCATAGGCCTGTGCGCGGCAAGCATCGGGAGTTTCTTTGAGCTTGGACAAATCTTGCGGTCGCGGGGCAGTGAACGGATGGTGCGTGGCGACCCAACGATTTTCTTCGGGATCGTGGTCGAACATGGGAAATTCGACGACCCACGAAAAGTGCATTTGCGCTGGATCATACAGCTTCAGTTCGGCGGCCAATTTGCGGCGCAGACCATTTAAGCCTTTGCAGGTTACTTCCCATGCATCCGCCAACAGCAAGATTAAATCGCCAGGCGACGTCTGAAACCTCTGTTTGAAACCCTCGAGCACGGTTGGTTCGACGTTTTTGCTGATCGGCGACCAAAGACTGCCGTCGGGTTCGCAACGGAACCATGCCAATCCTTTGGCTGCGAAGTCGTGCTTGACGAACTCGGTCAACTCATCAATCCGTTTTCGCGAAAACTCTTCCGCTCGACGGTCGATCTTCAACCCGCGGACAAATCCTCCCGAGTCGACCGCACCCCGAAACACGCGGAACTCCGTCTGGCGAGCCAGATCGCTGCAGTCGACAATCTCCATGCCATAACGCAAGTCAGGAGCGTCGCTGCCAAAACGCCGCATCGCTTCATCATACGTCATGCGCGGCAAAGGAGTCTTCAGATCGATTCCAAGAATCTCTTTGGCCAACTTGACCATCAATCCATCGATCAATCCAATCACATCGTCCGCGTCGACGAACGACATTTCGACGTCGAGCTGCGAGAACTCTGGTTGGCGATCGGCACGCAAGTCCTCGTCGCGAAAACACCGCGCAACTTGCACATAGCGATCGTAACCGGCGACCATCAAGATCTGTTTATAAAGCTGAGGAGATTGTGGTAGCGCGAAGAACTTGCCCCAATGAACTCGGCTGGGTACTAAATAATCTCGCGCGCCTTCGGGCGTGCTGCGCCCCAGAATCGGCGTCTCCACGTCGATGAATTGGTGGTCCGCGAAGTAGTCGCGCATCTTTTTGATAATTTGGCTGCGCAGCAGCAGCGTATTCTGCATCGCTGTGCGACGCAAATCGATATAACGATATTTCAGCCGCAAATCTTCGCCCGGTAATTCCTCTTGATTGGGAAAGAAGGGTGGAGTCAGAGAGCGATTCAACAGTCGCACTTCTTCGGCCACGACCTCAACAGCGCCAGTGTCTAGTTTGGTATTGTCTTTTCCTTCCAGCCTGCGATCGACGCGGCCGCTGATCAACACCACGTCTTCGCCACGAAATGATTTGGCAATTTCCAGCGCGGCGCTACCGCTGTCCGGGTTGACAACTACCTGAGTTTTTCCGTACCGGTCGCGAATGTCCAAGAAAATGGTTTGCCCGTGATCGCGAGAGGTGTCTACCCAGCCGCAAATCGTAACGCGCTGTCCGACATTCTCCAGCCGAAGTTGTCCACATGTGTGGGTTCGCAACAAGGTCTAACACTCCTCGACAAAATTCGCGTTAATAATTCGAACCAACCCTCATCCCCTGTGCTCGTCCAAGAATTGAGGGTGCATTGCGGTGTGCCGCGCGCAACAGTGCTACAAAAGGTAGCCGACTTGCCGGTAATTCTAATAGAGAAACGTTTTGCGACTAGCGGTTTACCGGCGATGTTCGTCGCTCTCGCATCTGCTGATTGAAAATAGCTGGGTCAAATGGATCTGCCCCAGTATTTCCAGGCGTTTGGCCTGGTCCCTCACCCAAAATTTGTCGCAAACGAGCGTCCAGTTCGTCAATCTCGCTTTGGGGAGGCTGCTGGAATCCTTCGCCAGAGGTGCTCTGAATCGTATTGCTGGAATGCGGTACACTGCGCAGATTCAAACTGCCCGGGACGACGGGCGTCAGTGCAGGCGCATGAGTACCGACAGTTGATCGCTCAGGAGAATAAATCTGAGAATTCCAAGCTGCCGATCCATTCGCGGTAACAACGGGGTTTTTCACAAAACTAACCCAAGCCTGCAGAGCCAACAAGAGGTCGGTTTCTGCGGGTGAAATCGCAGGCGCCTTCTGTATTCCATGCGATTGAATCGCTTTTCTGATGAGTTCCGTTTCCATAGGCGTTTTGTTCGACAGCAGACCCAAGACTTGCCTTAAGTTCTCGGAGGTTACGCGGGAACCGTTTCGGCCCTTGGGGTCGTACAACTTCAACCGGTTTGTCGAACTGAAGCCGTGACAGGCCGCTTGCGAACAGCGATTGATGAGAATCGGCTGCACTCGTTCGGTAAATTGAGAAACCGCCAAAGGGTGCAGAGTCGGCATCTCTTGGGCGCTGGCGATTGAGACGAGTGACGTCGTCGCCGGAGAAATTTCCGTGGTGGATGGCTTTGGGCCCAAACCAGCAAATTCTCGAAACTCGTCGTCCGCCAAGATCTTGTCGCGTAGTTCAACTCCAAGTTGCCGGACTCTGGGGTCATCCGACTCGACTTTGTTGACCTCGAGAAAATGTTCGGCGGCATGCTTGATCAAACCTGCTCGAATACACCATCGCGTCAACTGAAAATGATCGCCGACTGTCATGCGGCTTTGTTTGCGACGTTTGTATTGATAGACTTCTTCTAAGTCTCGACCAATGAATTCGATTTGGCTGGCGGTATGAGTAACCTTGGCATTACTGCCTAACTCGATTTGAACTTGACTACCGAACTGATGAACATTGCCGACATGGAACGAACCGTGCTTAAGCAATACGACGCCGGGACCTTCGAACGCTCCTTGCTCCCGTGTATTCTGTGCCCAAACTGTTCGCGATTGAGTCATCCAAAACGCGATCACCAGCACCAGCGGCAAGACCGCAGCAAGTCGTGAATTAGTACTATTGAATTGGTGTACCATGGTGCGGCTAAAGTTACGGCGTCGAATTCTCCCCAGTCAAGATCAGTTTGTTGGATTTTAGATCTTCGATAACGCAGTGAAGCAGATTTGTGTATAAGCAACCTAGCAATTGCAGGGCTAATTGTCGGATGATGCAACGACTAGAAATGCGTTTTGCGGGCCGTGTTCAGGGCGTAGGGTTTCGCGCGACTGTGGCCGGCTTGGCGCGCTCATGTCCAATTACTGGGCGTGTTTGCAACCTCAGTGACGGTCGAGTTGAACTTCTCGTTGAAGGTGAGCGCTCGGATTTGCTGCGCTTCCGTGAGGCCATCTTAGAGAACATGTCTCGTTACATTGTCGATTTCACAGAATTCTGGTCGGAGGAGGTACGGCAAGGCTGGAAGGACTTCGCGATCGACCGAGACAAGCTCGCCTGACCAACCAGTTCCTCGCTCAAACCAAGTCAGGATTTACTGCAAAAGAAATATCGCTAGCAGTGCCTCGTCAGGCCCAGATTGCTCTAGAACTAATTGAAAGAGATAGCTACGCTTCGGTACACGCTAGACTAGTTGAGGATTCTGTCTCGACGGCGCGCAGCAACTGGCTGTCACGCCTCGCGTATGTTGCGAAGTTTGAGTTATTGCTGGTTGAATGGGCAAGGAGGCCATCGTGCAGACGATCAAGACTGCGGTTGTCGTTGTTCTGCTTCTAGCCGTTTGTTACGGAGCGATCGTAGCATTGAATGCTCCGGATCCGAAACTGCCACCTGAACTTGAGCAATGGGCAGAACAGGGCGAGCTGGATCTGTCGATGGACCCCGGAGAAATGGTTGCCATTGAAATGCCCCAACCAAAATCCGCGCCCTATTCCTCCAACGGTACTTTGAGGACAGAGGAACTAGCAAATACTCCTAATCAGCTTCCCACCAGTCTACCCAAGTTCGATCTGCAAGGATCCCATGTTCAGTCAAATTCATCGCCGCAGTCTCAGTATGAACCCGGAAAGTCAGAGTCGTTGATTCCAGAATTGGCTGGCCCGGACGGACCGATGGTGCTCCTTGAGCATTCGCCTGCGTCGAGCAGTCAACCGAACATCAAGCCCCAAACAGCGAGCGAATCGAATTCACCTGGCCTACTGGCAAGTTCAGCAAGTTTGCCAAATGTGTCGGCGCCGACATTGCCGAGCTTCCCGTCAACAAACCACACTGCTTCTCCGACCGCGCTGCCTGGTCATCTTACTTCGGCATCGTCCGGTGGCGTTGCGACGCTACCAAGTTCGACAAACACGTCATTGGGATCAGCTCATTCGGTAGCAACGTCAACGCCTCCTTCGCTGGCCGGAATCAACACCCTCAGTTTGAACTTGCCCGAAAATCCGACTTCGGCAGCCGAATCACTGCAGAACGGCGGCAACCTGCAGAGCCCCAATACCGCGACCTCCAAACTGCCGACGATGTCTTTCGGCAATGCACGTGAACAGACGTTGAAACTAGCCAAAGAAGGCAAATTGAAAGACGCTTTGTTTACGATGAGCATGTTTTACGACAGCGTCGAACTCACTCGCGACGAGCACGTGGATATGTTGGCCATCTTGGATGCCTTAGCTGCCGAAGTCATCTATTCGCGTCAGCATTTGCTGGAAAAACCTTATCGCGCGGTACCCGGTGACACCGTGGATTCGATTGCGATCAAGCATTCCATCACGCGGGAGTTACTTGTACGCATCAACGGCCTGGACAATTCGAATGTTGTGTTACCTTCAACGGAGCTGAAGGTTGTGCGTGGACCTTTTCGAGCCGAGGTCGATCTGACACGAGGCGAATTGACATTGCTGGTCGGCGAACTCTACGCTGGCCGATTTCCAATCTCGGTGGGTCAAGATCCGTTTCCTCGCGAAGGAACATTTGAGATCGTCGACAAGCGCATCGATCGCTCGTATTATGGTGCCGGTTCAAATCCTATTCCAGCCAATGACCCACGCAATCCGTACGGCGGATACTGGTTAAACTTAGGGCAAGACATGTGTATTCACGGGACCGCGGAAATGGCCACAACTGAACTTAGCAAAGCAGGTTGCATCAGTCTTGCGCCCATCGACGCCGCCGATGTCTACGCAATTCTTGCACAAGGTACCAAAGTCCGCGTGCATCGATAAGGATCTCCATGACTGCCAGCTACGACCGCAATCATCTGATTTCGTTAGTTCGCCAATACGCACTTAGGTTTGGAACCTTTACTCTCGCCAGCGGCAAGATCGCCAATTTCTATCTCGATTGTCGCCAATTGACTTTGCATCCACAGGGAGCGAATCAAGTTGCACTTGGTATGCTGGAATTGCTGCGCACCGACATGCCCAATGCTATCGGTGGCATGGCCATCGGTGCTGATCCCATTTCCGCCGCTACGATCACACTGGCCGGCCAACAGCAAATCGATCTACGCGGATTTATTGTTCGTAAAGAAGCGAAACAACATGGAATGGGACGGCAGGTCGAAGGGCCTGTCGAATCTGGTATGAGTGCAGTCATCGTCGAAGATGTTGTCACCAGCGGCGGCAGTGCGCTGAAGGCCGTCGAAGCAGCTCGCGAGTTCGGCCTCCAAGTAAATCGAGTATTGGCGGTCATTGATCGCTTAGAAGGTGGTCGTGAAGCGATCGAAGCACAAGGCTTGAAAATACAGACTCTGCTGACGGTTCGCGATTTTGGAATTTCGTAATCGATAGTACATTTCCGGCTCGTGTACTTTGTTAGGAAACTTGGGTTTCGCAAGCGAACTGAACCGACATGGAAACGTCACTGCATCGACAATTGAAGCTCCACTTGGCAGCCTCCGATGACCACACCGAAATCGCTGTGGACGATTTTCGCATCGATGCAATTGGAAGCCGAGGCGAGTTGATCGAGATTCAGCTTGCATCCCTGGGCGCCATTCGAGAGAAAGTCGTCAAACTGCTCAGCGATCCTCGCCGACGTGTTCGGGTAGTGAAGCCGATAATCGCGCGCAAATGGATCGTGACGCGGGAAGAACCAGGGGGCGAGATATTGCGTAGGCGCCTCAGCCCAAAACGCGGCGAACTGCTCGACATCTTCGTAGACTTGGTTCACTTTTCAAATATATTTCCAGCGCCGCGCTTAACCCTTGAAGTGCTTTTGCTGGACGTCGAAGAACAAAGAGTTCCTCGCAAAAAGAAATGGCGGCGTGGCAAGGACTATTCCACCTTGGATTTGTCGGTCGTGCAAATCGTTTCGTCGACGAACCTCAAATCTGTTAAAGACCTGTGGCGAATTTTTGACTCGTCCGACTTACCGCGAGAATTCGATACGGCGCAACTCGCTGCCGCCCTGGGACGTCCGCGTTGGCTTGCCCAGAAAGCAGCCTATTGCTTGCGCACGACTAAAGCAGTTCGATGCGTGGGCAAAAAAGGCAACAGCCAACTGTATCGTTCGCGATACCAACATGGGTTTCGTACGGAAATCGATCAGCGGTTGCCGATGGATACTGGTATTCGTTGGAAGGCTACGGCTTAAAAGAGTAGAACGATTGTCCTCAATCGTTTATCAC
>SYJV01000338.1 GCA_005798335.1 Planctomycetaceae bacterium | reverse complement strand
GACATGAGCGAGTACATGGAGAAGCACAATATCAGCCGCTTGGTCGGCGCGCCTCCAGGATACGTCGGTTACGAAGAAGGTGGCCAATTGACGGAAAAGATTCGCCGACGACCTTACGCCGTAGTCTTGCTGGACGAAATCGAAAAGGCTCATCCCGATGTTTTCAATATGCTGTTGCAAGTTATGGAAGAAGGACGCCTGACAGACAGTTTTGGCCGCAATGTCGACTTCCGTAATACCATCTTAATTCTAACTACGAACGCTGGCGCCGATGCGATCAAAAATGAATCTGCGTTTGGCTTCCAGAAGCCTGATGGCGATAGTTCTTACGAAAGCATGAAACAGAGAGTGATGGACCAAATCGAACGCGTGTTTCGACCCGAGTTCCTCAACCGCTTGGACGATACGATCATCTTCCGGCACTTGACCAAGGAAGATCTCAAGGCAGTCATCGACTTCGAACTGTCCAAAGTTCGCGAACGACTGCTTGATCGAGGTTTTGAATTGGTATTGACCGAAGAAGCCAAAGAATTCCTGATCAGGAAGGGATCTAATCTGGATTACGGAGCCAGACCGCTGCGCCGCGCGATCGAACAGCGAGTGGAAGACCCACTGGCCGAAGATATTCTACGTGGCGTGTTCGAAGGCAAGAACACCATTGTGGTCGACGTTGCCAAGGACGACGAGGGTAAAGTCAATCGAGTCGCATTCCGAGGTGAACAGCGCGTGCGAACCGAAGAGCCCGCCGAAACCGCAGCTACCAACTAACGCTCTATTTTCCCAGAAAATTGAGCTTGATAACATGACGGCGCAAACTCAAATCGAGTTTAGCGCCGTTTTTTGATTGCCGTGGTATGGTCCGCGAACCACGACATACGAACTAAACTTGCGGTTTTTGAGCCAGCCTTTCATGCTTTCCGAATCGCGCTTCCCGACCAGCCGCTCGCCAGTTGTTCCCTGGCGCATGCTTTTGTTAATTGGCGCAGCCTTCATTATCTTGCTGGCGACCGGCGGTTTGACTGAAGATAAGCGCAAGCAACGCACCGCCGGAGTCATTTACATCGACTGCAATTCGATCGTGGAGAGCAGCGGAATTGCAGTATCGACTCGCGATCCACAAATCTTGTGGACTCACAACGACTCGGGTGATCGGCCCAGGTTGTTCGCCGTCAATCGAATTGGCAAACTGGTTGCAGAGGTCGCGGTCGAGAGCGCAGAGGCACGCGACTGGGAGGACCTATGTTCATTCGAAATGGCAGGGTCTCATTGGTTGGCAATCGGTGACTGTGGCGACAATGAGCGCAAGCGACAAGACATAACGATCTACTTCGTGGAGGAGCCGTTGGTACCATCGGGACAAACGAAATCAATACGCGTTGCCGCTCAGCGAACTCTCAAAGTGCGTTATCCGGGCGACCGCCCGCTGGATTGCGAAGCGATTGCGTACGATCCGCTTACCAGTTGCGTGTTGCTGTGCAGCAAGGAAACCTACCGCACTCAGGTCTTCCAAGTCCCCGTACCGCAGGAGAAAGGGCTTCATCACGCGACTGCCCAGCGGATCGGTGTGCTGGGCCTGCCCTGGGTGACCGCTGCTGATATTTCTCGAGACGGACAACGATTCGTCATTGCGACCTATGGCCCAGGTGGTATCCTAATTCGCAGTGCCGACCAGAAAAACGGTCAGCGCGATTGGGGGCTGAGCAATCCCACAAAGCTCCGTACCTTTGAATTGCCGGCGCGCTTTCAAGGCGAGAGCGTATGCTTTGACCCGCTGCAGGGAAATCTGATTCTCACCAGCGAGGGCACTCCGACTCCACTTCATTTCGTTCCCATTCCAGAGAAAACGAGCGCACCATGAAGTTTGGTTTCCTGTTGGTTGCCATGATTCTGATGCTCCATTCGACAGCAGTTGCGCAAGATGTATCCAAGAAACGCGATCGACAACCTGTAGAGGGCCCCAAGCCAGATCGCAAAGTAGTTTACAAGCAAGTGGGCGACAAAGAACTCAGCTTGTTCATCTATGATCCCGCCGCGAAACCGGAAGCAACAACTCGATCTGCAATCGTCTTTTACTTTGGTGGCGGTTGGAAGGGTGGCACGCCCAATCAGTTTAGTTGGCATTGCCGCCACTTGGCGGATCTGGGCATGACCGCGATTGCGGTCGATTACCGAGTGCACTCGCGCGATCGGGCGAACGTAACGGACTGTGTGGCCGATGCACAAGACGCGATGTTGTTCGTAAGGGGCCATGCCAACGAGTGGCGCATCAATCCGCAGCACATCGCGGCTGCTGGCGGTAGTGCGGGCGGTCATCTCGCAGCCGCCGTGGCTACGTTGGCGTATCGTGGCACCCAGCCCAATATTCGCGCCGAACAATATCGCCCGAATGCTCTGGTGCTGTTCAATCCAGCCGCAGTGCTAGCACGGCTGAAGGACCGCGGTGAACCAACACGTTTAGGAAAAGAGTTGCTGGAGAGACTCGGCGACAAACCCGAAGCACTTTCGCCATACCATCATCTAACCCAAGAATTGCCACCAACGTTAATACTGCATGGCAAGTCGGACAGCACCGTACCCTATGAGGCTGTCGAAGCCTTTCGCGATCGAGCAACAGAATTGGGAGCGCAAGTTAACTTGATTGGCTATGCAGACATGCAGCATGGTTTCTTTAATCATGGGCGAGAACGATACACCGAGACTCGCGATGAAATGGTGAAATTCCTCAAGAAACACGACTTTCTGTCGCAATAGAAATCGCCAATCCTCTGGTCGGCACTATAAATGGAAGCTCCTAAGGCGAGCGGCAGATGGGAATTTACCAATACAAGCCCGAAGCGCAAGCGAG
>SYJV01000337.1 GCA_005798335.1 Planctomycetaceae bacterium | reverse complement strand
GTCAGCTTCTCGATCTGCGCCGCTTGTGCGGCGGCCAACTCTCGAAGCTCCCGAATCGTTTCGTCTCTATTGTCCATACGCGAACAATAGAAAATCAACTAAATTAATGCACTATCAATTTCGTACCGTGAACGGTTACGATTTTTCGTCGATGGAAACAAATTTGTCAGCGGTACAGTGAGAGAGCATTCCGTTGGCAAGTACTGGTCGTTTGGCAACGCATCCACAGATTGATGGCTGAGGCTAGTGAATTCGTTCGATTCTTTACTTTACCGGTCTGTACGTTATAAATCTGTTCTGCATAGCGTTTAATTCGTGGTATCCTCGATCTTGTCGAGAGCTTGCCTGTTAGACTCCTGCCCTACCACTTGCCCACCAATGTAGACTTCGAGACCCGTCTCATCATGAACCAACCTGGCCTGACCTCTCTCGATTACTTGGCCGTCGCCGCGTATCTCCTGGTGACGGTGTTCATTGTTTACTGGTCCAGTCGCAAGAGCAAAGATACGGAAGATTTTTTCTTGGGTGGGCGCCAGATGCCGTGGATGGCGGTTGGACTGAGCATTATGGCAACTTTGCTTTCGACAAATACGTATTTGGGCGCGCCTGGTGAAATGATCAAGTATGGACCATCGTACACGATTGGCTACCTCGCTTATCCGTTTCTGGTTTTAGTGATCATTTACCTTTGGATTCCGTTCTTCATGCGTCTTCGCTTGACCAGCGCCTACGAATATTTAGAGCTGCGTTTCGACCATCGAGTTCGTGTAGTTGGAGATCTGCTGTTCCTTGGACTTCGTTTGGGATGGATGTCGATGGTTGTCTACACTGCGTCCATGGCGATGGTTCGCATGGTCCCCGGGCCTCTTACAGCGGTCTCGGATTGGTTGCAGGCCCCAGCACCTATTTTTCCTGTCGTAATTACCATCGGCGCAGTGGCCACTGTCTACGCGTTCTTTGGCGGGATTCGCGCCGTGATTTGGACGGACGTTTTGCAAGCTTTCATGCTCTTCGGAGGCGTGATTGTGATCATAGTCTTCGTGATGCTCGACCACGGAACCTTTGTTGGCACTTGGTGGCAGGAGATTGCCGAGCGAAACCCGCAGCGCGTTGAGGTCAAGTTCTTTTCCTGGGATATCTCCGAGCGCACGACGATCCTAGGTGCGATGCTGTCCATTTTCTTTTGGAATGTCTGCACGCATTGCAGCGACCAAGTCGCGTTGCAGCGCTACTTCACGACGAACTCACTTAAGTCCGCCAGGCTTAGTTTTTTGGTCAATGTAATTTGCGCCGCTTCGATCGGATTGTTGCTCGCGTTCGCAGGCTTGGCTTTGCGCTACCATTATCAAATTCGGCAGGACACGCTGCCGCCTGGTTTAACGCCCGAAAGCGGCGCGGATCAGATCATGCCATATTTCTACGCAACAGCATTGCCGGCGGGTTTCGGCGGCCTGATCCTGGTGAGCTTTCTATGCGATGCGATGCAAACGTTGGTTTCGGGAGTCAACAGCATCACCGCTGTGATCACTCGCAATGTTGCGGTAGGAGAGCGAGTCGTGAGTGAAGCAACCAAGATGTGGAAAGTGCGGGCAATAACAGTTGGCGTGGGAGTTGGTTCCACCGTGCTGGCGATTTTGGCGGCATACCTTGTAGAGACTCAGGGCAACACCATTTTTGATATGTTGCCCAAGATGTTTAATTTGTTTCTTGGTCCCTTGGCATCGCTGTTCATGGTAGGCATGTTCGTCCCACGAGCTCGAGCTCGAACAGTGCTAGTGTCTGTTTCACTGACTCTAGGGTTTTCGATCTTGTGGAGCTGGTGGACCGATGTCGGCTACGCGCTGCAAACGCTGGCTGCAATGGGCTTGCCGGATTGGTCAGACGCTTGGTTCTCGATTTTGGGACAGGATATTGTGGCAGATAAAGTTGTCCCTCGCCGACCAACACCGTTGCTGGCCATTGCCTTTCCGGCACTGGTTGGCATCACTAGTGGAACGCTATTGAGTCTCATGGAATCGCGCTCACCTCACGCGGGCCAGCAATACTCATGGAAGGAAACCATGAAGAAGCCCGTTACCTAACGCGAGAGTTAGAGCAATTGTCCTCAATTGCTCACATATCGCAAAGCGAACGCTCACGAATCGACTGCTCAGATTTTTATTGCCCGCAAATCTCAATAAACGATTGAGGTCGATCGACAGTGAAGTCCCAGAGGTGGCAAGTGTGAATTTGGATTTTTTTACCGGCTTGTGCGAATTCATGGCCGCCATTTCTAGCCAGCTTGAGCGCGTTGTGACGGTAGGTCTTACGCTTGAAGATAGTCCTCTTTCTAGCTTTCTCGTGCGTGGAGCACACTAGCGTCCACAGCTTGCGTTCCGCACACAGATCCGTGATCCACCGCCGAATCACAATTCTCAGTCACGACCAGTTCTGCGTGCGCGTACCTTTCGGCGAATATCTTCGTCGATGAGCTATGCGAGTATGTCTTCGATCACTTGGCCGCGGCTGATTGGTAGGGGGCGTCCTTCGATGTCATGAATTATGGTGTCGGTCGAAACTCCCATGCAGTGCAATACGGTCGCAAGGTAGTCACACGGACGTACCGCGTCGTACTTGGGCTCGGCCGCATGTTTGTCGGATGCACCGTATACAATGCCCCCACGAATTCCGGCGCCACATAAGGCGATAGAGAACACGCGTCCCCAATGATCGCGACCAGCCCGGGCATTGAACTTGGGAGTATGGCCGAACTCTGAAACCATGCAGACCAAAGTTTCGTCGAGCAACCCGCGAGTCTCTAAGTCCAAAATCAGCGTAGAGCAAACTTGATCGAGTACCGGGATCAACCAACCTTTTATGCTTTCGTTGTGTTTCTCGTGAGTGTCCCAGCCACCACCGTTAGGCTTATCTTTGTGTTGCGACGCCCATTGAACTTGCACTAAGGAGACTCCGGCTTCCACCAGACGCCGCGCGAGCAACACACTTTGGCCCCAGCGAGTACGTGTATAGCTATCGCGAACTTGGTCAGATTCCTGGCTCAAATCAAACGCTCGTCGGGCGCTCCCTCCGGCAACCAATTCGAGTGCTTGCTGCTTGTAGATGTCCAATCCTGCCGCTGCCGAGCTGGAGGAGATCTTATTTGCGTATTGATTGAATTGCTCTAGTAAGCTGCGTCGCTGTTGAAAGCGAAGTGGCGCGAAGGAATCCGCTGAATCTTCACCCGGCAACGAGAACTGTGCATCGGATGGATCGCATTCAATCAACCAAGGATCAAATCGCCTGCCAAGCAAACCGGCATCTGTTCCAGGCCACGGGTCCTGGCCGTTATTATTCGCCATGCGCCGCGGCAAAGAAACGGCGGCGGGCATTCCTCCGTGCGTTGGACGAACTGCACACACAATTCCGCCAATCGCCGGCCAATCATTGGGTTTGCCAGGTTTCGCGTTTTCGCGATTCAGCGGCGCGTGCGCAATGCCAGTCAGCATCTGATATCCACTGGACGAATGCGCGTTATCGCCAGTGACCATGCTGCGAATGACCGCTAACTTGTCTGACAGCAGAGCCAATTTGGGCATCAGTTCGCCAAAGTGCAATCCTGGCGTGCGCGTGGTGATCGATGAAAAGTCGCCTCGAATTTCCGCTGGAGCATCAGGTTTAGGGTCCCAAGTTTCATGTTGCGGAATCCCGCCAGAGTTGAAGAGCACGATCACCGACTTGGCTGGACCCTTGGTTCCCGCAACGGCTCGCTGCTTCTGTAAACTAGCTAAACTCAAACCGCCCAATCCAATTCCGCCGATGCGCAACCATTCTCGGCGCGACAGTCCGTCGCACAGCCGCACGTCCTGGTGTTGAACCTGAATCATAGAATCCCTACCGCTATCGTGCTCAATGATCAAATGGATTTATCACCAAGTCCACATTGTTGTTTGCACAAGCGAAACCCGCAATATTGAACCACGTGAACTTCAGCAGGATCTTGATTGATCAGTTCCACCAATTGGTTACGTCGAGCGACGGATACTTCCGGCGGGAACGTTTCCCAAGCGCTCTTGCAAATCGGCAAGTCGCCAATTTCCCGGAATCGCGAATTGCGGGATCAGTTGTAAGGGCTCGACAATGGTTGACATCGGAGATTCCTATTGCCTCCTTTATTCAATCCATCGACAGAATTGCAACGGCATTTGCCTCTGGCAAGAGAACGACGCTATATTCATTGATGTCTCCATTTGTCGGTCGACTAAGCATCGGGCGAACAATGAGTGTCGCCTTTCGCTCCGCGAAAGTAGCGTTACATCATTCTTTCGCGGAGCGAAAGACGACAATAAAAAACCTGTCGATGCTAACATCTGTGGAGAGTTGATGGGAGAAGCACTTATTGTTTGGACAATTCGCTTGTCGATGCTGTGTTTCTTTGCCTCCTTAATCGCTTGGTCGGGGCCGTTTGACACTCGGCGATTCGAGCGACCGATGCGAGTCGTATGGACCATCGGATTCGTCTTGTTGGTTTTTCACGTAGCTTCCGCTTTTCATTTTCATCACAACTGGAGTCATCTGAGGGCTTTGGAAGAGACTGCTCGGGAAACTCGGCAGATGATCGGATTCGACTTTGGCAGCGGAGTCTACTTCAACTACCTGTTTACTGTCATTTGGGGTTTCGATGTCGCCGGGATGTGGATGATTCCGCTGGCACTCGAGCGTCGATTGAGTCAGATAAGGTTAGTTTGGATGACCTACCTGATGTTCATCGCCTTCTGCGGGACCGCCGTTTTTGAAACGGGATGGATGAGAGCCTTTGGAATCTCAGCATTGGTCATCTTAATTGTCGGCGTCGCCGACAAGAACAGAATTTCGACCCGACGAGTGTGACGCTACAAGGTTTGAGCAGCGCTGGGCCACACAGTTATCTACCTGCGGATGATCGAGCCGAGTTGCTGATTGAAGAAAATGGGATTTGATAAGCTCGGTGGTTTTTGGGTCGCTCCTCGCGCGGAGCAACAAATAGTAAATTATCATGCTACCGATTCACTTTCGACTGCCGATTCAAAAGCAAATTCCAGGGAAGCCACCATGCGAAGTCACCTCATTGCACTCATGTGCGCGCTGTTGCCGTTCGAGTCTGGTCTTGCCAGTTACGGCATTTACGTTGGTAAGAATTGCTCATCGGATGGCAGTGTCTTTCTAGCTGGGTATGGCGACGAGCCGTCGAGTCATTGGCTGGAGATTGTGCCGCGTCGCGACCATCCGGCCGGAGCGACGATCAAAGTGGGAGCGACTGACAAGGCGCGTTACCCCGGCGAGTTGATCGACATCCCGCAAGTTTCTGTGACGGCCAAGTACATCACGATGAACTACTCGGCGTTCGACGGTTTTCCCGCACCGCTGACCAACGGTGGACTTAACGAGCATCACGTTGCCGCGCGCGATATCTGGTCGCCGTCGCGCGAAGAACTGCAGAACATGACGCCCAATCCTCAGCGCGGATTGAACTACAGCGACCTCTCACGCATTGCGATGGAACGAGCGAAGACCGCGCGCGAGGCTGCCCAGATTGTTGGCGATTTGATCAACCGATACGGCTACGCGACCTACGGTGGCAACTTGCACTTGTTAGCCGACGCCAATGAAGGCTGGGTGCTGATCAACTTCGCGGGAGGCAAAGGGCTTTGGGTCGCCGAGCGGCTCGGTCCTGATGCCATTCGCGTGTCGCGCCCGGGCTACATCGGCGAGATTCCGCTGAATTATGACAAACATCCGGACTTCATGGGCTCGCCCAATCTGATTTCATTCGCCGTTGAAAAGGGTTGGTACGATCCGAAGAGCAAGGAACCATTCAATGTCAACAAAATCTATGGCGATGGAAAGCTGCGGCACGAACTGGTCGAGTTGATGGAACAACATCTTCGGAATCTTCGCGGCAAGATCACTCTGGCGGATGTGATGGCTGCCGTGCGCGCTCCTGAAGTAACCCGCGAAACCGCTGGGTATGGACAAGTCGCACAGCTTCGGCCGAACGTCCGCCCAGAGCTTGGATTGCTCTGGGTCGCTCCCGCATCGCCTCTGACTGCACCATTTGTGCCGTGGTATCTTGGCGGCACTGAAGTCCCGCCGGAATTCACTCGACATCGGTATCTCACCGAAGACGAAGCGGCGAAGTTCCAGGACGCCGACCAGCGCGGAATCGAATCGACGCAATACACTTTTCAAGTTTTTAAGCGTCTGTTCTACCTAGTCGATGAGCATCGTGACGCGTTCCTGCCGACGGTTACCGAAACGCTCGTCGGATTCGAATCGCGTCTGATCGCGGAACAGCGATTGATTGTCGAAACAGCGGAAACACTCTTTAGTAGCGGCCGCCCCGACTTGGCCGTTCGAGTCCTGGACTTCTACAGTACAACACGCGCAGGCGAAGCCCTGCGGCTCGGCCAGGACTTGACCGCCGGCCTCGATGCGCAAACTAAATCGCGGTTCGGCGTGCGGCGACCGTGACGAGACAAAAAAAGGAAAGACAAAAAGACAGCAGCGCGGGACGAGGCCGGATATTGATTATTGGTTCAACCTGTCACCCGTGGAAGCTACCATGAATCGTCGAATGAAAAAGCCTCACGAGTGTTTTTGTCTTCTCTTTTTTTGTCGCAGACTCCGATGCCGCTCGCGACTATTTCTTAAACGCCGCATGCTCTCGATTTCCGTCAGCCACAAGATAAGCGATCAGATCGAGAATTTCATCCAGTTCCAGATGGTTGATCGTTCCCACGGGCATCGCCGAGACCTTGGATAGCGAACGTTGCTCGATGTCCGCTTTCTTGACGGTGATGGGCACCGCGAACGATTCGCTGCCGCGCAGGACGAGTGAGTCGTCGGATTCCGATTCGACACGGCCTTGGAGGACTTGTCCGTCAGTGGTTGCGATGATGGTCTGGGCGTATTTTTCCGTAATGGTGGCCGATGGAGTCACGATGTTGGTGAGAATCTCTTCGACCTTCATACGGCTGGCAAGTCCAGATAGATTCGGGCCGATTCCGGCGATTTCATCTTGAATCCGGTGACATTGGCCGCACCCAGCTTTCTTGATTAACTCCGCGCCTCGTTCGAACGAACGTCCCGCTGCGGTCTTCGGCAAGTGATCCTTGATATCGGCGATCGTCCACTCCTTTACAAACTTGCGATCCGACTGCATCGAAGCCACCCATTGCTTGATTAATTCAACTCCTTTCACGTCGGCTCGATTCGACACCAGCGGCGGCATTTGCCCTCGTCCACGGCGAGTGAGTCGCGCGAGCATGACGGACCGATCGGGTTGGCCTGGCGCGATAATCATCGGCTGAGTGATGCCGAATGTATCGTGTTGAGGAAATTGCGATACGATTTCCATTCGATCCAGTGCGGTCACGAACTCCAGCTCCATACGAGCATTACCGCCTCCGGCCGAAACGTGGCAACTCGAACAATTGGTGTGCAAGTACGCTTTCGCTCGACTCTCCAGAGGCAACGTCCCATCGTGTGGATCGACCAGCTTTTTACGTTCGTCGGCAGGTTTACTCAGCGGCGCGGTGAACAGTCCAATGTGTTCCAGCGTTCGCAACTGATTATCGCTGATACCGCCGTAATCGTGCGTGCGATTCATCTGTACCGTGGTCGTACCGAGAGTATAGTTAACGGCGCGGCTGTGGCATGACATGCACTCTGCACGACCGGGGAATCGCCATGGCTGTTTTTCGGAAGTCTTGCCATCCGAGGCAACGTTCAGCAGACTGTTGTCACCTTCCGTCGGTACGAGAATGGCGTCGTCCTGTTGTGAGTTCCATCGATACGAGTAACCGGCCCATTCTCCCTGTTGTCGCACGAGTAATCGCGTTTCGATGCGACGTTTGCTGGCCCCTTCATCCGCGATAATATCCATCGAGAGAGTTTGCACGAGAACTGAACCGTCTGGAAATTTCCAACCGCGATTGTCGGCGTACTCGATTTTCTCAGTACCCGGGATCGCCATGAACCGCTGGGCGGTGGCTCCATCGTTCCATGCCGGCGAGATAACGGAATATGACATGACTCCCGGTGCAACGCGGTGTTCACTCACAGATTCGAAGATCCCCGTTTCGCTCAGTTTGGTTGGGAATTTTGGGTTCTCGCTGGGACGCAAGCTGGCTGGGTTAACTTCCATCTTGTAGATGCCACCGGTGTGATCGACGACCAGCAGTTCCCCTTGGTGCGAATTCGAGAAGCCGGCAATCTGCAGTGCGGTATCGGCGATTTCGCGGTGCCAAGTGACTTTGGTTCCGTCGTGCCGGCCAGCCCAAATCTTGCCCGTCGAATAATCGCCATAGACGTACGCACCATTCAATTCGGGTAGTCGATCGCCGTAGTAAACAACTCCACCGGTCAGCGACCGCGATTCGGTATGGTGATGCTCGAATGTGGGAACAGTTAGCTTGCCCGGGCCGAGTTCGCGATGAACGTAGAACGGATGACTCCCTTCATAGACGCTCCAGCCGTAGTTTTCTCCTCGGCCGAGAAGATTGACGTACTCCCAGAGGTCCTGTCCGTTGCTGCCAACCCAAATCTGTCCGGTCTTGGCGTCGACGGTCATGCGCCAAGGGTTGCGCAGTCCGATCGCCCACAGTTCTCCGCGCGCGTTCGGGATATGCAAGAATGGATTATCCGGTGGAATTGAATACTGGCGGTCAGCGGTGGGATGCTCGACATCGATGCGCAACACTCCGCCGAGCAAATTGGTTACGTCCTGCGCGGACAGCCATGCGTCGGAATCGCTGGTTCCATCACCCGAGGTGACATAGAGCATGCCATCATGTCCGAATACTAAATCGCCACCGTCATGGCCCATCGATCGCCACTCGATAATGACCAATTCGGAATCCGCTGAGCAGGTGATGACGGATTCCGAGTCATGTTTTACGGTAAAACGTGAAATGCGATTCTTGCGCTCCGATTGACCCGTCGGGCCATTGCCGAACAGGTACACGAAGCCATTTTTTTCATAAGCTGGATGAAACTCTAATCCGTAAACAACTCGCTCCGGTACTTCGATCAACAACTTTGTTTCGGTTGCGTCGGCGCGATCTTCGACGGTCAGTATTCTCGTCAGCTTCTCTCGTTCGGCACCTTGTTGGATGACGAACAGTTTACTGCTGCCAGGTTCACGTTTGGCATAAATCGGGCGCTCCCACTTGATCGCGGAAAATGTCTTAACTGCCATGTAGGGCAAAGGAGGTTCAGGCGATCCAACGACGCGAGAGCTTTTCCATTCAGTGCGAATCTGTAATCCGTATGGTTGCGCAGCTTCGTCGCTCGCGCCCGTTACAGCTAACCAGTTCATCAGAACCACAGTTAGCACAACGCCAGTCAATTTGGTTCGCAACCGCAACACCCTGCATCGGCAATTCATAGTCAAAGCCTCATTCGTCGATTTTCGATCTGCGCCGACCCGACGAGTATGGGAGAGTTGTCAGTATCAACGCGAGCGACAAATGAGAATCTAC
>SYJV01000336.1 GCA_005798335.1 Planctomycetaceae bacterium | reverse complement strand
GTCGTGCTGGCGAAAGTCATTGTCGTCCAGCTTCAACAGCGCTTTGCCTGTCCGTTCGCACAGCCACAGAACTGCTCGTTTAATGAGCGAATCGTCCCATTCGACGTTCTCCAGCAACCAAGGTTGGGAAACTCCCGTAAGCTCGCCTGCGGCTGGAATATCCAACAACACTCGCACATCCGCATGCTCTTGCAAGTACGACGCAGGAACGCGATCCGTGATTGTACCCTCAAGCGTTTCACGTACTATCGAAGCCTTATGTTCGCCCAAGGCCAGCAGCAACACATGCCTCGCGGCAAGGATTTGTCCCAAGCCAACAGTTAACGCCTGCACGGGTACGTTGTCCTCGCCGAAAAAATCACTTGCCGCAGATTGTCGCGTGATAGGATCGAGAGTGCACATGCGAGTGCGACTCTTGCGCATCGAAAAGGGTTCATTGAAACCGATATGACCATTGCGACCGATTCCCAACAGCGCTAGATCAAATCCACCCGCATTACTAATTGCATCGTCATATCGGCGGCAATGAAGTTCAACATCCGCCGGTGGTATTAGGCTATCCAAGCAATGAACGTTCTCGCTGCGTATATTCACGTCGTTTAGAAAGTGCTCGTACAACCAACGCTTGTGGCTCTGCGGGCTATCGGCCGGCAGACCCATGTACTCGTCCAAGCAAAACGCCACGACGCTCGAAAAATCCAGCCCCTCCTCGCGATGCAAGCGAATCAGTTCGCGATAGGTACCCACCGGCGTGCTACCAGTTGCCAGCCCCAATACAGTTCGCTGGCCAAGCTCAGTACGTTCGCGTATGACTCGCGCGATCATTTGCGCAGCATGTCGCGCCAAGTCTCGGCCAGTTTGAAACAGGAAAGCCGGCAAGTGGGTTCCAGCTACTGGGCGACCCTTCGACAAATGAACTCCCATTCGAGGCGGGCGAATTTCCAATTGATTCACGAGTGCTTGTTCTTCGCTCAAAAATGTCCAGAATCTCTTAAAGAACATTGCCGCGACGTATGGAGACGAACCACATGTCGCGTGCCTCAAGTTTAATTGAAAATCGCGACCACTTGGAGCCTACGTTGTTGTCGACCGCGATTTCATGGTTTGCAGTCGAGTTTCAGTCTCAGCTAACACGGCCAAAAGTTAATTTAATCAAATATAGAAATTTCGGGCTTGCCTATTTTGGCCATAGTCGATATCGTTTATCGTAGATGAACGATTTTGTAGAGGCGTTGAAGATGGTCAATCGAAAGAAAAACTTGCCCTGCTGTGATGAGCCTTGCGTGCAATTGCCCGCTGACGAGTTGGCAGAACAACTAGCGGCGTTGGCGTGGGCCGTCGCACATCCGGCGCGGGTGAGGATTCTGCGATTATTGATCAGTCGCCAGACTTGTGTGTGCGGCGAGATTGTTGATCAGCTCCCCTTGGCGCAATCGACAGTTTCCCAGCACCTGAAGATCCTGAAAGAAGCGGAGCTGATTCAGGGTGAAGTCGATGGACCCAAAGTCTGCTACTGCATCAATCCTCAAAAGCTCAAGCAGCTCAAGTCGCTCGTCGCCAGTCTATGAGAGTTTTTTTGCGAATTAAATCGGTGTTCGCCGATAGACGATTGGAGGTAACGTTAAGATGTCTCAGCAGTTGAACCAGCAGAAGATTCTTGATTCGGTGCGCGACCAATACGCTGCTGTTGCGAGGAGCAGCCTGTCGAACGATTCGGCGGCGATTCGGTCCGTTGCCGCGGCATTTGGATATTCTCCCGAGGATTTAGCATCGCTGCCTTCCCAGTCCAACATGGGACTATCGTGTGGAAATCCCGTCGCAGTCGCAGGACTGCGCGAAGGTGAGGTTGTGGTCGACTTGGGCTGCGGAGGTGGGCTGGATGTCATTCTTGCATCCAAGCGAATCGGTCCCGCTGGCAAGGCGATCGGTATCGACATGACTCAAGACATGATCGACCGGGCCAAGGCAAGCGCTGCGAAAGTCGGTGCGACCAATGTTGAATTTCATTTGGCGCAGATCGATCAACTACCGCTGCCAGACAATTCTGTCGATTGTGTGATCAGCAATTGCGTCATCAACCTGGTGCCCGACAAACCACGCGTTCTGCGGGAGATCTTGAGAGTTCTCAAGCCCGGAGGGCGGTTGGTGGTCAGCGATATTGCTTTGAAGCAACCATTGCCTGCAGAAATTGTGTCCGATGTAAATGCCTACGTCGGTTGCATCTCTGGAGCTATTGCGATAGATGACTATGCGAGCTTGCTTGAGGCTGCCGGATTCGATTCGATCGTCGTTCAAGACACCGGCGCCGATTTGAACGTTTATGCTCAAGCCGGTTCTACTTGCACATCGCCGAATTGCTGCACGCCTGCGACCGCTTCTCCGGTTCACGCTGGACTGTCCAGCGTGCTTGAGCGTTTTAATGCCAACGAGTATGCAGCGAGCGTGCGAGTTCATGCACTGAAGCCAGGCGTTTCTTCACCGCAAGACACGCTGTCGAACCGGCCAGTGATCCAAGTATTCGACAAACCGATGTGTTGTGCAACCGGAGTTTGTGGCCCGCAAGTGGATCCCGTCCTACCGCGATTCGCAGGAGATCTTGACTGGCTAAAAGCACAAGGTTACACGGTCGAGCGGTACAATCTGGCACAGCAACCGCAGACGTTTGTGGAGAACGCGATGGTAATTGAACAAATATCGAAGCATGGCACCGAGTGCCTGCCGCTGATATTGGTCGATGGAAAAGTTGTCAGTAGCGCAGATTATCCTTCGCGTGAAATGTTGCTCAAGGCGCTCCGAGGCACGAGCTACTTACCCGTGGTTGTCGCTGGCTGTTGTGGAGGTGCGCCACAGAAGTTGAGTAGCGCTTGCTGCGCCAAAGATGAGCAAGCGCTACAGACCAGCGGCAATGGATGTGGCTGTACGAGCGAATGCTGCTAGAGAGGTCAGCCAGCGGATGTTATTTCTTACTCGGTCCACGCGCAACTTTTTCTTCACCGGCAAAGGGGGCGTGGGTAAGACTTCAGTAGCTTGCGCGACCGCGATTCAATTTGCGGATTCTGGCAAACGAGTTCTGCTGGTCTCAACCGACCCGGCGTCGAACTTGGATGAAGTACTGGACGTGGACCTTGGGCCAAAACCAACGCCTGTCGGCCAGGTCCCGGGGCTTTCGGCCATGAATCTCGACCCGAAAACTGCAGCCGCAGAGTATCGAGAGCGCATGGTTGGACCTTATCGAGGAGTGCTTCCGCCAACGGCAGTGGCCAGCATGGAAGAGCAATTCTCCGGCTCGTGTACGCTGGAAATTGCTGCCTTCGACGAGTTCTCTCGAATTCTAGGTGACCCACAGGCAACCGCTCAGTTCGACCATGTGATTTTTGATACTGCTCCCACAGGTCATACGTTGCGACTGTTAACGCTTCCGTCGGCTTGGTCCAGTTTTATGGCTCACAACTCCACAGGAACATCTTGCCTGGGACCGTTGGCTGGACTGCAAACTCAACAGGCGCTCTACCAATCGACGATTATGGCCTTGCGCGATCCATCGCGGACAACCCTAGTGCTAGTCAGTCGGCCTGAGTCGTCAGCGCTGCGTGAGGCGGATCGAACTAGGGAAGAGCTCTCAGCGCTGGGAATTCTCCCTCAGCACCTAGTGATCAACGGCATTTTTCTCGCGACCGACCTCAACGACTCAGTAGCCATGTCGATGCAGACTCGCGCTCAGCAGGCGATCGATTCGATGCCGGCCGCACTGTGCAGTTTGCCGAGATCGAGCCTACCACTGGCCGCCGGTGAGTTTGTTGGCGTAGCAGCGCTGCGAAGTCTTGGCGTGCCGCAGGTGAATGCGGTGTTGCCCGTGGATCCAAGGACTTCGATCGATTTGCCTCCAACTATTGCATCGCTGATCGATGATCTTGCAAGACCCGGGCACGGGGTGATTCTCGCCATGGGCAAAGGGGGAGTTGGAAAGACAACGGTTGCGGCCGCGGTTGCAGTTGCATTAGCCGAACGAGGTCTGCGCATCCATCTCTCGACAACCGACCCGGCCGCTCACTTGGTGTCGACATTCTCCGGGGAAAGCCTCCCGCATCTGACAATCAGTTGTATCGACCCTATGTCAGAAACGCGGCGTTACACTGCAGAAGTGATGAGCACTGCCGGTGCTGGACTAGACGAAACGGCAAGAGCGCTGTTGGCCGAAGACTTGCGTTCACCATGCACGGAAGAAATTGCCGTCTTTCGAGCATTCGCACAGGCGGTAGCTGCTGGCACGGATCAGTTTGTGGTTCTTGATACCGCACCGACTGGACACACGATCCTGCTCCTGGATGCTGCCATGGCGTATCATCGCGAAGTGACGAGGCAGTCGGCTCAAATGTCGGAAGCGGTCGAGCAACTGCTGCCCCGATTGCGCGATCCTCAATTTACTCGAGTGCTCGTAGTTGTTCTACCCGAGGGGACGCCAGTTCACGAAGCTGCATCGTTACAGTGCGACCTTCGTCGAGCGAGAATTCAACCGTTTGCTTGGGTGATTAACCAGAGTTTGTCTCCACTTGCGGTATCGGACCCAGTCCTAGTCAGCCGACAATGGCAAGAGATGCGGTACATTCGAGAAGTCGTGCAGTCGCTTGCAGATCGAACTTCGATCATTCCCTGGCGAATCAACACACCGCAAGGGATAGCAGAACTTCACGAACTTATTTCATCGCAACTACAAATGGAGCCCTAGTGATGAAACCCAAAGTCATGTTCCTCTGTACGGGAAATTCGTGTCGCAGCCAGATGGCCGAAGGCTGGGCACGTCACTTGTTGGGCGAGAAAATCGAGGCCTATTCAGCGGGAATCGAAGCCCACGGAATGAACCCAAACGCAGTGCAGGTGATGGCTGAGGTTGGTGTCGACATCACCGCACAACAATCTAAACTAGCCAGCTCGATAGCCGATATTCCGTTTGATCTGGTCGTCACGGTATGCGGGCACGCCGATGAACACTGCCCCGCATTCTTGAACAATGCTCGCGTTGTGCATGTTGGATTCGACGATCCTCCGAGACTAGCGAAATTCGCAACTTCCGAAGACGCAGTGCTTGGCCATTATCGCCGAGTTCGAGATGAGATTCGCGGCTTTGTTGTCAGTCGACTTTGTCAATTGCTGGACCTTCCTGGCAATTTAGGAAATTGACATCTCGCTTGTTTAGCGCTGGCTACGGCGCAGTTCGTCCAACATTTTTTGGATGTCAAACGATCCTCGGACGGCAACGTAGACTGTGATGGTTGAATACCAAACCAAACAAGCAATCGTCATGACCAACCAAAAAGTCTCCGCGAGCATGCTGGCTCCTACTTTTACAAATTTGAGGTGACAGCGTTTTGGTTCGTTGTCGGCTTATAGATTGAACCAAAGTACATCGCTACTGCTGCTGCGACAAACGCCGCAATTCCCGACCAGTTAGGACCGATCGCCGTGGCGAGTTCCTTGGTTACCGGAATCTTTTCAAGAACCAGATAGGCAGTGGGAAAAATGCAACCGGCACCTATCGCCGCGAAGGCTCCCCAATCATTCGCGCCGCGCCAGTAACAACATGCAATCAACAGCACCGAAATGCTGGACAGATAGATCGAACCGGTAACCGCCAAATATGACCAGACATCGCCCGGAAATTTGTACCACAAGCCATAGCCCAGCAAGAAAATTCCGATCAGCGCAATAATAATGCGATTGCAGAGAAGACCTGCTCGATCCGACCAAGTTTGACGGCGAAACGGTGCCAATAGGTCGTTATAAATAATGCTGCCCCAAGTCAACATGTACGAGGAATCAGTCGACATATCCGCCGCCAGCATCGCGGCGATTAGCAACCCCAAGATTCCAGTCGGAATGATCTGCGACAGAAAAACAGGCATCGCGTGCAGGCTATCCGCCGGTCGATCAGCAAGCGGCAAGTAAGCTAGCGCTGCAATTCCCCACAGCGCTGGAATCAGAAATCGGCAGGCGAAGAAAAAACTGGTCTGCGTATAAATCCTCTGACCGGTTCGAGCATCTTTCGCGGCCAAGATGCGCGCGATATTCGTTTGCCAAGTCAACGTAGCGGCTGTGTTCACTAGTATTTGAAAGCACAGCCAGGACCAGCCGAGTTTCGGGTTCGCCAGAGGATTGAATCCACCAGGCCCGAGTTGCTCGCGCACGGTGGTGACCAGCGTTTGCCAGCCAATTTGGTACAGAATCAAAAAGCTGACCACCAGCAGGCCCAAACTCATGACCACAAATTGAAGAAAATCCGTCACCAAGACGCTGAGCATTCCACCACAGATCGTATAGACTGCGACGATCAGCAACAAAGCGGTCATGGTCAATTCCAACCAGTTTGGATTCAGCGAGCAAACGTAGATCAGAAACTCGCCACCAACTCGCAAGAACACTCCCATGTTCAACAAGCCACCGAGCAAAATCACCAACCCTGCTGCCCAGCGAACCCGCGGTCCGAATCGCGTTTCCAAGAGCTCTGGAATCGTCATGACTCCCGACTGCCGCAATGGCACAATGCAAAATCCCGTAACTCCTATCACCAACATCGCGATCGCTTGTATCACACCGGGGACTGCACCGGAGAATCCCAGTTGATAGCCACCCTGCGCAGCGTACATGCAAGTGATGACCCCAAATTCGCTGGCCGCCAGCGATGCCACACCCAAATAGACATTCATTTCTCGGCCGGCGACCAGAAAATGTTCTACTTTTCCCACGTAGCGGCGCACTGATAATCCAGCCAGAATCGTGACCAAGAGGTACACGCCGATAATGCTGCCGTCCAGCCACCAAGTGAATTGTGCTGCTGAAGCTGCGATTAAGAAAGACATGGCCAATTGCTTTGTCGGAGATCTTAGACAAGCTGAAAAAGGTCGCTGGAGCCATTTTTTAACTAAATTGGCGATCCGGCACAACTACTCGGCTTGCCTGTGCGACGATCCATACTCAACAAATGCTAGATTGGCTACCATCATCATCGTTCCAAACGTGATCATTCCCAGCGCCACAGCGATTCCGCCGTGTACGAAAACAGCAATAACCAACATGATCGGTCGTGTCAGTTTGGGCCACACAAGTGCACAGTAGAACGACTCCCAAAACACTGTCGCATGAGTGAGAATGGCAACCACGAGTGGATATCTCCCGATCCAAGTGATGTCCCACGACTGATATTCATAAGTAATTGCTGCAAACCACAACGCACTACCGTCCCACCACATCTCGCCGCGCAGTTTGCTGAGTCCACCGAACAGATAGATCACACACAAGTGTACTTGAATCAATCGAATGGCAATGTTTGTCGCAACCGAGGGATCGGCTGTTGGCAACCACCACCGGCGACCAATGCGGCGCTCAATGATCGCGTCCAGACTAAATCTGCCACCGGACGGCGCCAACATCGTATACATGGCTAACATCATTACGATTTGATCTAAGCCAAATAGCGATCCGGTCAGACGATGACAGTACATCAGGGTCAGCGCCCATGCCAGCGGCACCGTGAAGCGACTGAGCAATCCCACCGCCATCATTAAACTAACCAAAATCGTCGCCATATGATGTAGTTGCAATAATAGTTGGCTGTCCACATACCAAAGATAACTCCAACCATAATCCTCTGCGTGAAAACTACGAATCGTGGTGTTATCGATCCACGCGTGGCGACCAAAAAAGTCGTTGGACTGGCTAGCCCAAATCACGTGTATGTAAACTAACATGCAGCCACCGGCAATTCGAATGATTGCCAGAATTTCGTTTGTCCGAGGCATGAACCAAAAGTCGTTCCATGCCTGGCTCCATTCCCGAAGCCATCTGCTTAGAGCATGTCCGACTAATGTCACAAGGCTCATTTCGTGCCTCCTTGAAACGGAGGAGCAATTAATTCGATTTTGTTTTGGGGTTGCACGACCGGCGAGCCGGCGGCTTGCGGCAGCGGTTTTTCGGTCTCCGACAATGCAGACTCAGGTAACACCCAATAAAGTCGCTCGTCATCAATGCGCCACTTCTGCTCAAAGAATTCGTACTCCGTTGGCCAGCGATGTTCGACTCGGCGAATCGTTGCGCTATCCGAACCGTACTTGTGAGCCAAATGGCGCTGCATAGACTCGAGGCAACTTCGATAAGTCGTCAAACTACGTCGCCACTGCGCGATGATCGGGCTTGCAGGGTCAACGTCGACAGGCGGTTCATCGATCGTAAAGAGGTTGTTGAGGAATTCTGCCAACATGAAGTGCCGGTGATACAACAACCTGGGCCACTGGACTTTATGGTTCGGCAACCGCAGGCGCCTCTGGTCGGTTCCTGCCGAGATCAGGCGGCAGTCCATCAGATGACTTGGACCCGGATTGGGAGCAAAGAAAAAGTAGCCGTGATTCAGGTACGCGATTTCGACGTAGGGAGCCAACATGCTTCGAATCGGCTCGAAGGCCGCCGAAGGTCGCCCATTGCTGCTGCGTGTAAAGAAGCGAATCGGTTCCGCAACGATCGCCAACAAATGAACCGCCAGCACAATGCTCACAACGCGGCGCAGCAGCGGAGACTTATCACCGAGGTTCGCACCATTTCGAGTTTGCGTACGACCGATTGGTTTAGCGATTCGACTTGTTTCGGCCGCTACCGGATTGGCACGCCTAGCTTCGTGATTCGATTTCGCCATGATCCGCTTTCGATTGCTTGCATCTAATGTGCAAGCGTCCAAACCCGAGAGACTTAGAAAACACAAAAGCCCCCGTCGAACTACAAGCTCAACGGGGGCTTCAACTGTAACCTAAGTCCAGGTACTTCGAATAGCGGTTGCGACTATCTGGATGCCAACCGATCCGTCGATGCTCCAAAGTCGAACGCCAATTCTAGTCGATCTCCTGCGATCAACCGAACTTTTTGTTCCTTCACTTCGTCGCCAAGCTTTACCTGAATTGTGTAGTCATCCCAAACATGTCCGGCAACGAGCTGTTGCGTGCGAAAGGTTCGAGTCGCGCCAACAGCATTCGTTTCGTTTCCAGCTAAGACAACCGTGGCTCCTTCCGGAACACGCAACGTCACTGCTGTCTCGACCGGGGTCGCCGCGCTGACGAGGTTGAACTCCAACGTTTCTCGCTGGCCCGCAGTCATCGCTACCGTCTTTACATCAGAGACGATTTTACCTTTAGCATCTTCAAATTCAGCTCGAACTTTGAACTGATACGTTCTGCCTGGTTCAAGTCCTCGGCTAACAAACTGACGCACGCCTCCAACGCTGGTGGTTGGGTTGTCGTTGACGAAGATTTTCGCCGAACTTGGTACCGCCACGGTTAGCATTGCCGAATAATCGACTTCCACAGCAGTTGATACCAACGATCCAACTAAATCGTTAGTGGTATCAGTCGAGGCGCCGTGATAAGTTCCGCCCGCCGAACCAAAGCTGGTTCCAACGCTGCCATAACTTGTTTCAACCGCGCCATACCCAGCGCTTCCATAACCACTCGTTACCACTCCGCCGGAGCTGCCGCCTGAATAGGAACTGTAGTAAGCTCCGCCACTGCTGCCGTGAGAATAAGCAGCCGAATATCCACCCGACGATCCATAATTAGCGACGTAACCACCGTAGCTGCCACCGTAACTGCCGTAATAGGCTCGGCGAGCTGCGTGATGATTGTGAATTTTCTGGCCAATATGGGCGAGCAAACGCCGTACAGGACCAGTGCCCCCGCCATAACTTCCGTAGCTGCCATAACTACCGCCACTTCCGTAGCTGACTGCGTATCCGCCCGATCCACCTCCGCCATACGATCCGTAGCTAGCTCCTCCCCACGAGCCACCTACCGAACCCCATCCGGCTTCTGCAAGCGAAGGTGTTGTCGCAAGGACTGCCACACACAAAATCGCCGATACTTTTGCAAATAATGATCTGATTTTCATGTCCCCCAATTCTCCTGAATCAACTTTCTCGTAGGATCGCTTCAAACCCGGTCGTCCGCAAATCCGGTGGAATCACTTTAAACATATCCACAGAATTGGCTTAATCAAGAAGACTAGGTTGATTTTTACGTAGGCGAAGTCTTGGCTAATTAGGAAAAGTGTAGGGCGCAGAATGGCAGATGTGCTCAAAAATATAGATTCGGCTTCGATAAGTTGCCAAACGTTAGGCGAGCGGCAGATGGGAATCTACCAGTACAAGCCCGAAGCGCAAGCGAGTGAGAGCCTGGATTGACATACGCCTGGATTGACGCACTCGCTTGCGCTTCGGGCTTGTATTGGTAAATTTCCTTCTGCCGCTCGCCTTACCATCAGTCGATGCGTTCCCCGTTCAGCATAAAACCAACGCCGTGCTGAGAGCCATTGGTGTAAAAGAAACCGCCCTGGTGAGGTCCTGTTGACTTTCTTAGCTCGTCGTTAGTTAGCTCTGGCCCCACGAGCCACGGCACGTTTAGGCTGATCGGTGCATCAAAGAGTAAACAAAATTCTCGTTTTGAATTTGGGGCCATCACATAGTGCGCCGGCCAAATGTCAGTGGGCAAAGGCTCGCTTTCCATCTCTCGGCGTGGACATCGGAAAATGGATGGTGGTTTCCGCAGAATTGCAGGAACTCTATTCAGACTCAGTCCCACATTGACAGAGTTACTGAGGTTGCGTTGTTCAACAAACGGCAAGATTTCAACAAACCAACCTCCTACTTGACCAGGACTGCTTTGGCCGGGGAGTTTCTTATGGACATCGCGATAGAGATTCATCGCGAGATCCATCTGGTGAAGGTTGTTCTTGCAGACCGTCTCGCGAGCTCGTTCACGCACCGTTTGGACGGCCGGCAAAAGCAGAGCTAATAGAATCGAAATGATGACGACCACAACCAAAAGCTCAATTAATGAGTGTCCGCGAAGTATTCGCATATTCGCTTGCCTTCAATGGCGATGACCAGCCCGGGGAAATGAAAGTGGCACATGATCGATCCTCGAAAGCCTCGGGTGATGTGCCAAGCGCCAACGCAGACTTCGCCACTCAAATTACAATTCTAAGCAAGCGATTGCATTAGATGTTCTGACAACTCTGCAGCTTTGGAATTTTCTTTAGGCAAATACACCCAACCGTGTATTCTCAAGCGTATCCACCAGCCAAGAATCCCGCTTTGCTTGCCAGTATCGAACCGACACTTTAGGCGAGCGGCAGATGGGAATTTACCAATACGAGCCCGAAGCGCAACCGAGTGAGAGCCTGGATTGACTGGTGCCTGGTTTCGGCACTCGCTTGCGCTTCGGGCTTGTATTGGTAAGAATCATTCTGCCAATCGCCCTAGTATCAGCCCAACCTGCTTGCATGCCCAATTCTTACGGCTCAGAATATGGGCGTCGTTAGAATGACCCGCTACGATTTATAACTTGGAAGGAGTGGCAACATGAAGGTTTATTCTCCGGTGGCAGAGCTGTCTAGAGACACTGATGTTATGACGGAACTTCAGGATCTACTTCGATCCCGTCGAAAGTTTCCACGATCGGAAGGAGTTGCACGCAACGATCTGGAAGCGGCGGCAGCGCGCTTTCCAGATGGGACATTGTCGAAAGTGCCAGAGGAGGCTCTCCCAGAAGCAATCGTACTGGCCGTTGGTCGACCGTCACTGCTCATTCGCAATGGGGAATTCGAAGAACCTGAACTGGAAACTTGGCGACAGCGTTTGGCACCACATCGAACAACGTTGGCAAATGCAACGCCTGCGGTCGGCCGCGTCGAAGTAAGCAACCACCCAGATTTTGCGTGGCTGGGCACAGGTTGGATGGTCGATGAGCGGACATTGGTAACCAATCGACATGTTGCGGCAGAGTTTGCGACTCGTCGTGGCGGCAATTTTGTATTTATTCGCAATTTCCAAGGTACCACACTGAACCCACGCATCGACTTCCGAGAAGAATTCGGAAGCGCGGAAGAGAAACAATATGCCATCAGCGAAATTCGATTGATTGCCGAAAATCGGCAGGGCGCCCCGGATGTGGCCATACTTGTTCTCAAGGAGCCGATTGATTTTCCTCACCTTAGCATTGGGCGCGCGGCTCGGAAAGGACAGATGATTGCGGTCGTCGGATATCCTGCTCGCGACAGTCTTCGAAATCCGGGACCTGCAATGGAGGATATTTTCAAAGGCATCTACGATGTCAAACGGTTGGCACCAGGATTCGTTACGGAGGCTAGCGCTGGAATGATCGTCCAGCACGACTGTACGACTCTTGGAGGAAACTCAGGATCGCCATTGATCGATGTCGAGAGCGGCAAAGTTGTGGGACTCCATTTCTCTGGCCGTTTTGGCCGATCCAATTTCGCCGTAGACGCCAACACACTGCAGTCTGTTCTTGGTTCGCGGCGAACTGGGCGTGGCGCGGGAGAATGCGCAGCAGAGGACGAGCGTCGTGTTACGGTGCAGTCCCTCGCGGATCGCGAAGGATACAACGAGGAGTTTCTCGGCAGTGCGCATGCTGTCCCATTGCCACAGTTGTCGCGCGAACTTCTAGCGGATGTTGTTTCGGTACGACAACGAGGTCGCGGCCAAGAACGATATGTTCTGGACTACATGCACTTTTCTATCGTGATGTGCAAATCGCGCAAGGGGGCGTTTCTCACGGCAGTAAACATTGACGGAGCTCGCGAAGTAGGCGGAATATCGCGAGTTTCGTGGACGCCGGATCCAAGGATTTCAAGTGAATTTCAACTCTCTGGACGCATCTACGACCAACGAATTTCCATGGACCATGGGCATTTGGTGAGGCGGCTCGACCCGGTTTGGGGAAATCCCACTGAAGCTAAGAAAGCGCATGACGACACGTTCTTCTTGACAAATTCGCTTCCCCAGCGCCACATTTTCAATGCAGGGAATTGGCTGGACTTGGAAGACTATCTGCTCATTCAAGGCGCCAACCGGGACAATACTAAACTAACCGTCTTTACGGGGCCAGTATTCCGAGAATCGGATCCTGAGATTCGTGGCGTGCAAGTACCAGTGGAATTTTGGAAAGTTGCCGCCGCAGCCGACAGCAACGGAGATCTACGCGCCGCGGGGTATCTGTTGAGCCAAAGCGCGTTCTTAGATGATTTGGAGTTTGTGCCAGGTCGCTTTCGAACATACCAAGTGCCAATCACCAGGATTCAGGAGCGTACCGGCCTAGACTTTGGTACGACGACGAACTCCGATGTATTGCAAAGTGACGAAAGCCTTCCGAACGGTGGTTTCATGCATGTGCGAACCCTAGAGGATATTCGCTGGTAGAAGATTGAGCATCGCACGTTACTTGCCAATTGTTCTGCGCCATGGACACGCAGAGCATGTTGCAGCATTTCCGGCTGCGCCTGCTTGCGTTGCCTTGGCGCAACGCGATAGTCATGTTTTTACCTGCGACTGACCAATACCGAGTCGTTTGCGAGTGATCTGCAACGCTGCGGTCGGCAAGTTTGGTGCTGGTGCCGTTTGGCAAATTCCCATCTGCCGCTCGCCTTAGTGGACCGATTTCCTCACAGATGCTGGAATCGATCATGGCAATCGCCGCAGTTATTTTTTTGGGATTTCTCGTTGGCACCTTGGTCGTCATATGCAATCGTCAGGTACTAACTCCGCCGAATAAAACTAGTGCAACGTCCGCTTGCGGCGAATGTCATGGGGTCATTTGTATTTGAAACTCGTTCTTGCCACCTTTGATGCTGGTCTTCAAAGGAGTCAAGCCCTGTTGTCGATACTTGGTCGGTATATTGGCAGCCGGTTTCTCGACGAGCGCAGGTGGCGACT
>SYJV01000335.1 GCA_005798335.1 Planctomycetaceae bacterium | reverse complement strand
TTCGAGCTTGCTCGTTGGTGAATCAGCCTCGTCAGCTAACCCGTCAATCACCCAACTCTCACCCAGCCGGCCTACCTAAGACTCTTTCGAGCAAGCTCGTTGGTGAATCAGCTTCGTCAGCTAAACCCGTCAATCACCCCAACTCTCACCGCGCCGGCCTACTCAAGACCCCTTCGAGCTTGCTCGTTGGTGAATCAGCTTCGTCAGCTAAACCGTCAATCACCCCAACTCTCACCGCGCCGGCCTACCCAAGACCCCTTCGAGCTTGCTCGTTGGTGAATCAGCTTCGTCAGCTAAACCAGCTATCTCCGACATCCCGTTATGCAGGTTTCGAACTGCGTTCATGTTATAAACACCGAATGTACCAGCGTAATAGTTGTCCACCCAAACTCGCTTTTGCCCGAGCACGTAGACCAAATTGTTCTGAAAGGCTGCGACAATCGCTGCAGGGCTTTCACGCGGATTTCCACGTAATGCCAGATGAAGGTGATCGGGCATCGCAGACAACCTTGAAAGATGATGGTCTTTCTTCTTCGCGATTGCGATACAGGCGTCGCGAATACAGCACAAAGTTGCAATGTCGACAATCCGACTTCTGCGTTCGGTGACTAGAACGATGTGCAAGTCATACCAGTACCTAGCGCGCGTGACTTCGGTCGGAAGAGTCAGTCGACGTCGGGAAAATCGATTGTACAGCTCTGCAATTGTTCCGAAAATTTCGGGTCGACGAATTTTTCCGCGACGACTTGTTGGCTGATGTAGTTTTGAACTTCGGCGGTTGTGTTATCGCCAATCGAACGGACGGCCAACTTGCGGCTAAACTCGCCCTTGATCCCACTCGTTCGCATTGCGTAGGCAAGGCGGCCTTTGGCTCTGGCAGCAATATAAACAGGTGAGACAACGGGTAGAGCGCTGAAAAGCAAGCGGACTTCAGTAGTTTCAACGTGACTCTCTAATAGACGAAGTCCGTCTGATTCCCAAGATGGTTTGATTTGGTCAAGGAAACCAACTGGCCATCGCAGATTGTAGCCGCTGGTTGGCCAGCCGAACCAAGTGTACCGCAGCTTGAAGGCCGGGTTTACGCGCGACGGGTTGTAGAGAGGTTGAGGAAACATGGAATTATTATAGCGGGTGAGTCGTACCCCGGGGGCTTAGCTGACGAGGCTGATTCACCAACGAGCAAGCTCGAAGGGGTCTGTCCGCCGGTGTCGAAAGTGCCGGTCAATTCGCTCGAAAAAAACAGCAGCTTGAAACTTTGAAGAAATCGTGAGGGGCTGGATGTCGGTCTGGGCATATTCAAAGTGTAAGCGATTGCAATTCGCAGTCCGATTCAACACAACCCCGTTCCAGAAGAAACACAATGCAAGCCAAGCAAACCAACGCCATCAAGGTCCAAACCGCCATCAAAGCCGGACCTACCCCAAAAGTGAAACGAGTTGTGATCTTGGAGTCTAGCTAAGAGCCGTTTCAGATCACTTCTCGCAATATTGCTCCCAGCCCACTAACCAAGTTACTAACCCATTCGACAGCAGTCCGATCCAACACAACCCCGTTCCAGGAGAAAACCAATGCAAGCCAAGCAAACCAACGCCATCAAGGTCCATCGAAACGATTTGTTGATCTTCAGTCTAGCTAAGAGAGCTGCCGGATTGTTACTACCGGCGACTCAGAAAGTCCGCGAAGCCGCCTAACTTTTGGCGACCCGCACCAACCGTTGGAGTCCAGGCTGAGGGCACCGCGTTTTTCGATTGATCGAATCAACGCGGCCGAAGCCTGGGCTCCATTCGACCCATCCATGAAGTCAATCCTTGAAGACAGGCAAAATACCATGCCCACTGAATTCCACCGAACACTGAGATCGCTCGACGCCGATCGGCCCAGAATCCTCTTGTGGCCGGTCTTAGCAATCACGGCAGCCTGGACGGGTTGGATGGGCCTGGCGCAAATCCCCGTCTACGAAACAACGCGTTCCGCCCGAATCGAAGTTTCACGAGCCGCTTACCCAGTCGCATCGCTTGTATCTGGGCGAGTCACCATTGCCGACATAAAACTTGGCGACAAAGTCAACGAGAACCAGACGCTCGTCAAGCTCGATTCGACATCCTCGGAACTGCAGCGCAATGAAGCTGAAGCTCGCATGAACGCGGTCCGCAATCGACTCTCCGCCATACAGCAAGAGATTGCATCCGAGAACCAGACGTTGTCTTCGATCCGCGACGCGAGGGAAAAGGGAATGGCAGAGCTACAAGCCCGCATTGTTCGCTCGGAAGCTCAGTTGCAGTTGGCACGGCAGCACGCCGAACGGCTGCGTAAACTCAAATCCAGCATGGCCATTTCGCCCGCCGAACTGGAGCAAGCCGAATCCAATCTCAAGGAAAACGAAGCCGGCTTGGCTGAGGCAAAGGCCACTTTGGAACGCACCCGACTGGATCGTTTGACACAGGAAAGCGAATGCAATACCCGCATCGTCCGACTGAATCGAGAAACGGTCGAAATGGAAAGTAGTTTGAAAATCGAACAAGCGACCATCGACCGGCTCGACAAGGCGATCGGCGACCACACCATTACGGCACCTGTCGCGGGACGAGTTGACGAAGTCGGACAAATGCGTGTCGGATCGGTCGTAACCGCCGCTCAAAAAATTGCCGTCGTTGTGCCTGCCGGCAAGCCTCGCGCGGTCGCCAGCTTTCCGGTAATCGTGGTCGGTAGAATTCGAAAAGGACAAGCCGCCCGACTGCGCATGGACGGTTTCCCGTGGACTCAGTATGGAACGGTACCTGCCGAAGTGACGCAAGTCGGCACCGAACCCGAGAAAGGAATGATTCGCGTCGAACTGGCTCTCAAGCCAGATCCTAACTCGGGCGTTCCGATCGAACACGGACTCACCGGTTCGGTCGAGATCGAAGTCGAACGCACCTGCCCTGCCGTAATTGCACTCCGCGCCGCCGGACAATTCTTGGGAACTCGCCGCGATGCAACCTAAATGGACAGCACCAGGATCGTTGAACGAACGTGGGATAAGCTTCCAGCTTGTCAACCTGTAGCGGAGTTTCGCCATTGCTTGAACAAGATATTGACAAGCTGGAAGCTTATCCCACGTTCGTTGAACGGTATTGCCGTTAAACGAATAACCAAAGCAAAGTGGCGACGCAACCTTATTAGCAAAATGAAATAAATCATGCGCAAATGGTCTGTACCGGAAATTGTTCAGACGTCCGCCATGGATTGTGGTCCGGCGTCGCTGGCCAGCTTGCTGAACGGATTTGGTATTCCGGTCAGCTACGGTCGCTTGCGCGAAGCTTGTCAAACCGATGTCGACGGCACTTCGATCGACGTGTTGGAAGTAGTGGCCAATCAACTCGGCCTGCAAGCCGAGCAAGTCATGCTTCCGCTCGACCATTTCTTGTTGGCGGAGTCGTCGGCTCTACCGGCCATCGTCGTGACCAACACATCCCTCGGGCAAACGCACTTCGTCGTTGCTTGGAAAGCTCGCCGCGGCACAGTTCAAGTCATGGATCCCGCCGTCGGTCGGCGACGGATCGGCAGCCTGCAATTCCTGCGGGATGTTCACTTGCACACTCAGCCGATTGCGGCCGAGGCCATCGCCCAGTGGCTGACGGCTGACGGTTTCTTGTCGGTCGTTCGCCGGCGACTGCGGATGATTGGAATTCGCCAGCCCAACCGATTGCTCGAAAGCTCGCAGCGGCAAGATTGGCGAGGTATCGCCTCGCTCGATGCCGCCATTCGCTTCGTAAACTCGCTAGTGAAGAGTAGAGCCATCGCCAGGGGCAGGCAAGCCGAACAACTGATTGCATCCCTCGCCGAGCGAGCTTTAGTTGACAACGCCACCATACCCAAGGCGTATTGGTTCGTATTGCCCGGCAGCGAAGCGAATGCTGTTGAGGTGCGAATTCGAGGTGCCGTACTTGTTCGCGCGATCGGTAAGCACTCGCATGGCGACGCGCAGAAACAGAGCGAAACCACGCCGACTGAGCTGGCTGCGGCGATTGGCCCGCAGAGTCTCAGGCCATGGCCGACGGCTTGGGGATTTCTGGGTCGCAACCGAGTCAGTTGGCTTGTCTCGGCCTTGGTGCTGATATTAGTACTGGGTTGCCTGTCGACAGCCGAATTGGTTTTTCTGCGTGGCTTGATCGACGCCGGTCGCGATCTGGGCTTGGTTCCACAACGATTGATCGCGGTCGGCATTTTGATCGGGCTCGGCATTGGGCTGACCATCCTCGACCTTGCTCTGCTGGGTACTTGGCAAAAATTCGGACGCCAATTGGAGGCCGGTTTTCGCATGGCACTGGCCTTGAAACTGCCGCGACTTAGCGACCGCTATTTTCACAGCCGCCCAGTTTCCGACATGACCGAACGCAGCCATATGGTCCAATCTCTTCGCAACTTTCCAAAGTTGTTTGGACAGATGATACAGACGGTAACGATGCTGATTATCACCGCCGCGGCCATTACCGTGTTTGATCCAGCCAGCGCCATTCCGGCGATTGCGATCGTCGGCTTCAGTATCTCTTTGCCGCTGCTGTTTCGTCCCTGGTTGTCCGAACTGGACATGCGAGTTCGCACGCACGCGGGTGCATTGACTCAGTTCTACTTCGATGCCATGCACGGATTGTCGGCCATCAGAGCCCATGTGGCCGAGCGAGTCTTGATGCGCGAGCAGGAAGCTCTCTTGGCCGAATGGGTCAAAGCCAGCCGCCGCTATCTGCGCGTGGCCCTGTGGCTGGAAGGATTGCAGTTAACCGTCGGCATTGGACTGGCCGCCTGGTTACTGGCCCGGCACGTTTCCACCTTGGCGAACACCGGCGGGGCTTTACTTTTAGCTTGGTGGGCGCTCAGCCTGCCGGAGTTAGGTGGTACGCTGGCGTTAATGATGCGCCAGTATCCCACCTATCGCAACATACTAATGCGATTGCTGGAACCACTCAGTGCACCCGAAGCAGGTGCGAATACGGGCAAAACTGATGACGTGGCGAACCATTCGCACGGCGAATCGATCGGTTCACAAGACCCAGCCAGCCAACTCGATGGCACGGGGATTTCGATTGGCATGCACAATGTCGGCGTGGTCGCATCCGGGCATCAGATTCTTCACGACATTACATTGGATATTGAACCCGGGGCACACGTGGCGATCGTTGGACCATCCGGTGGCGGCAAATCGACTCTACTCGGGTTACTTCTTGGCTGGCACAAACCCGCAGCTGGCTACGTGCAAGTCGACGGGGCAATATTGAGCGATTCGGCTTTGGGTCACCTCCGCCAACAAACAGCATGGGTTGACCCAGCCGTCCAGATATGGAACGAATCCCTAGTGGACAACCTTCGCTACGGTCACGAACATGTCTCCGCGTCCACCATTGGCCAAGCTTGCCGAGATGCCGATTTGATCGACGTATTGGAGCAACTGCCCGAGGGCCTTCAGACTCATCCCGGCGAAGGTGGTGGATTGCTTTCGGGCGGTCAAGGCCAACGCGTCCGACTCGGGCGTTTGTTCGCCAAGCCGAATGCACGTCTGATCCTGATGGACGAAGCCTTTCGAGGCCTAGATCGACAGCAACGAAGATTGTTGACCGATCGAGTTCGCCGGCGCTATCGGAAGTCGACGCTGTTATTCGTTAGCCATGACGTCGGTGACACTCTTGATTTCGATCGAGTTCTCGTAATCGCCGAAGGGCAAATAGTCGAAGACGGTGCGCCGCGCCGGTTGGCTGACAATGGCGACTCGCGCTACCGCCAGTTGATCGACAGCGAGGAAGCTTTGCGGCGTTCGATTTGGACAGCTTCCGCTTGGCGGCACTTGCGCATCGAAAACGGCCAATTGACCGAACATGGTGGTGCATCGACCGTGACTGCGAGCCGGGAAAAACCCGAGGCTGGCACCGGCGGCTCACTAATACCAGACCAGGGGAAGTTCAATTCAAAAGCTGATCACCGAACGAACAAGAAAGAATGGAACAGGGAGACCGTGCGATGATTGCCGAACACCTATTGTGGTCCGAGCGTTCGCTGGGAAGTGCATTGCTGGCGACGGCTCGCTCGGCCAAACTGCCGCATCGAGATCGCAAACTTTCGGGAAATGAGTTCTCGGGAAATGAGGCGGCTGAACAATGGCTCGAGTCAGCGGCGCGCTCCGTGGGACTCGATGCCTGTTCCGTATCCGCCGATTACTCGAACGTGCGGCAGATGATCTCCCAGTGCTCGCCGGCTTTGATTCGTATCGAGGCACGAAAATCGCCCGGATGGTTGGCGGTCATCGGGCGTCGCCGGGGTTCGGTTCGAGTCGTTGGTCCAGATCTGTCGGAGGCCACACTGGACGTGCGAGATGTTGAGCGGCAATTGCGAGCGCCGTTAGATGACCAGCACGTGCCAGTCGTGGACGATCTTCTCGCCGGGTTGGGGATGAGCGAGCGACGCAAGAAACGCGCGCGAGCTGCGTTGCTCGCCGAGCGATTGGGGACGACACCGATCGAAGGTTGCTGGTTGCTGAGGGCACCCGGATACCGCGAGGTCCGTTGGGGGCGTTGGCTGAGTCTGCTCGCCGGAGCGCATGGGCTGTACCAAGTTTGCTCGATAACCGCCTGGATGGTGTTGGGCTGGATGACCTTTTCCGGTCGGCTGGAACTTGGCTGGCTAGCTGCCTGGGGCATGTTATTAGCTTGCACGATCCCTTTGCGTTTGATCGGCGACGCATCGGGCGCGTACCTAGCGTTGGAGTTTAACGCGTCGTTGCGTCGGAGATTGCTCGACGGCACTTTGAAGCTAGACCCTGACGAAGTTCGCTCGCTTGGTTCTGGCGGGTTTATCGGTCGAGCACTCGAGGTCGACGCGCTGGAGCAACTGGCATTAGGAGGTGGCCTTCAAAGCCTCTTGTCGGTTATCGAATTGGTCAGCGCGTTGGTCGTGCTCGGACCGCTGGCCGGCCAATGGTGGTTGGCAGGGCTGCTGATGGCCGTCATCGCCGGCTCGATGGCGCTTGTCGGTCATAACGCGCGACGACGCTGGCGATGGACGACGGAACGATTGACGTTGACAGGGTTACTCGTCGAGCGGCTGGTCGGTCATCGCACTACGCTAGCCCAGGAGCCCGAGGCGCTCGGACTTCGCGAGGCCGACCGCACCATTGATGGCTATGTCGGTACGTGCCGCAAACTGGACGAATCATCGCGATGGCTGCAGATTTTGCCGTCGCGACTGTGGCTAACGGGATCGTTGGTCATGATCGCCCCCACAATCGTAACCAGCGATCTGGCTCAAACCAATATCGCCATTGCTCTGGGCGGGATACTATTCGCCAGGCAAGGGCTGCAACATTTTCTTAGTGGTCTGGACAACGTCATCGGTGCAGGCATTTCATGGCGCCAGTTGCGGCAATTCATCACCGCCTCGCGGCGACTTGCCGAGTCCGGCGAGCCCAATCTCGCGTCGTGTCGCGCCGATCGAACAGACGCTGGCGCCAATCAAGACGGATGCGAAGTTCCTGCCGACCGGCGCCCGCAACCAGACGACACAGTCCTCGAGTGTCGCGAATTGACGTTCCGGCATGCTCGACGTACGGAGCCGATTTTGAAGGGAATCGGCTTGAAGATCCATCGCCGCGATCGGATCTTGTTGGAAGGGGAATCGGGAGGAGGCAAATCTACGTTGGCATCGGTGCTTGCCGGATCGCGCGTTCCGTCATCAGGCGTCAGGTTATTGGATGGTCTCGATCAACCGACGCTCGGTGAGACCTGGCGTCGACGAGTTGTTTTGGCACCCCAGTTCCACGACAACCACGTGCTGATGGGAACGTTTCTTTACAACCTGTTGCTCGGACGTCAGTGGCCGCCTTCGGAGGACGACGCGAGCGAAGCGATGGACGTATGCCGCGAGTTAGAGCTCGGACCCCTGATCGATCGCATGCCCGGCGGGATGTTGCAAATCGTTGGCGAAACGGGTTGGCAGTTGAGCCACGGAGAACGCAGCCGACTGTTTTTGGCTCGCGCTCTGCTTCAGCGATCCGACGTCGTTATCCTAGACGAGTCGCTGGCCGCGCTCGACCCACTGACCATGCAGCGCATCCTGCCGCGCATTACGGAACGAGCACCAGCCCTGCTGCTGGTCGCACATCCGTAGGGTCAGCCGGCTCGCACTGGCTTTCTGTTGGGCTCACGTGCGTCGCAACTTCGTTCGCGTGGGCAAAGGCTATCCGCAGCACAAGTCCTGGGCGCTGGGATGGCTAGCACGGATTCGCGAACTGTACCATCTCAATCGCGAGCGGCTGCTGCACACGGTCGGCTCGCCGGAGTATCTCGCAGCTAATAATAAACTGCGCGAGCAAATCGCTTTGATGGCAACCGCCCTGGCCAGCGAATTGAGCGACGAAAAGCTCCACAGCGCCCGCCGCAAAGTGCTCACCAGCCTCAAAGAACATTGGAGTGGTTTGACGTTGTTCGTGGACGATCCTTGTATTCCGATGGACAACAACCGAGCGGAAAGATTGATTCGCAATCCAGCCGTAGGCCGGAAGAACTATTACGGCAGCGGAGCCGAGTGGTCAGGGCGTTTGGCAATGATGATGTTCTTGATTTTCGCCACGCTGATCCTGTGGAAGATCAACCCACTGCGTTGGCTCACTTGGTACTTCAACGCCGTCGCAGCCAACGCTGGCAAAGCGCCAGCTAACTGCGAAAGTTTCCTTCCATGGAATCTCTCGGAATTACAGTTGGCCGAACTTCGATCGAGCCAACCCCCAGTCACCTCCAACGACAGTTCCTAAATTCTCTAAAGAGTCGTGGCACCCAGCCACTACTCACCAAAAAGTCCATCACGGCGACCAAAAAGCCTGGCTTGTACTTCACCCGCCGACCCCGTGCCCACACCTTCGGCGATTATTTACTAAGGTTCACGGCGTAGAGTGACACCCCGCCGATATCTGGTTGCTCGAACTCGGCTGAAATGATGGCGAGGTTACCTAATCCGAATTATCGAAAAAATCGCGCAACATTTTCCAGTCGGAAAGGTCAAAATTCCGATCTTCATTCAGGAGTTTCCGAAGAGTCGCTTTGTCGGTGGCCAAAGTCATCGACTGGCAACGCAGGGAGTAACCGATCAAGCAATAGCAAGGGAAAGAATCCATGGTTTCCAATCGAAGGCTACAGTTTTCATCGGGCGTTGCTTTTCAGTCTTTGG
>SYJV01000038.1 GCA_005798335.1 Planctomycetaceae bacterium | reverse complement strand
GTCTTTCAAATGCCGACGAACGATGTCAGCCTTCTGTAGTGCCGTAAAACTTCTTCGATTCTTAGACATGGAACACCTCCGGAAAGTGGATTATGTTAACCCAAATTCCAGAAATTCCACTTCCAAAAGAAGCAAGACACAATGATCTCTCCGTCTCTCCAAACTCGTTCTCAACCGACGGTCGACTCGGCGACCGATAACTCGTCCAGTTGGGAGTCTCAAAGTAAGCCGCGATCAAGTCGGAGCTTTGGGCGAATTGTGGGCTTGCTATTGCGCATTGCAACGATCGTCGCGCTGCTGGCAGTTATTACGGTAGGTTCCATATTGGCCTTCGGCCAGTTTTCTAACAACCAGACCGCTACATCGGAAGCAGGGACCTATACTGTCCAGCTTCGCACTGTAGATGATACCGTCGTCGAACGCGGAACTCTCGAAAGCAAAAATACAGTCCACGGTCGATGCGAGTTAACCGGCTGGGAAAACAAGATCATCAAACTCGTCCCCGAAGGGACTTTCGTTAAAAAGGGAGAGCTCGTCGCGCAACTAGAGGCGGACAAGATTGATCAGCAGATCGCTCAGAAAAAAGTCTCGCTTAATGAAGCTCAAGGCAAGATGGCGCAAGCGAAACAGGAATTGGCAGTTCAGTTGAATAAAGGCGAAAGCGATGTCGCCACAGCCGAATTGGAACTGGTACTCACCGGGCTCGACCTCGAAAAATACCGCGACGGTGACTTTGTAACCGACAAGACTGAGTTGGAGAGGTTAATCGCCGAAGGGCAAGCGCAACTAGAAAAGGTAAACGACGACCGACGCAATATCGAAGTCCTGGTCAAGAAGGGCTACCGTTCACCTGAGCAATTGAGCGAATTCAAACTGCGCGAAAGCAGTTACAAATTCGCCGTCGATCGCGACCGCCAGAAACTGCGCGTCCTGGAAAAGTACGATCACAAGCGAAAATTGACTGAATTCGACGCCAAAGCTACTGAGGCTAAACGCAAGCTCATTCGCGCCAAAACCACAGCAGAGGCGGAAAAACAAAAGGCTGAATCGGCGATTGCTAGCGCTGAGAACGCGGTTAAGCTCCACGAATCCGAACTCAAGGAACTCAATAGCGTTCTGGCCAAGAGTACATTGTTGGCCCCGCAAGATGGCACCGTTGCGTACGCAAATCAACCTTGGTACGGGCCAGAAGATCGCATTCGCGAGGGTGCCTCGGTGCGACAGCAGCAAGATATTTTTTACTTGCCCGATATGGCGAACATGCAGGTGCGCGTCAACATTCACGAGTCGGTTATCAATCGAGTCAAAGCCGGTCAAGTCGCCGCAATTCGGTTGGATGCATTTTCTGATATCAAGTTGAAGGGTAAGGTGACCTTTGTCGCGGAGTTGGCCGCCAGTAGTTACTCCAATACAAAGAACTACGACGCGCTAGTATTCATCGAAGATATACCTACTAATCTGGCGCTGAAACCAGGAATGACTGCCGAAGTTGAGATCATGGTCGGAACTTACGAGAATATTGTGGCGGTACCAGTGGGAGCGATCACCGAACATTTTCAGCAATCGTATTGCTACTTAGACAAGGGCTCCAAGTACGATCGCCGCGCGGTCAAGACAGGACGCATGACGCACTCGTTTGTCGAAGTGCTGGAAGGGCTCAACCCTGGCGACAAGATTGCCTTGGATGCCTATCAACGAGGTACCGCCGATTTCGCTGCTGCCGAACGCGAAGTTAGCTCCAAACGCTCAACTCCAGCGGCCGCTCCCAAGAAAGGAACCGGCGGATGACCAGTCGCTTGATGGTGCGCTGGGCGGGCATGGTGCGCATGTCGATTCGCAGCGTCATGATGCACAAACTGCGTTCGTTTCTAACGATCTTGGGTTTGGTTTTTGGCGTCGCGAGCGTCATCGTTATGCTGGCTGTCGCGGAAGGTGCCAGCCAAGAATCGCAGCGTCAGATCGCTTCACTGGGGATCAATAACGTTATCGTGCGCAGCACCAAACCGGCTGCGGATACTCAGCCGATTAATTTTCGCTCGTTTGAGTTGAGCTACGGCTTGACGTACTATGACCTGCGGCGCATTCGTGAAACGTTGGAAACAGCAGTCCGTGTCACACCGCTACGCGAGTTTCCCGAGGAAGGGCGCTACGGCGAAGGTGTGATGGATGTCCGGGTGGTCGGCGTCCACCCAAGTTACTTTCCTACGAACCGCTTGGAAGTTGCCCGCGGGCGTTTTCTCGAGCTGGCCGACATGGAGGGCGTGCGCAACGTTTGCGTCATCGGCGAAACCGTCGCTATCGACGTATTTCGTGGCCTGTCCCCAATCGGCAAATCGATTCAGATCGGTAACGAACAGTTTTTTCGCGTCGTAGGAGTTCTCAAGTATCGGACACCGTCGGCGGGAATTGGCTCGAGCTTAGCCGCGCAAGACTTAAATCGCGATGTCGTGATTCCGCTGACCACCGATCGCAGTCGCATCGGCGATTTGCTTGAGAAACGGGAACAGGGAAGTTTTAAGCGCGAGCGTCTAGAATTGAGTCAAGTTACCATCGAAGTTCGCAGCAAAGAGGACGTCAAGGCAACAGCATCTGCGCTGCAAGGACTGCTCGCGAAGTATCATCCCAGACAAGATTTCGCCATTACCATTCCGCTCGACTTGCTGGAACAAGCTCAAGCGACTCAGCGGATCTTCAATTTCGTATTGGGCGCGACAGCCGCAATCTCATTACTGGTCGGCGGTATTGGCATCATGAATATCATGTTGGCCAGCGTCAGCGAACGGACTCGCGAAATCGGCATTCGTCGCGCGCTTGGCGCCAGGCAATCCGACATCGTGCTGCAGTTTCTGGTCGAGACAACCACTCTGTCATTGTTGGGAACTGGCATCGGGCTGTGTCTCGGCCTGGGCGCACCCAGACTGGTCGCTTATCTGTCTGGAATGGAGACCATCATCACGCCTTGGTCGATCATCGCCGCCGCCGCAGTCGCATTTTCTGTGGGAATTGTCTCAGGCATTTACCCAGCGCGCCAAGCCGCGCGCATGGACCCCATCGAAGCCCTTCGCAGCGTTTGATAGTCGCACGCCAAGCGACGGTGGGATTCTCGCGGCGATTCAAATGTATGTGCTGCGTGCGAAACACTGTAGCTTGAAGCGTAATGATCCACCGGACAAGCCGGTGGGATCGCGCGATTCGAAGAAATCTTGCGGGTATGTGAAGAATCGATGTAACTTTTTCGATCCGTTTTGGCATTCGATTCTATTGGAATCCATCCCGAAATTAATCCCGAGTTAATTCCCATCGATCTCGATGGAGATGATCTGACCGAAATCGCGGAAGTGTGCCATATCATTCCCCCGATTGCTCCCGAAGGCAACGGCTGTGGACGCAACTCCTATCGCAATGCCATGGTGGTCTCAAGTGATATGAAGAGCGACTATTTTAATTTTGGCATGCCGTCGGAAGCTTTGATTCAGTACTTTCAGTTTCTAGCTGCGAACTACGGTGCCGATAAAATCTCACCTCCCAATCCATCTCCGCGACCGATCACTTACAAGTTAATTCGCGACCGAGACCCTCGGCAGTTCAAAAGAGCGGACATAGAATTTCTGGACGACGACCAGACACGGTCAGTCTTAGAATATCTTGCGTCGCGAGATAAACCCAAAGGGCGTCCAACGCCTGCTCCTCCTTTGCCGCCAAGGTATTCGAGTACTGAAAGAACGCGAATCTTGATGGTGGCAGCATAAAGTGATGCCTGGTAGCGGAACAAGCCAAGAATTTCGAATCTTGAACGAAATCTTGGCGAATTCCGCTACGACTTTTTGGGCCTATTACTCGCTATGGTAACTTCTCTATTCAGGTACCAGTGAGTTTCCGGTAAATTCCCGTAGATCTGATTGTTGCATTAATGAGATTACGGGAGCAGGTGGTGCGATTTTTTTGCCGTCCGAAACGATTGGTTGCGCTGAGTTTGTTCGTGGCGACTACGCTAGTCGTGGCTGCATATGTCTACACTGTTGGGCAACTTGGCGAGGCCAAGCAAGCGCGGCGGGACGACAATAACAGTGCGGCCGAGCGCTTGCTCGCGACCTGTTGGCGATTACCGGGTCTGAATCAGGCCATCGAGCTGGAAGAGCAGCTCTCGGCGGTGCAACAAGGAGACTTGCGCGGCATCGAGACTTGGCAATCACGAGCTCGCAGCAATTCACCCGATAGTCGCCTGATCCTGGAATCGCTGGCTAAAGGTCACCTTGCAACGTTTCAGTGGCTCGATGCTGAAAAATATGCCGAGTCGATCCTAGACAGACTGCCGACCGATGCGCGGGCACTGTGGTTGCGGGGACGTGCACGAGTCGAAATGCAACGGGAGAACCAGGCTCGCAATGATTTCGAAAACGCGCTGCAAACTGAACCCAGTGCGCTGGTAATTCGTCGATCCTTAGCCAATTTATTACATTCGCTTGGATATGTTCACGAGGCAGTCGAGCATTATCGAGTACTTGTTGAGCAATGGCCCGGTGACGAGCGCGGGATACTATCGCTGGCTCGCTGCTTGCAAGATCTGACACGCAACAATGAAGCTCGCGAGCTGGTCGATTTACTGCTGGCGAAACACCCTGATTCCGTTTCGGCATTGGTCGAGCGGAGCCGAATTGCGCTGCGTTTGAAAACAGCGGCAGACGCCGAGCGATGGCTTCGCCGAGCACTGGAGTTGAGCCCCGATCACGCGGAGGCAAATTTTGTTCTTCGATTGGCCCTGCAATCGCAGCAGAAGAATGATGCGGCGCTCGACCAACGCATCGATCACAATGACCGGCTGCAAGCCGAGCTAAAATCGCGACTGCTCGAATCCCAACACCAACCAGTGTTACTGACCGATGTTGGCCAGTGGATGCTGCGTACAGGAAAAATGGACGAAGCAGCCGGGTGGTTTTATTCGGCTCTGAAGGCGGACTCGGATTTTGCTCCAGCACATTTAGGGTTGGCAGATCTCTTCCTCTTGGATGGCCAGAAGCGTCGCGCAAAGTTGCACGCCTCGCTTGGACGCGGTGAATTGAAACAAGCGGCAAAGCGTCCTGATGCAAGTGAAGAGAGCGAGCACGACATTCGGCAACTGCTCAGTGGTGCGCTTTCGACATTGCCTGGGAAAGCGGAAGAAGCTTCGCCGGAGGGCGTTCGTCGTTTGTGTGCCGCCTGCCATGCTTACCCGACACCGGAATCGATGCCACGCTCGGCTTGGCGAAAGAAGGTCAAGCAAGGTTTCGATTTCCTGAGAGACTCGGCGTTGGCCGATGATTTTCCATCGCTGGAAAGCGTGGTGAATTATTACGAACGCCGCGCGCCCGAGCGATTTTCGGCAATCGGGCAATCGTCGCCGCGAACTGATCAGACGCCGATCAAATTCGAGAAACGCGGCACTGGATTTATGCCCCACGTTCCGCCTCATCCGGCCGTTGCGAACGCTAATTTGGCGAAATTGTTTGGAGGCAGAAACCAAGAATTGATACTATGCGAAACGCGTCTGAATGCAATGCTAGTGCTCAAGCCATACGCTCAAGGACCGGGTGGGATAGTTCTTCCGCAATTGACCGCACCGTGCCATACTTCAGTTTGCGATTTGGATCTCGATGGCCGGACGGATATACTCGTCGCCTCGTTGGGCAATTTCTTTCCTACCGATGACAAAGTCGGCAAAGTGTATTGGCTGCAGGGAGGCTCTGGCGGCCAATTTGTCGCCAAGACGATCCTCGAGGGTGTTGGTCGGGTCGCCGATGTACAAACGGCAGATTGCAACGGCGACGGGCGGCTCGATCTGATCGTGGCAGCGTTTGGTTGGCGGACAACGGGCGAGATCTTGTATTTGGAGAATCGCACCACCGACTGGTCGCAACCGCAATTCACGGTCCACGTGGTCGACTCACGGCACGGGGCGATTCATGTGCCGATCGCGGATCTGAACCACGATGGTCGACCCGATTTCGTGGGCCTGATCAGCCAGCATCACGAAACAGTGGTAGCATATCTGAACCAAGGTGACGGCAAGTTCAAGCCAGCGACAATCTTTGCCGCAGAATTTCCCAGCTTTGGTTGCAGTGGGATCGAATTAGTCGATCTCGACAGCGACCACGACATGGACGTGCTGTTGACCAACGGAGATATCTTGGACCGGCCCTACCTACTCAAGCCCTATCATGGCGTGCAGTGGCTGGAAAACGAAGGTAAATTCCCGTACAAGCAACATCGGTTGGCAACAATGTACGGCGTTTCGCGAGCAGTCTCGGCTGATTTTGACGGTGATGGGGATCGGGACCTGGCCGCAGTTAGCTTCTTGCCAGCAGTGCATTTTCCCGAACGCGAGAACCTGCGTCTGCCTTCCGTGGTGCTATTCGAACAGACTGCCAAATCGCAATTCAATATGCACATTTTGGAGACGCAGACGTGTGACCATCTATCGTGCGCCGCGGGCGATTGGGACGACGACGGCCGAATAGATCTGGCAGTCGCCAACTTCTGCTGGGATGAATCCCAGTCGAACAAGGACGCCGCAGTGCTTTGGAGAAACGTTTCAGCGCAGCCAGTAGTGCCTAAGCATTGAGGGAAATGGGCTTGCCGTGAAAGATCTTCGTCTACAAGGCAAAATTGTTCGTTTCTCTATACCTCTGTGCAAGCCGTCCAGTGCAACGAACTGGACGGCTTGTGTGGGTTATATCAAATCACTCGAAGCGATAGATGCACTCGCCTCTGGCGCTATCGATTGTGTAGTACACTTCACCGGCAGCGTCTTGGCCGAAAGCCAACACGGGAATGCCGTTGGCGATCACCTGTTCGTTGCGAGTTGCTTTGCCCGTCGAAGCATCGTAGGAAAGCGCCCAGACACTACCGCTGACATAGTCGGCGTACAAATATTTCCCGGCTAGTTTGGAAACGCGGCTGCCGCGATAAACTCTGCCACCGGTGATCGATTTACCGACTCCATGATCGTATTCCCAGACCGGATCGATCGGGTCGCTGACCCCTTTGACGGGCTCGCGGTTGCCGAATGCGTGAGTTCCCTCGCGCATGCTCCAACCATAATTGCCGCCTTTGTGTATGACGTTGACTTCCTCCCAAAGCTCTTGACCAACCTCACCTGCCCATAACAGTCCGGTCTGAGGATCAAAGGCTATTCGCCAAGGATTGCGCAGGCCAAACGCAAAAGTCTCAGGGCGCGCGCCGGCGACATTTACAAATGGATTGTCGGCAGGAATGCCATACTTCTTGCCGGCGGAAGTCTTGTTGACATCGATCCGCAAAATCGATCCCAACAACGTCGATAGATTTTGTCCGTTTGCATGGGGATCGTTTCGCAACCCGCCATCGCCAAAAGCAATGTACAGATGCCCGTCGGGACCAAATTCAATACTACCTCCGTTATGATTCTTGAATGGCTGTGGAACTTCCAGCAAGACAACTTCGGAATTGGGATCGGCCCGGTTGGGATCGGACTTCGAGATCGTAAATCGCGAAATAACTGAGCGATCATTATTGGCTGCGGTATACGATACAAAAAAATGGCCGTTGGATTTGAAGTTGGGGTGCAACGCCAGTCCCAACATACCTTGTTCGTTGGCGCCAGGCAGCGTGAACTGAGTCACTTTCTTTCTCAGGTCGAGCAGCAGTGTCGATTGTTCCACATTGGCTCGATTTTCAAATACGAAGACCTCGCCAGTCTGTGCTGCGGCGAACAGTCGGTTGTCGTCCTTGCCGGCGTGAGTTAGTTCGATGATGCGCAGCTTTTGAACGTTGCCACCTTCGTCTTCCGGCTCCCAACCAGCCCACTTCAGTTTTGGAAATGCCAGCGCGCCGGTGAGCCCCAGTTTGCCATGAATGGGTTGAGGAATCGTCAAATCCGACGGCAGTTCGCGAATTTTGATATTGCGATACGAAACCAAATTGCCGTGATCTTGCAAGCAAATATGTCCCTTACCGGCCTGGCCGAATCCTTCTAATTTGGCGAATTTGCTCTTCGCGACCATTTCATTCCACTTTTCGTCTCCCATCTTAAACCGATAATACAGCAAGCCATTGACTGAGACTTCGCATAGACTTGGATTCGGAACAATGCGAACATAAAGTTGATTCCATTGGCCCGCAGGGCGCGTGGCGTCTAAGGTACTTTGGTCACGCGCTCCTTTGATAGGATCGGGCCTGAACAGTTGATACAACCAGCCAGCCTTTTGCCCATCGTGACCATCGCGATTGTCTTGTATCTGGATTTCGGGCCCCGTGTGCCAAGGAGCTTTGCTGGTCTCCTGCACGTGGTATATGACACCGCTGTTGCCACCTTTGGAAATGTTGTATTCCAGAGAGAGTTCAAAGGAACCGTACTGCGACTGAGTAACGATGTCGCCCGCTCCCTGCGCAGTTCGCACCAGGGCCCCATTTTCGACTTTCCAGCCTTTGGAAATTTCTTGCTTTTGATAGTTGCGCCAACCGCTGGTCGAGCGACCGTCGAACAATAATTTCCAACCACTGAGCGATTCAGCAGTGGTCAACTCGTTTACGACATCCGCCGCAATGGCAAAGTGCTGGCCGCCGGACATCCACAAAGCCATGGTCAGCATCCACAAAGTTCGATTCATACTAAGTTTCTCGCAGTGAAATATGAGGAAACCAAGGACGCACAAGCGCTTGGACGCAGCTAACGATTGCGCCGGAAGCGCAAATCTCACCAGCGTACTTTAGTTTCAGCCTGCCCGTTCGTAAAGTCGGCTGAACTACTCACGACGGCTTGTTCGTAGCGGACGAGTGCTTTATTTTTTGTGGGCTGACAATTTTTCGTTCCCATTTGCTGTTCTTTGGAGCAATTTATGCAATTCAGCGCGAGATTACCACGCGTTCTTGCTCCCAGTTCGTTGACGCCGACGATGCGCGGGCTGATGAACGGGAAAGTAGAGATTGTCGATTGGGACCAGGGGGTTTCACCCATCAATGCGATCTATTGCTATGGCCACACACCGGTAGGTTCCCCGATACTGGATCGCTTTCCCGATGTAAGCGTGATCTCCAATCATGGCGTCGGCGTCGATCACATCGATCTTGCTGAAGCGCGTCGCCGAGGAATTCCTGTGGGAAACACGCCGGGAATTCTCGATGGCGCAGTGGCCGATATGGCTTTTGCTCTGCTGTTGGCTGCTGCGCGACGTTTGGCCGAAGGTGATCGATATTCCCGGCGCCCCGACGTAACTCATTTTGACCCCAGCCTACGACACGGACACGACGTTCATGGAGCGACCCTGGGAATCGTCGGACTGGGCAACATTGGCAGTCAGATCGCCAAACGAGCGTGCGGCTTTGATATGCGAATTCTCTATCATGCGCGCCATGCTCGTCCTAACGCGGAACAAAAATGGAACGCACAGAAAGTCTCGCTCGACGAACTGCTCGCAACCAGCGACTTTGTCGTCATCATCGTGCCGCTGACCTCCGAGACACGCAATTTGATCGGCCAGCGAGAGCTGAGTTTGATGAAGCCCACCGCAACGTTGGTCAACATCGCACGCGGAGGCATCATCGACACCAGCGCGCTAACAGAGGCATTGGTGGAACGTCGGATATTCGCCGCAGCACTCGATGTGACCGAACCAGAGCCTTTGCCGCGCGATCATCCGCTGTTGTTTTTGGACAATGTCACGCTGACTCCACATTTGGGCAGCGCTACTATGGAGACTCGGCGCCGCATGGCCGAACTATCGATCGAGAACCTGTTGGCTGGCCTAGAGGGACGCCCGCTGACGTGCCGTGTTGTGTAAAAAATCGTCCTTTGTTAGTCGCAAATTCTACGAGATGGGAGAAGTCAATGGTAAATCGAGTTTCTATCAGCTTGCTGACATGCTGGTTGGTTCTGAATTCATGCACGTATTGCGTGAGCCAAGAAAAGTCGGCGGTTTCGACATTGAGTAATGTTGCCTTTGCGATGAAGCGGTTCGTCGAAGCAGGCGAAGTCGCTGGCGCGGTGACCTTAGTTGCGAACGAGCAATCGATCCTGCATCTAGATGCCGTCGGTGCTGCAGACACGGCGACCGGCGCGAAAATTCGTACCGATTCACTTTTCTGGATCGCATCGATGTCCAAGCCCGTTACAGGTGCCTGTGTCATGATGTTGGTCGATCAAGGCAAACTATCGCTCGACGATCCAATAACAAAGTATCTGCCGGAGATGAAGGAATTACGTTTGGCGGATGGTAAGACTGCGGAGATTACCGTCAAGCACTTGCTGACACACACCTCAGGTATGGCGGAACTCAAGCAGGACGACGCTTACACCTCTAAGACGCTCGCTGAAGCGGCCCAGCGATACAGCCAAGTGCAAGTACTATTTGCGCCCGGTTCTCAGTGGAAGTACAGCCAAACTTCGATCAACACGGCAGCGAGAATCGTTGAAGTGTTGTCCGGAATGACGTTCGATAAATACGTGCAAACGAAGCTGTGCGAACCACTAAACATGAACGATACTTCGTTTTACTTGACAGACTCTCAGCACAAGAGATTGGCTAAGTCGTACCGCAAAGAAGATGGTGGCAAGCTAGTTGAGACGGATATTCGTTTGCTGGCTGGCAAGTCACCGACTTACCGTGAACGCATGCCTGCCGCCAACGGAGGCTTGTTTTCGACCGCTGGTGATTATGCTCGATTTTGCCAAATGCTGCTGCGCGACGGTGAATTGAACGGCACACGAGTCATGTCGCCCGAAGCCGTAAAAACCCTGCGATCGATTCACACCGGTGAATTGGTTCCAGGTTTCACACCTGGCCACGGATGGGGAATTGGCTGCTGCGTCGTGCGTGAACCTCAAGGGCCAACCGAGTCTCTCAGTCCCGGCAGTTTCGGCCACGGAGGTGCTTATGGTACGCAGGCTTGGATCGATCCCATCAAGAAACGCATTTACGTCTTGATGGTCCAGCGAGCAAATTTCTCGAATTCCGATGCTTCCGATGTGCGTCGAGTTTTTCAAAGGGAAGCCAACCAGACGCTGGCCAACTGATCCATGGCATTCGTCAACCCGCAGTGGAGTATTCGCTCACCAAAAGTGGAATTCGGAACCTCGTTCCCAAGCTCTGGCTTTTTGCGAAGTTACATGCGTCAGCGAGACCGCTTTGTCAGACAAGCGGCCGATCACGTCCGGCACATGCAAAAAAGACGTTGATGCAGATGAATGTTCAGTTGCACCACCTATTGAGTGACATCACGGCTTGACCGGCATGCTCAACATCGACTCCATTCTAGCAGGTGAGCGTGAGCCGGAACGCTTGGCCACTCCGCTGACTAATCGATTGATATCCAAGAGCAACTCAGGAAGTACACCCTAATGCTTTGAATTTAAATCGATGAACAGTCGCGTTTCATCTCGTTTGGACTTTCCCTCCTCGATTCGCAAACTCAGCATTTTCAACGGCAGCAGTGATGCAGTAGCGTCTATTCGAGATTCATCGCGCCGAATTGCGTCGCATGATTGGCCTGCGGTTGGACGTTGGCTTGCGCGGATGTGTCGATCTGTCGGATGTCTTTTCACGAAACTTAGTTCGCGGCGGCTCGCCGACTGAACAGGCGATCGCTTACGGGAATGAGCGTTTGCCGTGCAGCAAATTGCCAATGGGCGTATATCTGACAAATACCACGTAAGTAGCCATGCAGAATCCGGTCGTGCCGAGAAGGGTGAGGACGAGTTTTATCACTGCCGGCCAATCCAATGGGATCAACAGCACCTGCAGGAAGATGACGACCGGAAGGTGGATCAAATACATCCAGTATGAAGAGTCCGCGACAAATGCTAGAGCTGGGCTGCGGCGGACCAAGTAGATTCGGCCCAGCAACAATACCGAAATCGTCAGCGAAACGGAAAGGTAGGCGGTCAGGACAGATGCCAAAGGATAGTCCCAGGCGGCGATCGAGATAGTTCCGGCGGTGATGAGACTCAAGTCCAACTTGGGCATCGTGGCGTAGTAGGCGGAATACGCTCCGAGGCTGCCCCAGACAAGATGCCAAGTAAGCGGTTGAAGCCGATCTAACAGGTGCTCGCGTCTGTACAGAATCCAGCCGGCACCGTAGAAGCTCCCGTAAAATACAAACGGCCACCAGTGCGGCACGAAAGACTCTGGGGCCGGTAATGGAATTCCGGCTGCAAGAACCGCAGGGAGCAGAACGAGCGGAACAAAGACCAGGAGCATCGGTCGACCAATCAGCCAATCCGCCTGACACCAAGACACTCTGGAGACTACGGCCGAGATTGCCGCGAACATCAGCAAGTAGTACAAGAACCACAGGTGCATCGTGGTTAATGGTCGGCCGGTCCGTGCGGACGCGCCATCTCGCGAAGACTCGGCGATCAATCCCATTAGCCCGCGAGGAGCATCGAGGTAGGAGAGTGAAAACACGATGACCGCGAACATCGCGGCCAGCAAGAATGGATACAGTGTCACGAAGGGGACAGCGATTCGAAGAGCTCGATTGCAAAGAAACAATCGCAGACCTTTTTTCTGGATCACAAGCTTGGCGAAGTATCCGGAAAGCAGAAAGAAAAGGCTCATGCGGAACAAATGAATGAACCAAATGGAAGCATCAACTAGCGTGCTGGATCCGGAATCCGTCGCCAGCCACACGGATTGAGCCGGCTGGGCATAGGCCAATGCAGAATGCAGGTAGACACCCAGCAGCATGGCGGTTGCTCGAAGGTTGTCTAGGTAATGGATGCGAGTCGACTCAGACCCGGCAGCATTAGTTGGGCGCTCGGCCAGTGAGGCAGCTCGAATGTGTTCCGTAATAGGGACAGCCATTAGATTAGACGAGATCTCGCTTGCGAGTCTGCAATACAATCGCCGTCGCCAGCGCGCCGACAATAACCGCGCACTCAATCGTCAGCAGTTGGAGAATCTGCGATGGCCAAACGACGATATCGCTCTGCTTGGCAGCAGCGATCTCGGGAACCGCAAACAGTTGCGTCAGAAAGACGTTGAGCAACACATTACACGCAACCATCACGCAAATCGTCCAACCCACGGACTCCGTAACGACGGCCGTAACCAACTGCACCATGAATCCGCAACGCAGAAATAGAAAAATTGCCGGCAAGACCACCACAGCACCATGCTTGGCCCACGGCAGCACGAAGGTAAGAATCGTGCTGCACGCGAACATGGTGCTCCACGGAATCAGATAGGCAGTGAGCACGACCGATATTTTTCCAAGCGAGTAGTCCAACAAACTGACTGGCAAGCTCATCACGAATAAGCGAGTCTGCTCACTGGATTCCGCTAGCATGAGCTGACCAATTAAGTGAATCCCCGCGGCAATGGCTACCGTGAGCATGAGGATGAACCCGACGAAAGATATTGTCTTGTTGGGGATACAGGTCAGAGCCGAGCTGACCATGCCTCCAAGAAAGTAGGCAAAGAGGTGCCGACGGCTCAAAAACAGATCTTTCAAAAACAGGATTTGGATGGCATGCAGATTCATGACGGTTTCTCCTCGCGCCCGCGCAGAACGGTGCTTACAAAAATCTCTTCCAGACTCATTCGTTCGATGGTCTCCACCGTGGCCCCAGACGCGATAAGCAGCGAGGCTAGGTCTTCCCTGTATCGATTCATCGACAGCACACGATGACTGCGAAACGAGGATTCGAGCTGCAAACCGTCGATGCGCGGGGCATGCCAGCTCTCAGGGGCATGCAGCTTGATGCGTTTCCACTGTTCGAGGTAGTCGTCCCGATCGCCGGACGCGACCACGCGCCCCTGATCGATAAACGTGATCGAATCGCTGATTTGTTCGACATCCTGTGTGTTATGCGATGAATACAAAATTGTTCGGTTTTCGTCAGCGATCACACGCATCAGTTCCGTGAGTACTTCGTGCCTACTGACGGGGTCCAGCCCGTTTGTGGGTTCATCCAAGATCAATAGTTTGGGCTGCCGAGCCAGCACCAGGAGCAGCATCGTCTTGACTCGCTGACCGTGGGACAGCCCCTTCACCACCTGTTTCTCGATTAGACCGAAACGAGTTAGCAACTCCCGTGCGTAGTCATCATTCCAAGACGGATAGAGGGACCGGACGAACTGCATGTGCCAGCCAATGGATTCCGGTTTGTAGAGTCGCATATCGTCGGAGAAGTAACCGATTTCTTGCTTTACAGCGGACGCTCGCGACAACATTGGCTGGCCCACTACCGAAACGCTACCGCTGTCTGGGTTCACCAATCCCATCAGGATTCGCATGGTAGTTGATCATTTATCGAGTCTGACTTGTGTCCGGGCTTCCCGAACTACTCGTCGCGCTTCGTGTAGCCGATTCCGAAGGCGGGAAGCATGGCCTAGCCCTAGCCAACGACGTGCCCAATTGGTAAAGCTCGCTAACTTCGCGCAGGCGACTTGCGATGGCCTGGCTGGACATATCCACTGCAATTGCCCTTTGCGGTTCCGACAGTCGTGGTTCACTATTATTCATTTGGACCAAACCCAAGTTGCTTTATATCGATCAGATCAATATCTCGACCCGCAGCACGCTTCATCTCGACCAGCCCTTCTGCTGATACGACGCAAATGGGCAGTACATCCCAATCGAACCATTTTCGATCTTGCCAAGCAATTGTATCTAACCTCTTGGGAACAATCAGATCCAGAATCCTGAAATCAGGACCATGCGTTTTGATGATTCGATAAACATCAGAATCGGCAAAAGGAATTCGCCCGGACTCATCGAGAAATCCAGCCATTGCGGCAACCTTACAAGCACGTTCCAAGGATTCTGCTGGGATCAAGAAGTCGATATCTTTGGTGAATCGCGGGTAGCCATGGATTGCAACGGCCATCCCACCACACAATGCGTATTCGACTTTCTGTTGATTGAACAGGCGAACCAACTCTCGAAGTTCCGATTCCAGTGTTTGCAAATTGCCTCCTGTAAATTGTTCGGTTGAAATAGGATACGCGAATTCTCATGTCCTTTGCCGAAAAACACGCGATCTTGCTTGCATCGACCAAGAAAACAATATCGTCGAATGAGAACGCAAGTACAAGGCTTGTGTCTGCTGGATGCTATACTGCCACAAAGTAGAGGTCGAACTTTATGGATCGGTCCATCTCTCGCAGGAACGCATCGAAGATGCGAGTTCGATCGTGACTAAACGCTTGATCTATTCCGAAGGCACACAAGTCGTCGTTCAGAAAGATGTCGTGACCGCAAATGGTCTCGTTGGGCATCCGGCTGGAGTTGTGGGCGTTATCGTTCGTTCGCCGATGGACCGTACTCACGCTTACCGAATAAAGTTTAGTGATGGATTTGAGGCGCCCGTTCATCACGACCATTTGGTGAGGCTGGCCGAGTTTCAGAAGGATCAGATTCGATCAAGCGAATCACCGCTGACGTCAACCGGGTTGTACCAGCGTGTGATCTATCGCTGCGTAATCGGTTCTCGCGCGTATGGGCTGGATGACGACCAGTCCGACACGGATCGACGTGGAATCTACCTGCCACCGGCTGAGATGCATTGGTCACTCTTCGGAGTACCGGAGCAATTGGAAAACGACGAGACTCAGGAGGCTTATTGGGAACTTCAGAAATTCATCGTGCTGGCGCTCAAGGCGAACCCGAACGTCCTGGAGTGTCTCTATTCACCCATAGTCGAGTTGTTGACTCCGTTAGCCGCCGAACTCCTGGCGATGCGCGACGTTTTCCTGTCGAAACTGGTGTTCCAAACGTACTCAGGTTACGTGGCTTCGCAGTTCAAGAAGATGCAGACGGACATCCGCAATCAAGGACGGATAAAATGGAAACATGTCATGCATTTGATCCGCTTGCTGCTTTCAGGAATCGAGGTCTTGCGACAGGGAGTTGTCCTCGTGGATGCGGGCGCTGATCGCGATCGACTACTTAGTATCAAACGCGGTGAGATGCGGTTTGCGGAGGCTGATGCTTGGCGCAAGGAATTGCAGGCCGATTTTGAATTAGCATTTAAGCAAACCAAACTACCGGAACGACCGGACTACGAGCGAGCCAACGCATTCTTGATCGAGGCCCGCCGACGAGCGCTAGAGAAAGACCTGCCATGATCGACAACGATAAGATGATGTCACACTTGCGGACGCATCCCTTTCCATTGCTGTTCGCCACTATCAGTGGAGCCCACTTGTATGGATTTCCGTCTCCGGATTCCGACTTCGATCTTCGTGGAGTACACCTGTTGCCGCTGGAAACGGTGATCGGCCTGGACGATGGTCAGCAGACGGTTGAGAAGGAAGGGGTCTACGATGGGCTGGAAATTGATTTGGTAACGCACGACGCCACAAAGTTTTTTCGCTTGATGCTGAAGCGCAACGGCTATGTCCTTGAGCAGCTCTTTTCGCCGTTAGTTGTTTTTACGACCCCGGAACATGAAGAACTCAAAGTGATTGCTCGGGATTGCATCACTCGGCACCATGCACACCACTATCTGGGATTTGCCGCCACACAGTGGAAGCTGTTCGAAAAGGAATCGCCGCAGCGGGTCAAGCCGCTGCTGTACACCTATCGCGTGTTGCTGACGGGCATCCACCTGATGAACTCTGGCGAAGTCCAAGCCACTCTGAATGTTCTCAATGAAACTGCCAAGTTATCCTATGTCGACGAACTGATCGATAGAAAGCAAACGTCTGCCGAAAAGTGCGTACTCGAAGCTACCGATATCGACTTCTACCGAAGTGAGTACGATCGATTAACGGTTGAACTGGAAACGGCTTGCGAGCAATCAAAACTGACCCAAGCTCCATCGGCACGAGCCGCCTTGAACGATCTCCTAGTGCGGTTGCGGATGAAGGAAGGACGATCGGTCTAGCACTGGCTTCAAGATCGTTCGGCGTGCTTGACCGCGCAAGAGGCGGCGTCGAAGACCACCACATTCGGCACTCCGCCCAGCCGCCAGAAAGCGTTCTCCAGCACCCGAATGAAACTCTCCACCGTCAGCCGCGTTACCGACTCGCTGAAGCCTTTCCGCGAGTAGCTCAGCCGCTGCTGGCCGAAGCCACCATCAAGGACAACGAGCTGGTCTGGTATGAATTCAAAGTCCCGCTCGACAAAGGCTTTGCACCGCGATTCACGTTCGAGAACGGAATGCACGATGTCCGCAATGCGTATGGTCGAGTGCCTGGGGCGACCAATTCTCCGGTCCCGAAGAACTTCGAACGATCTTGCTCAAGAGAAAAGAGTTCTTTGTTCGCACGGTGACTAGTCGATTGCTGAGCCATGCGCTGGGAAGACGCATCGAGGCGGTCGATCGTCCGGCCATAGATCAGATTGTCGCTAGCATCAGGGATC
>SYJV01000334.1 GCA_005798335.1 Planctomycetaceae bacterium | reverse complement strand
GTACCCAACGAAAATAAAGGTCACCGATGAAGAGCTCGCAAAGTTGAAGCTGAAACGCGATAATTTCCACGGCGAGTGGAACTACTCGCTCACGCCTCGAGTCCGAAAGTTGTAAAAGTTATTTGTTCACAGGCCCTTAGCCGACGATAACGAACGCGACGGACCTGCATTCAAAATTCGCCGCGACCCTCGAATTACTGCGGTTGGCAAGATCCTGCGAGATACCGGCTTAGATGAACTGCCACAGTTCTTGAATGTCCTGCGCGGTGAAATGTCACTGGTGGGTCCGCGCCCATTACCTGTTTGCGAAGATGCTCAGTGCAGGCCCTGGCATCGCCGACGACTAGACACCAAACCTGGATTAACCTGCTTTTGGCAACTCGCCAAATCCCGCGAAATCCCTTTTGTTGATTGGATGCGATTGGACTTGAGATATTCTAGGCGCCGCAGCCTTTGGTTGGATCTCAAGTTGATATCGCGAACGTTTACGGCCGTAATTCTCGGACGCGTCGGCCATTGAAAGCATGCTTTGCTCGCCAAGATTTTCTTGACACGCACGAGGTTGTTGCCAAATGATCGACCATGGCAAGAAGAATTTGCTGGGTATCGGCATCAGTGCTGTCGATTACGAAGCGGCGGTGGAGAAAATCATTCATGCCGCGCGTCAGCGCGTTCCATTTGGCGTCAGTGCGCTGGCCGTGCACGGTGTAATGACGGGCGTCATGGATCGATTTCAGTGCTATCGTTTGAACCAGTTGGAAATGATCGTGCCGGACGGCCAACCCGTGCGATGGGCTTTGAATTGGTTGTACCAATCGGGGCTGAGAGATCGAGTCTATGGACCAAACCTAACGCTGAAAGTATGTGAGGCAGCCGCTAACGAAGATCTGCCGATATTCTTGTTTGGCAGCGATAACAAAACTCTAGCGATGCTCGTCGAGAATCTGCGCAACCAATTTCCGAAATTGAAAATCGCTGGAACTCAACCATCGTTGTTTCGGCGACTGTCGCATGACGAAAAAAGAGATCTCGTCGCGCGCATCACCGACAGTGGCGCCAGGATTACATTTGTGGGAATCGGTTGTCCGCGCCAGGAAGTCTGGGCTTACGAGTTTCGCGAGGACCTTTCTATGCCGATCATGGCTGTGGGTGCGGCTTTCTCGTTTCACTCAGGCCAAGTTGAACAAGCGCCAAATTGGATGCAGAAACATGGACTGGAATGGTTGTTTCGATTGACGCGCGAGCCCAAACGACTGTGGAAGCGCTACGCAGTCACCAACCCGGCCTACATAAGCCTACTGACTCTACAACTTTGCGGCCTGCTCACACTATCGCCTGATCGAGGACGCGAACCGGCATCGGAGATTCTCTACGACTAAGTTGATTAGAGAAATGAAGTCGCAGCTTTTCAACCAACCTCTCGATAACTTGCGGAGACCTGATGGTTTGGCAAGTTGCCTCACGCTTATTCGCCTGAGGTTGTGGCGCCGGATCTCTTAGAATTTCGTGCTGGCAGCTCCAGACGCGAGCGTCGTTTATCAACCAATTTTGGGCTGGTCAATTGTTGATGCGAGATGTGCGAGATTTCGATTTGCGAATCATGGGATTCTCGAAGTTGTTCGATTGCTTCGCGCCGAACCATTTGCACCGCTCCCAATGGAAACGACGTTGAAGTGGACTCGTGCATATGGTCAGTCATACGATGGGCCCATTGAGTTAATTTTTCGATCAGGCCATTATCGATTCGACGCGCGCGGGTATTGCTGCGCGCGGACAACAGTCGCTTGTCGCTACGCAGCGCCCACAGCTTGCGAAGATCCTCTGGCGCAAACCGAGCACCTTCGACGTTCGCGAAAATCATTTCTCCCTGAGCGGATTCCATGCCTAGTTTGGTTGCGTCATCGGGCAAGATGTCAATTTTTGTCTGCTGAAACCGCAGTTGTGGAAAACGGCACTTCAAGTCTTCAAGTTCCTCGATCGTCGAGTCTTGGGAGTTGATATCGACGACAATTATCTCAAAGCTGCTGGTCAGTTCGGCCAGATGATCGAGCAAGTTCTCGATTTCGCTTCTTAACCACGATTGAGCATTCTTGACAGCCAGCACAACGCTGATCGACTCGTTTAACACAATGGCGAATTCCTGGAAGTAACGAGGCACCGACGAGATGATGTTTGGAGACCTAACAGCTCCTACGTCAGTAAACGAGGCGGGCCGAGACACGACTGCGCGGATTGTCCTTGGCGCGCGGGATCACCGCTCAAGACTTAATCGGTTGCTTGCATTGCCTCAATCGATCGATGGCGACAAATTTTGGAAAATAGCAATTTTGCGGCCACTGGTAGCACGAACTGAAAAGCCGTTCCAATCGTCATGACCGTTACTTGTAATCCACAGGAAAAGCTGTACCCTAGCCAACCGTTTGAGGTTTCTGACCCTAACTGCGGCGATATGCTCAGCACCGTTAAGCATCGCTCGAAAAATAAGTGTCAGGTACCTTTTGTGCGCAGCACCCGAAGGGCGAGTTTCTCGCAAAAGGTACCTGACACGAATGGCACTGTAGCACAGTGCCATTCGTACCTGACACTTATTTCTCGGCTATTCCTAAGGGAGAAATTTGTTGAAAGCCGACGTTCCCGATTTCGCGAAACATGGCGGGCTACTTCCAGCAATTGCCCAGGACGTACATACGGGGTTGGTATTGATGCTCGCGTGGATGAACGCCGAAGCACTGGCAGAAACGCTGGCAACAGGCCGTGCCGTATATTTCAGCCGACGTCGCGGAAAATTGTGGCGTAAAGGTGAAGAAAGCGGACACATCCAAAAAGTAGTCGATGTGCGTATCGATTGCGACGCAGATGCAATCCTCTTACGAGTAGAGCAAATCGGCGCTGCTTGCCACGAAGGCTTTACAAGCTGCTTCTTTCGCTCACTCTCCGCCAATGGCCAACTCAGCCTCATCATGGATCGGATAGTCGATCCGGCAAGCGTTTACCACAGTCCCAATCATTTGACGTAGTACCAGTGACCCTAGAGGTAGAACTGTTATGCGAAGTTCTTCGCCGCTCGCCTAACTAAGCCTATTCGGTAGACATTACGCTACCAAGGCATTGCTTTTTAATCCCCCAAGCCCCCATTGCCTCCCATGTAGCTAAAAATGACTTTACATTGAACTCGTTGGGCAATTATTGTATAACTGATTCAAAACTCCTCTCCTAGAATTGTTTCCACTTCGCGCAAGACTATTTTTGTTACAACTTGAAAGTGTCGACGAGATGCTTCAGATCTTAGGAAAATCCAAACGGTTATGTGACGGGGTAACGCGCAGGAGCGTATTGCAAGTGGCTGGTGCAGGCCTGCTGGGCACCAGTTTGCCGCGGCTGTGGGACGCGGAAGCGGCAGCAGCGGTTTCGGGAGCGCGGGCCAAATCGGTAATGTTCGTTTTTCTGTTTGGTGGCCCAAGCCAATTAGAAACTTTCGACATGAAGCCGGATGCGCCCAGCACCATTCGTGGGCCATTTCAACCCACCGCGTCGAGAACGCCGGGGCTGAGTATCTGTGAACATTTGCCTCAATTGGCTGCCCTGTCCGACAAGTATGCTGTGATACGAACGGTCACCCACAACCAGAATGACCATAACGCTTGTCATTACATGCAAACCGGCCATCCAATGCCACCGGCGCCACGGGGAGCTGCGGGTGTCGATGCAACTGAGAAAGATTGGCCAGCGATGGGTTCGGTCGTCGAGTACCTAGATCGCCAGCAGGATCAGAATCTGCCTCGGGCGCATCGGCGCGATTTCCCCAGCTATGTATATTTACCCAACCCACTAGGACATATTCAAGGCTATGACCGCTCAGGTCAATACGCTGGTTGGTTGGGCAGTTCGTTCAATGCGATGGCCACCAGAATCGACAAGCGAGACAAACAAGATAATCCCTATTTCCGTCCATGTACCGAAACTGAAATGGATTTTCGCGTTCGCGGTTGCGAAGCCTACGCTGACATCACGCTCGATCGTACTTCGCACCGGCTGAGTTTGCTGGAGCAGTTTGAGCAAGCGCGCCGCGACTTGGATCGATCGCCTTTCGTACAAGACTACAGCGGATTTCGGCATCGCGCGATTGAACTGGTGACGTCCGATAAGATGCGCGCCGCTTTCGATATTCGGCGCGAGTCCGAGGCGCTGCGAGATCGTTACGGTCGCCATCTGTTTGGCCAATCTGCTTTGATGGGGCGCCGCATGATCGAAGCCGGAGCTCGCTTTGTTACCGTGCTGTGGGACGCGCCGGATGGCTACAGTTGGGACAGCCATCGGACATCGGATGACGTGCGAAAATATCTGTTGCCTGGCCTCGATCAATCGCTATCGGCGCTGCTGAATGATATGCACGAACGAGGATTGCTGGACGAGACGCTGGTAGTCTGCGTCGGTGAGATGGGACGAACTCCTAAACCAGATACATCCTCATGGGGGCGCGGGCATTGGAGTTATTGTTTTCCGGCTTTACTGGCAGGAGCTGGTGTACGTGGTGGCGTGGTCTATGGAAAGTCTGACAAGCAAGCAGCGTATCCCGTCGAGAATCCAGTTTCTCCAGAGGACTTGGCCGCGACCGTCTTCCAGTCCTTGGGAATTCCTCCGGAAACTCGCGTGCACGATTCTCAAAACCGACCTGTCACAATCCAAGATTCGGGCAAACCGCTAACTAGTCTCTTCGGATAACGCGTTCATGCTGCCGAGAATCGCCGTTGGAGCCATTGAACACGAGACCTGTGGGTTTGCGATTCGAAACAACGCGCCCAGTGAACTTACGCTGGCTGATTTCACGCGAGTTTATCGCGAGGGACCAGAATTTGATACTTTGGGCGACGCGAACACAATTGTGGACGGGTTCGTGCGCGGCGTGCGTCAAGCCAAAATGGAATTGGTCCCGCTGTTGTGGGCCAATGCTATTACCGGACCACCGATTCGGCGCGCCGACTTCGAAGTCGTAGTCGAACGTTTGTTAGACCGGTTGCGAGCCGCATTGCCGGTAGATGGCGTGTTGCTGAGTCTGCATGGATCGTTCGCGGCACAGGACTTCGATGACGCGGATGGTGAAATTCTGCGCCGCGTGCGCTCCGTCGTGGGATCAGATACTCCGCTGATCGCAGTTCACGATCTCCATTGCAATTTGACACAGTTGATGGCCGAAGCTGCCGATGCGCTGGTTGTCGAGCGAACGTATCCGCATGTCGATATGGCCGAGCGAGCCGTGCACGCGGCCGAATTGATGGCCGCAACCGTGAGAGCCAAAGTTCACCCGCGGATGGCTTTTCGCTCGCTACCGATTCTGTGGTCAGCAGCATGTATGATCGACGCGGAGCCGCCGATGAGCGATCTAGTTGCCAAGCTGCGGGAAATCGACGCGCGCCCCCGCGTGGTCTCGGCGAGCGTCGGCGTTGGCTATCAGTGGATCGACAATCCGACCGTCGGTGCAAGCGTTGTCGTGGTGGTCGATGGTGATCACGAGTTGGCGGAGTCCTATGCCGAGGAACTGGGACAGTGGATTTGGCAGAGGCGCCAATGGTGGTGCCGGGAGCCGCTGTCGCCTTCCGCTGCGATATCCCAAGGAGAATCGCTTGGTAAATTCCCAATCATTCTCGCCGAACAAGGAGACAATACTGGAGGCGGCGCGTCAGGAGACGCGACGGAAATCTTGAGGTTGTTCATGCAGAGTCGATTAACTCCCTCCGCAGTTCTGTACATGGTCGATCCAGACGTTGCGCTGCAAGCAGTCGAGGCGGGAGTAGGCAACATGGTCCAAGTTCACCTCGGCGGCAAATCGCAACCGATGGTAGGACCGCCGGTGGAGATGCTAGCGCGCGTGCGCGCGATTTCCCATGGTCGATTTGTGTACGAAGGTCCGATGTGGGCCGGCGTTGTCGGAGAACTTGGCCCGACCGCGTGGCTGGAACAGGACGGAGTGCATGTCGTCGTCGTCAGTGAACGGCACCAACCGATGGATTTAGCATTGTGTCGATCCTTGGGACTCGATTGTAGCCAACTGCGGTACATTTGCGTCAAGTCGACCGGCCATTTTCGGTCAGGCTTTGGACCGATCGCGGGGAGCATTTTTAACGTCGACACTGCCAGCTCCCTTTCGCACGATTTTCGCCGCTTGCCCTATTCGCGGCTCGGCAGAAAAATGTTCCCTCTGCACGATAATGAAGTCTGGTAGTTAAAGCCACTCATCTCGTTCTACTTCGGCAACTGGTACGCGGGAGAACGAATATCATTGCAATAACAGACGCTGGATGTTGCCACACAGGATAGCTTGGCGCTGCGCATCCTCTAGTTCCATTTGGCCAATCAAATGGAGACCTTTTCGGATAAAGCCAGGTCCTCCCTCGGGATCGAATGGCATATCACTGGCGAAGAGCATTTTTCCGGTCCCAAAAAATGTTCGAGCAGCGTCTAGCGGGATTCGCGAACCGAACGACGCCGTATCTGCATAGAACTTGCGAAGTCCATCGACCAGCGATTGCGTCGTGCGCAGCATGGGAGCGTCCTGCGGATTGCGCAGTACACGCGTGTCAATACCGAATTCGATCCGTCCTTCCATCACTGGCGTTAGGCCGCCAGCATGATGTGTGATAATTGCCAGATCGGGCCAGCGATCGAATACTCCAGCGCAGACCAATCGCAACATGGCCGTACTTGTCTCATAGGGCCAGCCAAATGCCCACCACACATCCAGTTTAGAGTGTGTTTCGGTCGCATAGTCCGCAAACGACATCGGGCGTATCGGATGCAACCAAATTGGTTTGCGCAGCGCCGCAATATGCTCGATGATCTCAAGATTCTGCTGCGTATCCAATGGCGCGCCTTCAACGTGGGTATACAGTTGTATTCCCATCGCGCCGAGTTGCATCACGGCTCGTTCAATTTCTCGATGCGCCTGATCCAAATTGTTCATCGGCAGCGAAGCCACAAATCCGGGAAATCGCTGTGGGTGTTTGACCACCAGCTCAGCCATGGAATCGTTTCCCACTCGAGCTAACTCGCCGGAGAAACTCGGCTGGCAAATCGCCTCAACCGTTGGCGAAGCTAGGCTGAGTATCTGTTGGTACTCTGAAAAATCATCCATGACCGAGAACCGTACATCCAAATCCACCATCGCCGGAATCTGGCACGCCCGCGTGTACATCGGTAGCGGTCCTTTGGCGAGCCGGTCAACTGCAAGCCGGTACTCGTGTGGAAAAATGTGACAAAACGTATCGATAACGGTCACGGTATTAAGCTCCCAAGGGTAATGGCGATGACAAATAGTTGTCGATCCAGAACGCTTACAACAACGGGCTCATCAAACGACAAATGTTCTGCGAGAGCCGATTGAGGTAGCTGCGTTGTGTCCACTGTTGGCTGGTCAAAATACGACTTTGTTCTAGATAGCAGTGTTGTTGGAGCAGCAGTTCGCACGTCGATTGCTGGTCGTAGATTAGCAGTGCAACTTCCGCGTTCAGAACGAAAGAACGAATGTCCATATTACCCGAGCTGACCAGCGAGAGTTCGTCATCAATGGTCAATAATTTCGCGTGTAAGAACCTCGTTTGGTAGAGGTGGATCTGCACGTTCGCGTCGAGCAGTTCTTCGTAGTAGGACTTCTGTGCCTGTCCGACCAGGAATTGATCTTCGACTTCGGACACAATCAATTGCACTTCCACACCTCGCATGGCTGCGGTTTGCAACGCATGTAACAGCGCTTCATCTGGTATGAAGTAAGGCGTCGTCATGACCACGCGCTTGCGAGCGTTGTGGATCATCAGTATTACCAGTCGCTGGATTCCTAACGGCGCGGAGGTTGGGCCGCTGGGGAGTATTTGCATCGAAGTCAAACCGGCGACTTCAGGATCGGGAAATATATCGGGCGAATTCAAGACTTGCTCGGTCTCTAGATACCAATCGCCAGCAAACACATACTGCAATTCCAGCACCACCGGGCCAGTCACGCGCACGACCAGCTCTTCATATACGATTCCTCTCTTGAACTGCGAACTGACCAGATTCTGAGATCCAGTAAATCCGATGCGTCCATCGATGACCGCGATCTTGCAGTGATTTCGCAAGTCCGAGCGCACATGCAATTGGCGCAGCAAACCCGTCTTAAGGATCTCATGAATTTCGATACTCGTACCGGTTAGTTTCTTTCGGAGCAGTCTGATATAGCTTCGCGAACCATAGGCATCGACTAGAATTCGACAAGCGACCGACCGCCGACTGGCGCTGATCAGCGCTGCAATAATTCGATCGGTTGATTCGTCGGCTGCAAAAATATAGTACAGCAGGTGAACGTGATGCTGAGCCGAATCGATGTCGGATGCCAACCGATCCAGACTCTCGTGATAGGCACTGATAGGTTCGACCGAGTTAAAACCCAGGATTGGCAATCTCCCAACATTCTGTGCCAACTTGACGATCTGATTTAGTTCAGGCCCTAAATCCGGATGCATGATGTTTGGATGTTTCTGCAACCGGCCAATGATGGGCGCCAGAGCGTCGTCCAAATCGGCCAGTCGCTTGCGCCGCCAACGTGGCATGTCTGGGCGACCGATTAACCAATACAACGATAACCCCACGATCGGCTCGAAAAATATCAGCAATAGCCATCCCTTGGCTGCTTCGGGAGATCGACGCGTCGGAATCCACACCAGCATGATCAACCGCAGTACCCACTCCATCAGGATAACCAACGAAGACCAATAGGAGAGACTACCAAGTTCAAACGGCAGGACAAACACAGCTCGCCTCGCATATTCGCTTTGATCTGACTGAATACTGTGGCATTTGAGTTCGCACGTTCAAAATTAAGTTGGCATGAATAAAACGAAGCGGTACGCAAAACGCTTCCCCGCTAGTTTTGAATTTTGAACCCGCGACCCCATACAATCCATACAGCAGGGTCTACGAATCTTGGCGAGCAGCAGGTACGCTAGTAACAAGCCAAAACGCCGCCCACAGCGATCGGCGGAAAACAATTGATTGATTATGTCAACGTACAGCACACTTGCCCATGTCCATTGTACCTCCCCGCTCGCAAGCAATTACTGACTCGGAAAAACGCCCAGTGGCCGTGATCGACATTGGGGCGACCAGTGTGAGGATGGCGATTGCTGAGATCGACAAGCAAGGTGCCATTCGTCCGCTGGAGAATCTCACCCAAGCGGTTACGTTGGGCAAAGACACGTTTACGCAGCGGAGAATTCGTAAAGCGTCCATCGAAGAATGCGTTCGCGTCTTGAAAAGCTACCGGAGATTGCTGGCCGAGTACGGCATCTCTCGGCCCGACCAAATGCGCGTTGTGGCAACCAGCGCTGTGCGCGAAGCGCTAAATCGATTGGCTTTTCTGGACCGCATTTACATTGCAACCGGGATGGTCATTGAGCCTTTAGACGAGGCAGAAGTCAATCGCATAACGTATATGGGTGTCCAGCCACTGTTGCAGGCCGATCCGAAACTCGCCTCCAGTCGCACTGCGATCGTCGAAGTTGGTGGCGGCAGCACCGAAGTCCTGGTCGTGCGCGGTGGCAATGTGCTGTTCTCAAATACCTATCGCCTCGGCTCGCTGAGGTTGCTCGAGACGCTCGAAAAATTTGATGCTCCTCTGGCTAAACAGCGGGCGATCATGGAGACTCAGATTCAACGTGTTGTAGAACAAATTCGCGAACACGTGCCAACCGACACCTCCCTGGAAATGATCGCGATTGGTGGCGACGTGCGATTCGCCGCTAACAATCTATTGCAGAATTGGGACGGCGAGTCGTTGGGAATTGTTTCCGTCGACGAGCTGAACGATTTCGCTCGACAAATGCTGCGCATGAGCGATGACGAAGTAGTGCAGCGGTTCGGTACGAATTTTCCGGACGCGGAGACGATTGGGCCCGCGCTGCTCAGCTACGTGCTGCTGGCGCGCGGATTCCGCGTGCAAAAGATGGGGATCGCGAGCACTAATCTGCGCGATGGGCTCTTACAAGATTTAGCATTGCGCGATGTTTGGACCGCCGATTTTCGTAACCAGATCGTACGTTCTGCGATCGGATTGGGCAGAAAGTTCGACTTCGACGAAAAACACGCGCGCCACGTGGCCGCGCTGTGCCGAAAAATGTTCGCTGAGCTACAAGCCGAACATCAACTCGATCCTCGCATGGAGTTGATCTTGTACCTGGCAGCGCTGCTGCACGAAATTGGCATGTACATTAACGTGCGCAGCAATCACAAGCATACTATGTACCTAATTCGCAACAGCGAATTGTTTGGGTTGAGTCGTCGCGATGTGCTGTTGGTGGCGTTAGTGGCACGGTATCACCGTCGTAGTAGCCCACAGCCCGATCACGAAGGCTATGCAACACTGGATCGCAACGATCGAGTGGCAGTATCCAAGTTAGCCGCCATCTTGCGCATCGCCATCGCACTGGACGAGTCGCGCAGTCAACGCATTACGGGGTTCAAGTGCCGCCACGAAAACAACCGGTTGGTGATCGCCGCCAGTGGAGTCGAAGATGTTTCGCTCGAACAACTTGCGCTCCGCCAAACCGTGAATTTGTTCGAAGAAGTCTTCGGCGTGCCCGTTCAAATTCGGTCCGCTCGCCGCAGCAACTAGCAACCAAAGGTTCACTTTTTATCTGCCCAGCATGGGGCTAAGCCAGCAGTGCACGACGGTTGGCGTCAAGTCTTCAAGTGAAAGTAACAATGGATGTGGGGCTCACCGCGAAAGTACCATACCATATCGGGGCCTTCGATCTGCCAAGTATCCCAGACCTTGTCGGAACCAATATCGTATTTACCTTCGTACCACGAAACGCTCAGGCGATCGACGATCCCTTTTTGTTCGATCGTTTCAATGGTTGCTTTGACATCATCCTGGCGGAACATGGCCAGCATGCCGCGCATCGTTTCCACGAACAACTTCTTTTGATCTGTGCTCAGTCCCGCGCAATTAAAGCCACGAGCTTCGTCTGTTTTCTTGACGACCGATTCTGATTTTTCACTGCGCGGTTCGCTGGAAACCAAACCCGCTGCCTGCTGTTTGCTGTCCAGGGCTTGCACAAACCGATTGAAGGTCTTTCCTTGATACCAGTACGGGTTACCGGGATGGTCTTTGGTTTCGTTGAAGTTCTCTCGCATGTTGGTAACCGAATGTGGATAGTGGCCATAGAAAATGGGAGCACCGCCAAAACCCATGCCTTGATCCGTGTGCGCGTTGCAACGTCGAGTAACATGGTGACCGGTAAAAATGAACTCAAAGTCTTTATCGTCGGGCGTACCAAAAAAGCCCGCTGCGGGAGCATTCTTTACTTCACCATATTGGTCGATTAGTACCTGTTTGTTGACCGCATCCTGGTGTTCGTCGCTGTGCAGCGAGTCGAAAATCTTTTTGACGAGTTCTTGTTGCTGGGCATTAAACGTACTGGGAATGCGATATTCGGGATGGATGTACCACCAATTGTTGACGTACTGACGTCGTGGGTGATCGATTGGCAAACAGACCTTTTGCCTCTGCGCGTCACTGAGGCTTTTATAAAGTTGCATCGGCAAAGAGTCCGCTTTCGCTTCGCCTGCGAAGACCGGCTGAGCGAGTTTATCGAGCTGTGCCAGAGTCAGTAAACTCGTTGACGCACCAGCCGCTTTGATTAAATCACGACGTGTCAGTTGGTTCATTGCTCACCCTTTCCTAAATATGTGAAACGAACGGTATCGTAGCATGAGCACTCGAAGCATTCAATTAAACAATTATGGGCTGTGGGAAAATGGTTGCGCGTCAGTCACGCGACAATCGCGGGACAGACAGCATCACTGCTCATTGTGGTAGTTCTAATTCCGCGTCCTTGCCGCTAGGCGGATCCGTTTCAGCGTCATTGTCGGAATCTTGCGGTTCAGGGCTCGACGTGGGCAAGTCATCAATGGGCGGACGATGGACGATCTTGCCGATACCGGCTCCGAGCGCTGCTACACATACGAGAGCAGTTAAGTGCATCAGCACGGGAGAAAAATCGAGATCGAGGAACTTCCAATCAACCACTTGGCCCCATATCGCTCGTACCAAGATCAGGCCTAACCATACCCAGGCAGTCGAATCGGAAATGTCAATCGGCATCTGTCGCTTAGATAGAACCAACAGGCAAGCGAGTTGACATATCAAGGCGGCAATTGCAATCTGGCATGCGGTCTGCCAGCCCAACATTGCGCCTGCGACTCCCAACGCTCCGATCCATTGCCGCGCGCTACTCGTCGCACGATCCGAACTCGCCAACGTGCGGTCGACATGGCCATAGATCAGAGGAGCAACGATTCTGGCTACCGCGATTCCAGCGACCAACCCGCAGACGATCGTGACAATCGAATCCAGACGCGCGTCCAGATCGGAAAGCCTACGATATTGTGTCCACCAAGGCACAACGATCAAACCCGGCATCGCGACTGCGCCAACCGTCCATGGCACAATTAACCAGAGATACAGTTGCATCGGCACGGGGCGTTGCTTGATGGCGATTAGCGCGGCTCCGATCAGTCCGCTGACTACAAACAAATACGCGAAAGTTCGCGCAGCCATCACCAAACTGACGTTCGTCCACGCAACTCCATAACCATGGCCGTGCGCCACATTTCCCGGCAGATTCCCACCCGCCCGCGCAAACTCCGTGAGAAAGACACTCAGGAAGACCAGCCCAACCATTAATTCGACGAGCGGATATTGGCTAGAAATTGGTAGATGGCAAGTGCGGCAGCGCCCGCGCAACTTGAGCCATGCCAACACTGGAATGTTATCGCTGCCGGCGATCGGTGTACAGCAATAAGGACAACCAGAATGCCCACCCAATGTTCGCCCAAGAGGCAAACGATAAGCCACGACGTTCAGGAAACTGCCGATGGAGGCGCCAACCGCGAAGAACCACACACCAAAGGTCGCGTCCAAGCAGCGCGCAACAAACGCGGCATACAAATCGGGAATCGCATGAAATCGCAACTCATGCATCGACGAAATCCAGGTCCCAATCGCGACATAAGTTAAGACGGCTCCAATCATGAGCAGCCAAGCGAATCGATAGGGCCAATTCGCACGATGACGCTTGCGCCGGCGCGGCCGCTGCCTTGGAACTATCGGTTCTTCTATATCACTTGCAATACTATCGTCTGGCGATCCCATAATTCCCTTGAGTACCAAGTAGCCAACTAATCCGCCTACAAAGTATGCCGGAAAGTCACCCCATGCAAAAGTGCTGCCCAGCAATGCAGCACCAATCCTAGTTGAACGAACCGGCGATAAGAACTGTGGCTGCCAAAGTTGTAGGAACTCGAGTCCACAAGTAAACAAAGTACAGTAGCCCGCTATGGGCAGCACCAATTTGCGCGACGCGAGCGTTGTGCCCCACAGTAAAACCCAAAATACGACATACGGGATTCCACCTCCATGCTCGCGCCACCAGGCCGGCAGGTCGGGCCGAAACCGATCGTAACCAAGACACGCCAGCACTGCCAGCAAACACGCCAGCAGCGGTATTATCCTGGGACGTACACGAATTGCACTCACGACTGGCCGCCGGTTCAGTAGATGCGTTAGTCGATGTTGTCAGTAGGCACAACAATGGGACAGTTACTGCAGCGCCGCTCGCTGAAAAGTCAACATGCGAAAATCCATGACTTGAGATCCGGGCATGGATCGTGCCTTCAAAGTCAATTCGCCCTTTCCGGCATCCAGATGTATTTGGCCCAGCCGCATCGCCTTGAAATCTTTCATCAGCGATTCCGACTTGCGCGGTACTCGATCATGCTCGGCACCGGTCGCAGGTGGATCGTGAGCGATAACGATCTGTCCCACGAGCTTGCTGGAATTCAAACTCACTTCGATCTGAGCGCCAATATCTGCGGTCGGGCAGGTGTAATGCAGTTCGACTTCGTAAGTATCGGAGACGCCAACTTCGACGGGCCACGTTACCTTGTCATCCAAGCTCTTCCAATTCGTGAAATAGGAACAGTTTGGAGCGGTATCAGATCGCTTCAATCCGCCGTGCGGCCGTCCGTCGCGAGCGGGCAGCGGCGTCCAATGATAGTCGGCATGCCCCACAGGAAATGGTCGTCGATCGTCGCGCAAGCCCGGCAATAGTTTCGCCTTCCAATGGTCCACGGCAGTTCGCAGCTCGCGAGCAATCTCGGGATGTTTGGCAGACACATCGCGCGATTGGCCTGGATCGGCTACCATGTCGTACAATGCTCCGGTATCATCCAAACGAAACTGCTGAGTGCGCGCACTGACTTTGCCGTTCCAATGAGAAAACAGGGTGCGCTCGGGCAATGCAGCGGTTTGACCGGTTAGCAGCGGTTTGAGACTGCGGCCATCCAGCGGCTGAGTGCCCACCGTGGAAATACCGGCTAAGTCCGCCAGTGTAGGCAACAAGTCGATCGCGCCGCTGATCTGAGAAATCAACCGTCCGCCTTCGATCATTGTGGGATAGCGTATCAGCAATGGCGAACGAATTCCACCTTCGTCGGTAGATCCCTTGCGACCCTTCATGCCGCCATTCCACCGATCGCTGTTGGGGCCGTTATCGCAGAAAAAAACCACGATCGTATTGTCAGTCAGTTTGAGCTGTTCGAGTTTCTGTAAAACACGTCCGACGTTCCAATCAACATTCTCGACCATGGCCAGCGCGGCTCGAGTTACATTCAGGTCTTCACGATTAGCCTGCCCAGCTCGCAAGGTGATTGCGCGATTCTTGAAAGTGTCCCACCATCGATCCGGCACTTGCATCGGAGAATGCGGCGTGTTGTAGGGAAGATACACAAAGAAGTTCTCGTTTCTCTTCTGTTCGATGAACGTCATCGCGCGCTCCGTGAAGTCATCCGGCGTAAATCCATTTCCCTTCACCAGTCGCCCGTTGTGTTCCAGCGGTGGAGAAAAGTAGTCGCCCCAATGTCCAGATGTAAATCCATAGTACTCTGCAAATCCTCGAGCATTCGGATGGTAGGGATACTGCGAACCATTGTGCCACTTGCCGAATGCAGCGGTCTGGTAGCCAGCCGCATGGAACACCTGCCCGATAGTTCGCTCGTCCAGGTCCAAGCGTTCGCCACCTGTTGATGTGCTGTACACTCCGCCGCGCGGATGGTATCGTCCAGTTAGAAACTCCGCGCGAGTTGGTGAACATACTGGACAAACAAAAAAGCGATCAAAGCGAGCGCCAAGTCTCCCGATCGAGTCAATGTTGGGAGTCGATAGATTGGTATTTCCGTTCAGACTTAGATCGCCCCAGCCTTGGTCGTCGGTCAGAAATACGATCACATTCGGTCGCTCCGCCCCTTTCGCAACCCAGGCTGTGCTGAGCGTAAATACGATGGGTGCAAAAACGAACAGGGTGGAAAAAACGAATTGGCGAACTCGCGTTCTGTATGAAGGCATTGAACCTGCCATAGGAAGACAAAAGGTGAGCGAACAAAAATAGAACTCAGATTCTCGACGATCCTGCCATCGCGGAGTTATTTTACTTGATCGAACATCGCCATCAGCCGATCGACGATTTTCTCCGATGCCTTGACCTCAACACGATTTGTACCCAGCCAAGTTTCATAGCCACCCAATTCGTGTTGATCCGGAGTGGGCAAATATCCATACGATCCGTTGGCTAACTCGATTGTGAAGGTCGATTTCATGGGCGAACGCTCCTTAATTTCCAAGCCCGTTTCCGTAAAAACTTCAAAGGGGATCGCGGCAATACCCAGCGATCCAATGCGCAGGACTTGAAGCTGGATTTTGATTTCGTCGGGCGAATTGGCAAGTTGCTTGACACGCTCGGCGTAGGTGCGTTCGTGTTGATGGAACGGCTTTTCATCCTTGGGTTTAGCCAAGACGCTGTCTATGTATTTCAGCAGCCCAGCATCGGGCTTGCGAATCCGTAGTGGCAATTCTTCGGCTTTGGCGGCTAACGTAACATTGTCGACGTAGTTAGCTGATTTCAACGAATCGATCACGCGGCTGGCCATCAATTGACCCACTTCGCGCATTTTTTGATAAGGCTCGTAGCGTGGACCTCGCTCGACTCGATTGACGTTGTTCACGTCTCCACTGGTGCCATTGGACATGATGCCTACGAACGGCGGATCTGACTCCGTCGCGCCGAGCAATTTCGACAGATGATTGGCAAAGACAGCGAAATAGTCTCCCGAAATCGAATTGCCAGAAACACCTCCCACATAATGCAATGAGTAATTGCCAAGTATTGCAATGGGACGCCCCGACGCGGACTGTACCGACACAAAAGACATTTGAGGATCGGTGGGTCCAGCCGGTTTGATTAAGCCAGTGCTGCCCGGATTCATTCTTACCTTGTCGACACCGCCAAACGGATTGCGCCGGTCCACTTCATTTTCGACGTACCAACGACGATTAAACAATTGCGAAGGTTCATCGACGGCACCCCAAGCGATCTTGGCCGGCTCCAATCGCTTGATGGCAATGCGCACTCCATCGGCAATGCGCCGAGCAAGAAATCGCTGATAATCATTCAGTTGCGAGTCGTACACCAGCGAATTGGCGCTGCGAGCAGAAATAGCTGAATGCGTATGTGTTGCCGCCATCAGTTGATTCTCAATCGGCAATCCCGTCTTTTCGAAAATCTGTTTCTTGGCTGCGTCAAACACTTCGCGCGGAATACCAACATTATCGCACAGGACAATTGCCAACCTCGTCGTACCGTCGTCCAGCACCAAACAGCGGACATGCAATTCGTCGTGCACCGAATCGGCCGGCTGCGGTGAAAAACCACCCACAACTAATTCGTCCAAAGGAGGCGTAATGTTCGCCGTTGCGGCACCAGCGCGGAAACCCGGTGCTTTGGCCGCCTGGCCATAGGTTGTCATGTTGCTGCAAAGGAAAATCGCGGCGGCGAGAAATAAGCTAGTCAGTCGGCGGATACGCGGAGAGCAATTCATGATCTGTCTCTGTTGGAAGGGACTTGACGGGCAGAACTCACTTGTGGGTTCGCAATTCTACCAAATCGCGCAGCGGTCGCGCTACCAGAGAGAGCTGCCGCGATGCGAGAAATTCGGCTCAGGTTCCGTAGACTTCCTCGATGGGACTCCCGTCCGAGATTCGTTGCGGGCGCGCTTCTAGGTCCAAGTACATGTCGCTGTGAGGGATTCCCAAGGCATTGAACATGGTCGCGGCGACATCCCACGGCCCATACCGAGCCGTGATCGGTTCAGCGCCGAGTCGATCTGAGGCGCCAACCACGGCTCCACGTTGCACGCCCGCGCCAGCCATAACGATTGAATACACGCTGGCCCAGTGCTTGCGACCGGGCGCGAATCCGGGGAAGCCTGGTTCTTTGGCCACTCGCGGTGCGCGTCCGAATTCGCCCATGCAGACTACCAACGTCTGTTCAAGCAACTGGCGCTGATCCAAGTCTTCGATCAAAGCCGAAAAGCTCTGATCAAATCGCGGAATGAGTCGCTCGCGCAATGTACCAAAAATATCGTTGTGCGTATCCCAGCCGTATTCGTCGGTGTCGTCAGGTGAAAAATCCTGGCCACGACTGCAATGATTCCAGATCACATTGACAAATGGAACACCCGCTTCCACCAAACGACGTGCTTGCAACATCGCTTGTCCCGAGCGATGTTCTCCGTAGCGCTGGCGCACCGATACGGGTTCTGACTGCACGTCGAATGCCTCGCGAGCCTTGGGTGTGGCCAGCAAGTCAAGCGCTTGCGAATACCACCGATCCATATCGACGGCACTGGTGGATATGTTCAAGTCACTCGACGAACCATCCAGCGCCTGCTTCAACCGGAGTCGTTCGCTCAGGCGCCCATTGGGCAACTCGCGCTTGGTTTGAAGTGCGCCAAGCGGATTCGGTGAATCCGTATCTCCGCTCACTAGCATGGGTTCGAATGCTCGCCCGAGAATTCCTCCGTACTGCCCCGCCGAAGGTTCGCTCGGCGCGAGCACCGGTCCATTCAAATGCAAGGCATCACAAAAGAAACTGTTCATGGGACGCACTCGACGCATCACTGCGGCCAGAGTCGGTGCATCAGTCGGTCGCGGTGGCGGATTCGACGAACGCCGGGCGTGATAATGTCCGGTCAACGACAAATAAACCGCTGATCCGTGATCGATATCCTGATGCGACATACTGCGGACGATCGTGCATCGATCGAGCACTCGAGATACTTTGGCAAGGTGCTCGCCTACCTGGATTCCGGGCACGCCAGTCGAGATCGCTTGAAATTCTCCGCGCACATCTAATGGTGCATTGGGCTTGGGATCCCACATGTCGATCTGGCTTTGTCCGCCATTGGTGAACACGAGAATCACCGATTTAGCGCGCCCGAATCCGCGCGGGCGGGCGAGATTTTCACCGCGCGTTTGGCGTTGCAAGCAGCTAATCGTCGCCAACGTACTCAACCACAACCAATCGCGACGCGCGAGGTTGCAAGGTTGGAGCTTTTTGGGCCAAATGAATCGGGACATAGATCTAAATGAGTTCGTGAATCACTTCGCCGCTGGGGAGGATCGGAGTTGGCCGACCACGACGATCCAGAAACTGCAGATCGAGCGGAATGTCAAAATATCGGTACAGCGTTGCCAGCAAATCGTTCGGCTGCAACGGCCTGCTGACCGGCTCGTCACCCTTTATGTTCGTGGCTCCTATCGCTTGCCCCATGCGTAGACCTCCTCCGGCCATCATCAGCGACATCGTTTGAGCCCAGTGCTCGCGACCAGGCTGTCCATTGAAATTGCTCAACCTGGGAGTATGCGACATCTCGCCCATGACAATGAACAACACATCGCGCTGCAAACCGCGCGACCACAAATCCTCGATCAATGCTGACGAAACTTGATCGAGCACCGGCAACCGCTGACGCATTTCCTCGAAAATATTCCACACGCTAGCATGATCATCCCAACTCTTGGCCTTTTGACCTGGGACATACGGAAAATCGATCGTCACTAGGCGAGCACCTGCTTCGACCAACCGCCGCGCCAATAGACATTGCTGGCCCACAGTGTGGCGCCCGTAGCGATCGCGAGTTGCCGTGTTCTCTTTCTCCAAATCGAACGCATCCCGAATCGCGCTGCTGGTGAGCATGGTCGCGGCTTTCTGATGAAATGCGTCCAGTGAGTCAATGGTACCGGTGGCGTCCATGATGCGACGGTAATCATCAAACTGTTCTCGCAGATCCAGTCGCTCGCGCAAGCGACTACTGGCGGCAGTTGAAATCCCCAAATTTGGCACTGAGAATTTCGGCGAGTTGGGATCAGCATCGACGTAGAAAGGTGCAATCCCGCTGCCTAGATGAGCGGAACCATAGTAGCGAATGCGTGGCATCGCCACGTGCGGCGGAACTCCCGGGACTTTGCTGCCTCGCATGCGACTTACAACCGACCAGAAATCTGGGTAGTCGGGACTGTATGGCGGCGTTTCGACTAAGTTTCCGGGATAGCCAGTAACCATCGTATGTGTGCTGTTGACGTGACCGGGACTATCATGGTGCAGCGATCGCAGAATCGCGATCTTGTCCGCCTGTTTGGCCAGCAGTGGCAAGTGCTCGGAGATCTCCAGGCCCGGGACATTGGTCTTGATCGGGCGAAATTCTCCTCGATACTCGCTCGGCGCATCCGGCTTGAGATCGAAGGTCTCCATATGGCTTGGACCGCCCCACAGCCACAATACGATGACCGACTTTGCATTCGCTGACAGTGAATGTCGCCGAGTGTCTTCGGCTGCATAGCCCTGCAATCTAAGCAGATCTGCCAAACCAAGCCCGCTCAGTCCGGATATCCCGAGCTTCAGCAGATTGCGTCGAGGCAGAGTACCGATGCACTTGTCCATGGATCTTTTCATTTCGTTCAACGGAGTCACTTGGGTCAACGGATGGTGTTTGCCCCAAACCATGATAGATAGTACTTGGCCCAGTCACAAATGCTTAGGGTCTTTCGTTTCATGCTTTCGATTAGGCGAGCGGCAGAGGAGAGTCTACCGTAACCCGACGCGTGAGCGAGGTGATTCGCGTTGACTCCTCGCTCACGCTTCGGGTTACAATTGGTAACCTTGCATCTGCCGCTCGCCTT
>SYJV01000333.1 GCA_005798335.1 Planctomycetaceae bacterium | reverse complement strand
GTTGAGCTTGGCTTTGCAATAAGTTCGAAAACTCAACCCAATCCTCGCCTAGCGGCTGCGGGTTAAACGATTTTGCTGCAACGACTTGTTCTTTCCACTGCAAATGAAAGTGGCGCTGTCCATTTAGTATCGCTCGAGATATAAGTGTCAGGTACCTGACACGTACCTGACACTTATTTCTCGGCTGACACTTATTTCTCGGCTATTCCTTATTGGCTGGGCAAGCTTGATTTGCGTATCGAGATTTGCGACTCCCCCGCCGCCCAGCCGCTGGCTCCTTCGAGAAACGCGCGCACTGAATATCGACCAGCCGGCAGATCTTTGGGAGCGTTCAACAAAGCATCGAAATTTCCAATCGCGACAATTTTGTCGCAAGAATTGAGCACACGTGCATTGGCAAGTTCATAACAGCGCTGCATGGCATTGCGATCGGCCAGGTTGCTTGAAAATCGCTTGATCGGTCGCAAATCTCGCGGCAGCGAGTCTCTGCTCAGAACCAATTCGACTCGCAATTGCCCAGGGATCGGTGCGGTGCCCGCGACCGCGATGGTTGCTCCCGGTTGCACGCGCTGTGGAATATTGATTGACAATGGCTGCGGGTGAATCAATCGCAACATCGGATCGCCGAGCAAATTCATTTCCCACACGTGTTCCAAACGCTCTTGCGCGAGATCGTGACCATCTGGACTGAACGCCGCAGCAAGCGAATTGATTAGCTCGATGCGAGCACCGCGGGCAATCGGTCGTTGCGTATCGCTAACAACTTTGTTCACCGGTGTATTCGCAGCCGATTGATTCATAGAAACTACTTTCCCTGAGTTTGCGTCATCGCGCAACATCTCTTGCTTGGCGTGAAGAATGATTTTTCCCAAGCGAGGATTCTGATGTTCGTAACACGCAGTCAGCATGCCTGAGGCCATCAACGACATGCCATAAGGACCAGTCATTCGCGAAGCAGCTAATGCGGCCACTGGTCCGGAACGACTCTTCAGCAGTTGCTCCGCCAAGCAATCGCGACTGGCGTCAAAAGCGCCCGTGTAGCAAGCCAAGAACACGGCAATTGGTGGACACTGGCGACAATCGACTTGGTCCACTTGCTCCGTCGTCAAAATATCGAGCAATTCGTCGTTGACTTGAACTTTGTCGAGCGTTTCGACGTGGCCGTGACCGACGTAGACCCAGAACGCTCCGCCTTGATTCATGCGTTCGATGGCCGCTTGTCCAAAACGGAACGGATCCGGGCAAAACGGGCTGCCTGGACACGCATAGGTCATCGAAAGCTCAGCCCAACTTGGCACGCTGTCTGTTAAAAAGCGACGCGTAGTCATCTCGACCACCGAATCGATTAAGGCGCCAAAGCCACCAATTCCCGCGACGACATGTACGTTGCGTCGCCACATAGAGAAATCAGCGTTCCGCTCGAAATCGATTGTGTTCTGCAGCATTACCGCCAATTGCTCGGGATTGTCTGCGGGAATTCTACCTACGGCGAGTTCCGGTTTGTAATCGCCATTTAAGTCCGCAAAAGTATTATCGGTCGCGATATGGGGTTCGCTACCAAACCGTGCCATTGCCGTCGACGACTGATAGCACGTCGGAACCAACCTAGCTGCATTTCTCCGATCTGGGCTGGGATCCTCGGCGACATCACCAGCAAGCATGACATATTCAAGTTTTATGTTTGGGCGAGCCGCGAGCGACCGAATCGACTGGACGATTTCTTCGGCCCCTTTCTCGGCGTCAATCTCGTGAACTCGAATCGACTGACCAAGTCGATATTGCTTCCAAGGTTTCAGGGCATTACTCCACGCCGACGGCCGAACTACCACAGCATCTTGCCACGGTGCAGGTTCGGCCGACAGAGCCAGGATCAACATCAATGCGTATTCGCCCATCCCTGCAACCTTCTCTGCGGAGAACGTTCTGAAACAATGTCGGGCGATTTCCTGTTGTCACGCCAATCAGGGCGCTTTCGGAGCTGGTCGATTGAGACTAGGGCGTGTGAAGGGCAATTTCCCACCAGGCCAGTCGCCCTTCGCATCGTGCCTCAGTTCCGCATACTGCTTGGCCAAGTCTACGACCGCATCATCGCTTTTGTCGATGTAGGATTCCAGCCAATATCCGTCGTGACCTACTTTGGCAACTCGGATGCCTGCCGCCAATCGTCCGCGGTGGTCACCACCTGCACAATCGCCAGCGATGAGCGCGGCCATCAGGCGGTCCGCTAAACTACCTTTAGTCTCTTCATAGGCTCGCGCCATTTCGGTGATCACTTCGCGTCCAGTAAGTGTATTTCCCTGACAGCAATAAAAACGGCCGGTCATGGCGGACCAATATCGGCTTCGCTCCGGTGCTTGGGTCGGATTATGGACCGCGGCTCGGCCAGTCATGTCGATCACAGCCAGTTGCCGCAATTCGCGGTCAGGATCATTCTTCAACAAATCCGCGATCACTTGCTCAGGCGCTTTTCCGCTGGCGAGTGCATCCAATGCAGGTTCGCCCCATTTAGGAACATGATGGTGCTGAGTACAAATACCACCTACACCGGCTCGCACATATCCCACCACGCGACCAACTGCCGGATATTTGCTAGCTACGGCCATTCCGACTGAACCAGTATCTGGATCGACAGCCACGATGGAAAACGTCGCTGTAATCTCCTGTCGATTTTCGGGTTCTCCATGCGCCTGCTCATGCATCATTATCGGATGCACTACAAGTACGACCGCAATCACAATCCCGCAAGATCGAATAGCATTCATGGTATTTCCAATGTTTAAGTACAATACCGTTCAACGAACGTGGGATAAGCTTCCAGCTTGTCAATATCTTGTGCAAGCAATGGCGAAACTCCGCTACAGGTTGACAAGCTGGAAGCTTATCCCACGGGTGCTGCGCACAAAAAAGGTACTTATTTCTCGAGCGTTACTAACCTTTCAACCATCGATCGAACCAATCGAATGCTTCCCGTTGCATGGCCACGTCGAATTTATGGGGACCGGGATAGAAAGAGCAGCGGTATTTTTCTGTTGCGTCTGCTTTGCGGAATACTTCCGCCATCATCTGGTCGGCTCGACGCATTTCCGGCATCGTAAACAGTGAATCCTGTTCATTGTTTAACACCATCGTCGCCAAGGGAACTCGCAAGCCGAGTATTTCCGGGTAATCCAAGTCCAGGGGCAGGCCCGGAATGTAGATCATCCATGTATGCGTGTAGCATTTGTGCAACAAATAGTCACGCCACGTGGACATCATCCCGACGCAACAGGCGCAGCGGATGCGTTTGTCCAAACCGCCGAGATAGGTCGTCCTCAAACCTCCACCGGACAACCCAGCGCAACCAACTCGCTGCGCATCCACGTCGGGTCGAGCACATAGATAATCGAGCGCGCGTTGGTCCTCAGCCGTAAACACACCCGGCCAAGTTGTACCCGCGCAGAACAGGCTCTTGGCGGTCAGATGTTCGTGTTCGCCAGCCCATTTGTTATAAGCCGCGATCGATTGCTCCGAGTCATCATCAACCGGGTCGGTACCGCGTCGAGCTTGGGAGGGAACATCTGCCATCTGAACTCGGCGACTGGCAAAAGTATACGTATCATGAACGAGTACCGCGTAGCCTCGTTTGGCCAACTCATTCGCCCAAGCCACGCCACCATAGTAATGATCCTGATGTTTGTTCATCAGGGCATGCTGAGACAGAGTCGTACGGGTAATCTTCTCATGGCCAAAATACTTATTGCCACCGTGATCATGCAGTCCCAAGATCGCCGGTAGTCGTCCGCTGGACTTGGCGGGTTTGAGCAACACAGCTTTGGTTCGCGGCCCATAAGGCAACTGCCACGAAATTCGTTCAACATGCAAACCGTCGAATTCAAATTCCTCTTCGACGCGAACATCTTGCATGGGCGTCGACACCGGTTGCAGCAGACAATCCTGATAGCGCTCGACGGCTTGCGAACGCCAGGCCTCAAGGTCGGTAAATTTCGCATTGCGAAACGACAGTCGTGCCGGAGCATCGCCTACGATATTTGCGGCCCAAGGACCGTAACCACCCAGCATATTCGGAAACATGGTAACTGCTTTCGTATCGTTACTCTGCGCCGCCCAAGCTGGGCTGGATAGCGAATTGTCCAGCGTACAACCCGCCGCCAAACCAACTCCTACGGTTAATCCGGTGCCGAGCATCGATCGTTCGATAAAATTTCGCCTGTTCAGATCTTGTTCATCATGATTCATCGTGATCGAGCCTTTTCCGCCACGCACGCCAACCCAGTATTCGTCAGTTGTTCTTTTTTTCTCTGACGCTCAGAAAACTAACTGTCGGATCATCGTCGGCAGCGAAAAACTCAACCAGCTTTGAAGTCGCTCGCGCTGATGGCGGTAATGAGACAGCCTTCTGCCGCTCGCCTAAGTATTCTAGCAACATGCGAGACTGAATTGGAACAGGATTCTCGCGGCTAAGCTGCCGATTGCTCCGTGGCCCGCTCTTGACCGACAAAGCTGGGACTGGGCGAGGACTCTGCAGCAATCGCAACAATTTCGCCAGGGCGTCCCAGTTCGGCGACGGTACCCTGAGGTGCCAAATGGGTCACGTTCTCGATGACTTCGAAGACTGGCAAAGTAGTAAAAGCGCGGGGCAGCCTGCCCGTAACGGTTCCCGCCAACTTGGTCACAAAATTCGAAACGACCGCAGGATTATCCACGCGAGCTAACAACAATAGACTCGCCAGCCGACCAACTCCCGACAGAACAAACAGCGTGTGGTACGAAGCCTGGCTCGGCCCGAGACTGCTCAGCAGCCAACCGCCAAGCAGTGCTCCGCAGCACCAAGCGCTGGTATTGGCCAAGTTGTACATCGTCAATGTTCTGGCTCTTTGCGCCGCTGGCATCGATTCGAAAAACATCAAGAAGAATCCCAACTCGTATGCAGCCCAGGTGACTCCTGAAACAATCTGAACGGCAATCAGCCATGGATAATAATCGCTGACCACCCACAGTGCCGAAAGCGGAACGATCGTCGTCCCGCCGACCCATAACAGCCATCGCGCGCCATGTTGGCTCGCCAATTTGCCCAACAGCGGCAGAGCGGCAGCTTTGGCGATAAAACATGCCGCCAGCAATCCTACGAATTCGCCGTAACTGAGCGCAAGGTGCTTCAACATGTACGGCGTAAAGTATGGCCCTGAAAACTGAACCATGCCTTGAACAGCAACCAGATAAGCAATCAACCGGCGACCGCGCGCGGCTATGAAAGGTGAACTGGACGCCAACAATTCTCCGGCAGTGAGTGCGGTTTCGAACGAGGCAGGTTCACGATGAATTGCCAATAACAAAGTTGAAAATAGTCGACAAACACAAGCGATGGCGAAGATCATCGCGAAGGCGGCCAGGACATTGCTTTGCTTGTAGCTTTCCAGCAACACGCCACCGACGATGAAGCCGCTGAACGTCAGTAACTGAGCCCACCGGATACGATATGCAAAGAATCGCGACCGAATGGACGACGGTACGATATGCCCGATCCACGTATTCCAAGCTGGACCGACCGCCAAACCACCGAACCAATAGACCGATGCAACGACAAACAACCCCAGCGGCGAAATCCTGCCCAGTAGGGCTGCGATCACTAGAGGCACTAGACTGAGACACTGAATAGCTGCCGTGAGGAGAATCCAGCGCTTGTAGGAACCGATCAGCTTGATTGCTTGCGGCGATACTGTTTGCAGAATGCCACCAATTAACAGCGGCACACTGGCAACCAGTCCGGCGGTGACTTCGCCCATGCCCATAGCCAGAGCAAATGCTGGCAAATAGGTTTCGCCCAGCCCAACCATCGCACCATAAGCACTCGCTTCGGTGGTACTGAGGGCCAGATTTAGCCGTAGGCTCGGCCAACGTCGTTCTCTGGTGGTTATCGAATTTGACTCGTCGCTGCCCGCGGTGTCCAAAGCTATCATGTCGCAAACAATTCGTTTCACATAGCTGGGAACTACACTAAAGATGTGTTCCCGATTTATCTAAACAGCATAATCGATTCTGCTTACCGGAGAATATCGGCGCGCAGCGAAACGACAAGATCATCAATTTTTCCAGATTTCTAAGTTGGCAAACGTTGCGTCTTCTGCACTTCCCGCGTCAGTCGCTTAGAGTCAATACCGTTCAACGAACGTGGGATAAGCTTCCAGCTTGTCAATATCTTGTGCAAGCAATGGCGAAACTCCGCTACAGGTTGACAAGCTGGAAGCTTATCCCACGTTCGTTGAACGGTATTGCGCTTAGAGTGACTTAAGACTCCGTAACTGTGCACGATGTTCGCGAAAAATTTATAGTGGATTTTTTGCGAATGCCGGCTTGGTTCAAAGAAACCGTACGATCTGCTGGGCAAGCCACCTGGTTCACCGTTATGGGCACCAAATTTAAGATGCTAGCAGCTCCCTAAGTACTCGATTTTCGAACTATCACGTTTCATCGAGTTGTATTGGTCTGCGAAATAACTTGGACGAGCTTTTCATCGCAGAACGCGGTCAGGGAAATTGCCAGCGTAACGCCATAAAGAAATTGGTCGGCTAGCAACGCATACGAACATCCAACCAGCAGCCCGAACATCACACCGATCGGCCGGGTCGACATTGGAATTAATAATATCAATGCGGCCAGCTCGACCATCACGATCAAATGCGTTAGACCATTCATCAACAGTACGTTGTCACGCAACCAGTCGGTTGCCAATAAGTTCGATCGACCCGTGGCCGCCAGCCACCACACGGCATCTCCTTGCCACCAAGTTGGATTAGCAAGTTGCGATGCAAGACCGGTGGCGATCAATAACCAACAGTGTGCTCGAGTTGCAGAAATCACTATCGCGGCCTGCCAGCTAACTGGCCGATTCTTAGTCGATCGAATTGTGAACATCGAAGCGCCTGGCTCGAAAATCAAATATCCCAAAAGCGCAGCGAGCACAGGCTCGACTGTGCTGGCTGCCCAAGCGAGCCGATGGCACAGTCCGATAATCCACAGCCACAAACCGGCAACAGCGAATCGGCCCCCGACGCCAGCACCTACCACCAACGACCACAGCAATCCAATGTAGATGTAGATCACTACCGCAGTTTCACCTTCGAAGAACCACAAAGGCGACCAAGCGAAATTGGAACGCCAGTCCTCCTGCGTCTGAGATATCAACTGATCAACCAACTCGTTTCGCAGCCAGCCCGATTCTCCAAAGTACCACGTTGTCTGGCGCAGGTGACTGGCAAACCACAATGCTGCCACGAGGGCCAAAAGCACCCTTAATCGGGCAGTAACGATTCGGCTGGCTGGCTCAAACCACCATCTTTCCCAGACTCCCTGGAATCGCTGCGAAATCATTCGCAGATAACGTGCGATCATGGCGACGTCACCTGGGAGTTTGGCGAATCGGGCTCAGCCGAGCGACTACGTGCTGCACGAGTCGCGTTGGTCTGAGGAACAAACGCGATTCTGCCGTCAGCGAAACGTACAACCTTGGCTTGATAGAGTACGTCGTCCTGTAATTCGCCGGCAATGATCTCTCGCTGACCATGGGAGATCAACAAATCTTGTTCGAATGAAGGAACGACTTGTCGCACTAGCCGTACACCATCGACTGGCAATTTCGTTCGATTTTCGAATTCTTGAACAGCGGCCTCACAGAGCTTGGCGACAATTGCATGTTCTTCTTGAGTTGCGATCATGCCTGACAATCGCATGAAACGCTTCCACGAATGTGGCGACTGTGAAGCGGTTGAGTTGGAGCCTGGCAAAACAGCGCGCCAAGAGTTCTTTTCGGTGTCTGCGCAGTGAATTTGAAACAGAAAGTGGTGATCGAGTTCCGATCCTTGAATCATCTCGAATGGCAGCAAACCATACGCTTGGTTGAGTGAAGAGGCATAGGGTCCGACGGCACCCAGCAAACGCATCTGTAATTCACTGGGTATAAGATTAGCGGACAGTGCCAAGCATAGCGTAAAAAAATGAACGACTAACCACAACGATATCAGTGGGCGGATTTTCGAGGGAGTTGGTAACGAGTGCGATTCGCCGCGACCGCCCGCGTTTACGGTCGGTGATCGCTTGACGTTTTTCTTCATGGAAAAACTGGTCCTTAAAAAACAACTGGCCGAAGAGACTTGCGATCTCTTCGGCCAGTGTAGTTTAGATTGTCGCTACCGCAAGAAACAGGTTTTTGTTTCCTGCGATTGCTGATTCTATAAATTAGGTGGTTGGAGCCTTAGCAGGTGCGGCTGGGGCTGGTGGTGCAGCGGCAGGAGCGTCGGCAGCAGCGTCGGGCGTTGGAGCCGGAGCTGGAGCCGGAGCAGCCGACTCAACGATCGATCCGCTGTCCATCGTCGTGCTACAGTTTGCACATCCGCCGGTAACAACTTCACCGCCGCAACTGTTGCAACCACTGTTGCAGCTATTGCAGCTTTCAACGGGAGCGGAACAGCATGTTGGAGCAGGAGCAGCGCAGCATGTTGGAGCAGGAGCAGCGCAGCAAGTCGGAGCTGGAGCACATGCAGGTTGGCAAGCCGGCTGACAAACGGGAGCACATACTGGCTCGCCACAGCAGCTCGCTTTGCGGCTATGCAAACGTTGCAGCAGCCCACCACCACACGACGATCCACCGCCACAACGTGACGATTGCAACTTGGCGATCAATCCGCCGCCACAAGAATTTCCACCGCAACGCGACGATTGCAGCTTGGCAAGCAAGCCACCACCGCCACATGAATTCCCACCACAATTTCCGCCAAGCAGGTTCTTAAACGGCCCGGCAACAGCCTGGGTCTCAACCCGCATCAAATTGCTGGCCAACAAAAGGGCAAAGCCAGCTACACCCGCGACGAATACTCGGTTCATGGAACACCTCCAAAAAGCGTGCAAAACATGTTCGGTCCATTCAAGAACCCATCAGGGCGCGACCATCGCTTCCCCACGTTGTTCGCAGTTTCCCCGTCGCCTCAACTCAATTGAGTTTTCCGAAAACGACGAATGGATAATCTGCGCAACTTGGGTAATAAGCTAGCAGTCGCTTCCGCCTTGTCAACAGCCCTTTCTACTCCTGCTCCGAATTACTTTCTGGAGGGGTGTAATGCCGCAATGAATAGCGGAGGTAAACTAAGTCCTTGCCAGCGAGAGGATTACCTCCGCAACGACTGGAAGTTTCCCAAGCTCTGCGGACCGATCCGAACAACTTCCCGCGACAATGCAGCGCAGTAAACGTTGGCATATCCCTTGCTTACATTGCATTTCGCCGTTAACGCCTACTAAAAAGTGCGTTCCTGTAATAATAGATCAATTGGGTAAAATGCAGCATCCGAAAACTGCTCCGTATCCGCTAGGTGAGGTGAATTTAAAGGGCACGAACGTGTGCAAAAGAACATTGACTAACAAAAAGGTGCTGCTGACAGGCGCCAGCAGCGGGATTGGCTGGTATCTGGCTCGTGAACTTGTGCGAGCCGGAGCGTACGTAGTTGCAACTTCGCGGCGGTCCGAACGATTGGAACAATTGCGACTCAGTCTTGGTAATCCGCGTCAGAGACTGATTGCGATTCCAGGTGACATTGCGGACCCTCTCCACCGCGAGCGGCTGATTGACGTTGCGACGGGACGTTTGGGAGGAATTGACCTGGTTATCAACAACGCAGGCATAGGAGCGGTTGGGCAATTTGAACGCGCTACTCCTAGTCGGTTGCGAAGAATATTCGAAGTTGATTTTTTCGCGGTCGCCGAGCTAACGCGATTGTCACTGCCGATGCTCCATCAAGGCAAGAATCCGGCGGTTGCGGTGGTTAGTTCGGTTCTAGCGCATCGCGGCGTTCCAGGCAAAAGTGAGTACTGTGCTGCCAAGTTTGCTCTGCGAGGCTGGACAGAAGCCCTGCGACTGGAACTGAAACCCGCAGGAATCGATGTCATTACCGTTTCACCGAGTACAACCAAGAGCGAGTTTTTCGAATCGCTATTAGACACGGACAGCTCGCACAAGAATTTGCATTTTGGAATTCAATCCGCGGAGTCTGTAGCAAATTCCATTTTGGGAGCAATTCGCAAGGGGCATCGCGAACTCATCCTTTCTCCTGGTGGTAAGGCACTGGTTTGGTTGAGTCGGCTCGCACCAAGCCTTACCGACCGCTTGCTTCTACGATACGCTACATAAACTTAACGATTCGCAAAAACAATTCCCGCGTGGACGCGGTCGTACGGTCAGATGTTGGCGAAATGTGTCGATATTTGATTCCCTGGGGATCCAATCCGGACCGATTGTTTCCTCGAACGCTGTTATCTATCGTCTCGCGATTTTCTTGCTGAGCATTCGAAAATGGTGATTCTATTTCGCAGAAGTGGTGAGGATCTCGATTTACAAGCTCGCGATTTTCGCGAGGCGCTGCAAGCGGCAATCGATTACTTCGGAGCCCCGAAACGAGTGTTAGCCTTGCCGCCTGACCACACGCGATCGGACAGCCGAGCAGGCGAGTTGACCTGCATTGCGCATGAAATGCTCGGCGATCGTTTGAGTGGGGTAATGCCCGCCTTGGGAACTCATGAGGCCATGTCCGCCAAGGAATTGGACTACATGTTCCCGGGATTACCTCATCGTTTGATTCGCGAACATCGCTGGAAAGACGATGTGCTCACGCTGGGAAAGGTCGATGAAGATTTTGTCGCAGCCGCGACCGAAGGGATCTATCGCCAGGCTTGGTCGGCTCAAGTCAACCGACTATTGATACAAGGCGGCTTCGACATGATCCTGTCGCTCGGGCAAGTGGTTCCTCACGAAGTCATCGGAATGGCGAATTACAACAAAAATGTATTTGTGGGGACCGGCGGCCGCGAAGGAATTAACGAATCGCATTACCTGAGTGCACTGTACGGCATGGAGCGAGTCATGGGCCGCTGCGACACGCCGTTGCGGAGAATTCTGAATCGCGCGCAAGACTTATTCTGCGGTAACATGCCGTTGATGTACGTGTTGACGGTCGTCCAGTCGTTGCCCGATGGCGCCAAAAAAGTCCGTGGCCTGTTTGTGGGCAACTCGCACGATGTCTTTTTTGCTGCTGGAGAATTAGCCGCTCGAGTCAATTGTTTTGTCGTCGAAAGAGTGCCACAAACCGTCGTCGTTACAATGAATCCACACAAGTACCGAAAAACCTGGCTTGCGAACAAGGCCATCTATCGGACGCGTATGCTGGTTGGAGATCGCGGACGTCTAGTCGTCATCGCACCAGGGGTTGAGCGATTTGGCGAAGATCTGGGCATCGACCAATTAATTCGAAAATATGGATATCGCACTACTCCGGAAATTCTAGAAATGGTCGCCCAGAATGAAGATTTGCAGCGAAATCTGTCGGCTGCCGCACATCTAATTCATGGTTCCTCGGAGAATCGATTCGACGTGATCTACGCGCCCGGGCAACTTTCTCAACCAGAGATCGCATCGGTTGGTTATCAGTACGCCAATTGGCGCGAGATGGTCGATTTTTACCAAACGGATGGCTTGTCGAACGGTTGGAGTAAAGATCGATCCGGCGGCGAGTTCTACTTTGTTTCCGACCCAGGACTAGGACTTTGGATGCGCGCGGACCATCCACATGTGGTCCGCTAAAATATGTTCTCGTCGGAGGCTCGCTATCGGTAAAGCGTCCCGCCAGGAACAGGACTGGTAACTCCTGGAGCACTGCCCGATGCCGTGTTTGGCGGCAATCCAGTTCCGGTGTTATAGCTTGGGGACGGATTATACGCAGGAATATTCGGCGTGTAGCCTGGCAGAGCTGGCTGAGATCCTGTCGGTACCGATGTCCCGAGTGTTGGGGTGGCAGTAGCTGGGGCTGAGCCTGTAGTTGCGCCAAAATTATACGTGGTAGTTCGACCCGTGGTTCCTGGTCGATAACCGCCGGACACCGCCGAATTTGCAGCAGCACTCGCTGCGGGCGTGGACGTCCCGTAATTCACTCCAGCATTTGGAGTCAATCCGGTTGTTGGTTGTTGCCATGTTGGCGCGGATGGCTGATTCGAAGGAAAAGAATTCGCTCCCGCTGGCTGCTGAGCGCCAGTGGGTGATATCGATTGCCATTGCCCTGCACCTGGTGCGGGATAGCCAGCCGGTATTGTCTGCGCTGATCCGACGATACTAGGCGGCATTGACGGCTGTGCCACATTAGGCATCGAAGATGTTTGGCTGACCGACATATTCGGCATTGAGTAGCCCACCCCAGTTGGCGGCAAATTGGTCGCCGCAGCATTTGGGGTCATATTGGCGGCAGTGTTATTCCACGCTGTTGCAACGCCAACACCATTTGGCATCGCTCCACTGGTGGGTGTCTGGGAACCGTAAGCGGACGGTGCGGTGCTGGTCGGTAATTGAGGCGGGCGGTTGATTATCGTTGGTGAGTTTAGATTCGAGGCTAGGGCTGGATTTAGAGAAGTCGAACCAGGATATGCAGAGTTGGGCACTGAAGTTGGCGGCGCAGGATTGATGAGACCGGCGTTTCCAGAGTAGATTCCGCCCGTCGGTGCCGCAGTGCGATTGGATACGTTGCTTGCCAAACTTGTCGTGGCTGCACTGGCTGTTGGATAAGCGCCGGTAGTGCCGTATTGGCCGGTTTGATATCCGTTCGCGGCAGCCGCGGTGGACTGGCTGCCGTAACTGCCCACAGCACCGTATGGACTGGTTGTCGTTGCGGTCGTTCCTGCGGGTTTGTTAGCAGGCGTTGTCGCCAATGTCGACGGTGAGTATTTATTCGCTGGGCTGTCAGGAACTTTCGGCGAACTCATGTTGCTTGCCAACGTTTCTGCCGAGGGCTCGCGACTCCATCCAAACATGCTCGCACCCGGAAGTTTCATTCCCGATTTACAGCCAACGCTGCTTAGGCCAGCCGCGATCAGCAAGGGTGCAGCCCATCCTATAGTTCGTATTTTGCCAAGGCTCATGGCTTTCGATCCTTCGAAATTGTGTTGATCGGCAGGCGAGGTATCGAGAAGTAGATCTCTCGTCCCTTGCAATCGGCATAGTTTTTCGTTCAAGTTGAACTAATCGACATCTATTGCCCGAAAAATCCGCAAAATCGGCTTTGCGATTATATTCGACACAGTGAACAGGCCTTCCTGGCCCACCGAGTTATATAGCGTTACCTCGGATACAGAGTCAACGCGAAATTTCGCGCAATCGACTACAACAAAGACGAACACACCAGGCGCGGCAAGGCCCGGATATTGAATCAATCGTCCCTACCAGATAAAGTGCTTTGCGCCACAGTTGTTAGGCGAGCGGCAGATGGGAATTTACCAATACAAGCCCGAAGCGCAAGCGAGTGAGAGCCTGGATTGACTGGTGCGTGGTTTCGGCACTCGCTTGCGCTTCGGGCTTGTATTGGTAAATTCCCATCTGCCGCTCGATTAACAGCAATACCGTTCAACGAACGTGGGATAAGCTTCCAGCTTGTCAACCTGTAGCGGAGTTTCGCCATTGCTTGCACAAGATATTGACAAGCTGGAAGCTTATCCCACGTTCGTTGAACGGTATTGCGATTAACAGGCCGTCTCGGAGGCCGGCAGCTCACGCTAGGATTTCTTGCTTGAACGAGTTTTCTTTTTCTCGTCCTCCGTAATCGCGCGAATGGCCGCGTCGAGGCTTTTGCCTTTTTCAGCGGTCAATACGGCCGCTCCGACTTTGGCACCTAGTTTCATTACGCTCGCAAATATATCGGCGTTGGATGATCGCGACGTGGTTTCGCGAGTTGGGCGATCGGGTATCGGCTGCAGTTCCCCTACGCTAGCAGACAATGGATCGAGGCCGCCCTGTTTGCGAGAAATTTCCGAAACCGTACTGGCCAATAGCGGACCGCTGCGCTGGTACTTGCCTCGCCGAGCCGTCTCGATGGCTTCGACCAGTCGATTTAGTTCTTCGGTCGGTCGCCGAAACCACTCCATGCTCCACACGCGATACATATTCCAGCCTTGACCTTCAAGGACTCCTTGCCGAGTACGATCGCGATCCCGCGCGGAACGACCAGCGCGATAAGAATAGCCGTCGACGTCGATGCCCAGCAGAAATCGCCCTGGTTGGTCAGCGTCCTTAACGGCCAGATCTACAAACACGCCTGCGATACCGACTTGAGTCTCCACTTGGTAACCGCGTTGTTGGAGAATCTTGCTCAACACTTCGACCAAACGATCCTTGGTCTGAGTTCCCTTTGCGCCTGCGACTTTTCCGCCCAATTGCGCGAACTGAAGATACGCTCGAAAAACCTCGGGACCTTTTCCGGTCGCACGCCGCAAGTCGATATCCTCAGCATGCATCGACGAAAATATTTCACACACCCGTTTGGCTCGCGTCATCAAAACGTTCAATCTTCGTTCACCTCCAGAGGAAGAGACCGGCCCGAAATTCAAGCTCACTTTGCCATCTTCACCCGGCCCGTAGCCAACTGAAACGAATATGGCATCTCGCTCGTCTCCTTGGATGTTCTCCAAGTTCTTGACAAAGAAAGGGTCTGGCGCGGACGAATCGAAAAACACCTCGCAAGATGGATCGGCCTTGCGCAGTTTTTCCAACTCGTCGATGATCGCGTCCCGCTGGCTGACCGAGAAAGCTCCGACACCCAGTGTCCATTTGGGACGCGAGTGTGCGTGTTGCATAATTGCCTCGGCGACTCGTTTGGCTTCGATATCGTTCTTTCCTTTGTGGAATCTCCCATCTTCAATAAAATGAAACTTGACACCCAATTCGCCACTCTGTTCGGGACTGGGAATGACATACAACTGGCTGTCGTAGAATTGTTCGTTCGACACGGCGATCAATGATTCGTGTTTACTGCGATAATGCCAGCGCAACATACGTTGAGGCATGTTGCGAGCCAAACACAACGACAATATGCTCTCGACATCGCCGGCTTGCATATCCAGGGTTGGATCATCTGCTGAGATTTCACCGACGACCACACCAAAGAACTGAGTGGGAGGCATTTGTTTGTCGTCGCCCACGACGACCATCTGTCGGCACCGCGCGGCGGCGCCGAGCGCCTCGACCGGTCGCACTTGACTGGCTTCGTCCACCAACAGCAGATCGAATTCGATAGCACCCGCCTCAAGAAACTGGGCCACCGACAAAGGGCTCATCATAAACACCGGCTTGATAGCCTGGACCGCCGCGCCTGCTCTAGCGATCAGTTGGCGCAGCGGCAAGTGTCGGCGTTTCTTCTGCATCTCGCGTTTCAAAATCGATACGGCCTCGGGAAGATTACCAGCACGTTTTCGACCCATGCTTTGCCAGTGGCTGTCGGCCACTTCGATCCGAGCTAACTCCAATCGACGAATATCGAGATTGCTGAATTCGCGAATCAACTGGCCGAATTTCTCTCCGCTGAATGCATCAAGACGTGGATGTTGCTGAAGGGCGTGGCGCAGGAGAGCTTCCGCGCAGGCGAACCGAAACACGTCGGGAGCTTGTTGCGGTGCCATCTGTTGTGACTCGATGCGTTGGATAACCGCACCCGATCCAATTTCCGCAACAATGCTCCGCGCGCGGCGATAAGTTTGCCAATGTTGCAATTCTTCGGGCTTGTTTTTCCAGGCTTCGATCCTAGCGCGGAGTTCATTCAATAGCGCTAGTGCGGCCGCTCCGTAGGGTTCAGTCAGCGTGGCCTCTCCCGTTGAACCAGCAGCTCGAGTCGGGTCAGGGGTCGCAATCGCGGGCACGTTTGCGGCCGGTTCGCTAAGCTTGTGAACTGAGTTCGCTGGAGCATGAGTTGCCAGGTTTTTGAAGTCTCCAAACGCCTGCTCGTAGTTAATTTTCAGCGCTGCGCCCAGTGATCCCAAAGTCTCCAAGAATTGTCGCAAGCGCTCTTCGACGGTTTGGCTCAACTGGCGCAATTCATCAGGCTTTTCAAGCATCGACAACAGCTCGCGAAATCGCGGCGAAACGCCATTGGCCACGGCCGCGCGGTCCCACTGCTCCCAATTCGACAAGCGTACAAGATCTGATTTTGGACCAAGCCAGAATCGACCGAATGCTCTTTGGCCGACCGCGTCGCCCTTAGCGATGTCTTGCTGAGCGCTGTAATGTGCGCCGAGTGAGTCCAAGATTTCCAACCGTTTCTCAAACGTATTCGGTTGAGGTACAACCAGCAAACTCGTCAGCAATTTCCGAGCAGCTCGGTAGTGAGAATTCAACATGCGAAACCACGATTTGCCGTTAGCAGCGTAGGTCTGACGCACGGTTCGGACATCGGTCTCCCAGGCGATGTCGGCAACTTTGCCATGTAGTTTCTCCTTTGCCGAGACAATTGCTCGGGCTGCGTCGGCCAGTTCCTGGACCGCTTGACGATGATCGCGCCACATGGTTCCACTGGCAGACTGGGCATCCAATTCGGGAGCCCCCAATAGCGTTCGCACCGTACGCACCGATCGCTCGACTTCATTCAAGCTCGCGGGCAGATCGTCGCCAAGTCGTTGTGCCAAGCTGCGAGCCGCCGCGACCAGATCATCTAGCGCGGCGACCAATTTGGGCGCCGTTGAAACAATTCGTTCCAAATCCAGTGGCAGAATTTGATCCAGATTCACTCCTCGCCATGGGTGTGTTGCGGGATCACCGATTCGATTTATCACCTGTGATAACTCTTGTACTGCTGCCGTGCGACGCTGGAGATCGTCTGGCGCCCAAGAAATGGCTTGGGGTAACTGAAAGTCCGGTAGTTGCGTACCGGAAGCCCGCAGTTCGATCAAGTCCGTCAGAATCTCGTAAGGCGATTTGCCACATGTTTCCAAGGGTTTGTGCATCAGTTCTACGTGGCTATTCAGCTCATCGCGCGTCAGCTTGAGCCGCTTAACAGTCTCATTCAAATCCGACGGAGGTTGCGGCGTACCCAATGCCAGAACGCGTTCCAGTTCCTTGACCACCGTCGCTTTGCTGGCCATCTTGCTATGCAGTTCCAGGCACATTTCGCCTAAGCCAATGTTGTCCAACCGCCGTTTGACAACTTCCAGTGCCGCCATTTTCTCGGCTACGAACAACACTGTCTTGCCCGACGAGACGGCGGCCGCGATCAGATTGGAAATAGTCTGCGACTTGCCCGTACCGGGTGGTCCTTGGATAACCAGGGATCGTCCGCGACAAGCCTCTTCGATTACCAGCGACTGGGAACTGTCGCAATCAATGACGTGAGCCGTCTGCGCGGGGTCGAACAAGTCGTCGATCAAACCTTCGTCCGCGCACATCGGTTGTGCAGGCGGAAATCCATCTTGCAACAGCGCACGAATCAGCGGCTTGTTCTCCAAAGGCCCGGCAGTCGGCCAGCATTCCGGGTCGAGATCGCGATACATCAACAACTTGGTAAAGGAAAAGAACCACAACACAATATCGTTGGGCAGAACTTCAAAGGCTGCCTGCGAGCTGACTGCTTTTTCGACTTCTTGGAAATAGACTTCCGGAGAAAAATCTTCAGTGTCGGAAATATCAGGCAGTTCAATACCAAAATCCATTTTGAGGCGAACTTGCAATGTGAGATTCATGGCGACGTCTTCGCCAGAATACGTCAGGCTATAGCGCACGCCAGCCTTATTGCGCTGGAGCGCTACTGGTATCAGCACCAGCGGAGCATCGCGCGGCCGGTCAGGTTTATCCGCTTCGTACCAGCGCAGAAATCCCATTGCGAGGTACAGTACATTGACGCCCTTTTCCTGCAGCGAAGCCGCCGAGTCGGTCACCAGCTTGCTGAGCCGCGAATCCAATTCGTCCATCGCCAGTACGGTGTGCAACACATCGTCTTTGGTGAAATCCACCGTTTCCGCTGATACCACGGGCTCCGCTGTCGCCTTTGCCTTTGTTGTGCGTCGCCGTTTCGAATCGGTCGCTGGTTCAGTTTCGACGTCGCCTTGTTCGAAGCGCATGGCCTGGTTCTCCCTGACCAGCATGCGGTAAATTTCCGTCGATATTTCCGCCTTGATTTCCACGCTAGATCCTCGCTCCTGATCGCGAGCGGTCGAGAGTAGACGGTTGGATGTAGTCAGTTCCAATAAATCGCGGCGAGCGGCCGCCAACTGCTGTTCAATAGAATCGAGCGATGTCATGAGATCGGCTAAATGGAGTCTTGGAGTAACTAGGCTGAAGCGGCGGTGTTCGACGTCCGAGCACACAATCTACCGTAGTGAAAGCGTTATTTCTATCGCACGCCGGACAAAGCGGGGCTATGATTGGTACTCAGAAATACAAACCCACGTAGGTATGTCAACTTATTTTTCCTCGGTCGCGGCTTAGCTCCCGAAGTTGTGCGACTGTCGTTCAGGTTGAGGTGCGTGAAATGCTTTCACTGCGAGGCCGTTCGGTCCGAATGTGTGACGGACTAGTGCGGCGAGAATGGATGCGCATTGGTGGATTATCGGCAATGGGACTGGGGTTGTCCGAATTGGCACACGCTCGGCAACTTGCTACCGGATCGACGGGCAATGTGGCGAGTTTCGGAAAAGCGAAAGCATGCATCGTCCTGTTTCTGCTGGGTGGACCACCTCAGCACGAAACCTGGGACCCGAAACCGGACGCTCCCAGCGAAGTGCGAGGGGAATTTGCTACGATCGCAACGGCCACCGGCGGCTTACGAGTTGGTGAATTGATGCCGCTAACGGCTAAGTTGACCAACCACATTGCTGTTTTGCGTGCGATGGCGACTGATGATAACGCTCATTCGTCGAGTGGCTTTTGGGTGCTGACCGGCTACCCGCACTCTCCCAAGAACAAGGAAAACTCGTTGCCTGGTCCGCCCAACGATCGACCTTGCGTAGCAGCGCTAGTGCGGAAGATCAAAGGGGACCGATCGAGTTTGCCCGGTGCAGTACGGTTACCCGAAGAAATTTGGAACACTGGTCATATCGTTTGGCCAGGCCAGGATTCGGGTTGGCTCGGGCCGCAAGGCGAACCGTGGCTGGTGACCTGTGATCCGAACAAACACGATTTTCGAGTGATGGATATCGCGCTGCCTGTCGATATTTCCACGCAGCGTCTGACCCAGAGAAATGCACTGCGAGAAATTCTGAATCGAAGATTTGCCGCTCCGGATTCGAACAACTTGAATCACTGGGCCGCTTGGCAAGCCAAAGCAGCCGATTTGCTAGGTAGCACCAGCACGAACCGTGCGTTTGCAATCGACGACGAAGCGGCAACCGTCCGCGACCGGTATGGGCGAAATCGCTTTGGTCAAAGTGTATTGTTGGCGCGCCGATTGGTCGAATCAGGTGTGTCGCTGGTCCAAGTGAATTGGACTAGATGGGACTCCGACGAAAACGTTGCGCCGGCCTGGGACACCCATGCCAAAAATGGTGAACGGCTCAAAAATGCGTTGATGCCACCGATGGACCAAGCGTACTCGGCGCTATTGGAGGACTTGGCACTGCGCGGATTGCTGGATGAAACTCTCGTGGTTTGGGTCGGCGAATTTGGGCGAACTCCGCGCATCAATGCTCGCGGTGGTCGCGATCATTGGGGACACGTTTTTTCTGCGGCGTTGGCCGGAGGAGGTATTCGCGGCGGAGTTGTGCACGGTGCCTCAGATCGTCACGGCGGTTATCCGCTTGATGGTCGCGTCGAGCCGCAAGACCTGACCGCTACGATCTTTCATTGCCTGGGAATTTCGCCCGACATAGAACTCAACGACCAGCTTGGCCGCCCTTACGCGATCACTAAAGGTCAACCAATCGCAGCCATAGTTTAGATCCACTGGCGGGAAAGTGTCTTTAGGTGAGCGGCAGATAGTTTCTTACCAATACAAGCCCGAAGCGCAAGCGAGTGTATTCCAGGATTGACGCACTCGCTTGCGCATCGGGCTTGTATTCGCTGAGGCCTTGGTAAATTCCCATCTGCCGCTCGCCTTAGGTTCAGTGAAATCATTAACGGCGGATATTTCACAGCGGAGCGCCCAACACCACTCCCGGACTAGGCCATAGAACTCTAACATAGTGTTCGGCTAACGAGACCTCGCATCGAATTCAGTTTGTTGGAAAAACCAGTTACCCATGTCGGATGAAGCGGTCGGACCTCTGGTGCGCGCGTTGCCGGAAAAATGGACGCCCGAATATTGCTTTCAGCGATTATCCAGATTGCGAGGTTGTGTGTGGCTGGACAGCAGCATGACTTTGGAGAGACTTGGGCGTTTTAGTTACCTATCCGCTGAGCCGTTTTGTACGCTGAGAGTCGACCAGGTACAGCCCCACGCTTTGTCGCCCGTCGACCGTTTGTTGGCCAAAATTCGTCAGCCCAAGACAGTTGACCTGCCTCCGTTCCAAGGTGGCTGGATGGGCTGGTTTGCGTACGAATTCGGTCGATGTTTTGAACGCATTGGCGAAAGCTGCCATAACGAATTTTCGTCTCCCTTGGTGCAACTGGGAATGTACGATGTTGTACTCGCGTGGGATCACCAATCCGGTCAGGGTTGGTTGATTTCACAAGGCTGGCCCGAAGTAAAAACGCATGAGCGTCAAAAACGAGCTTATCAGCGGCTTTTACAATTTTTGAAGCTGCTGGAACTGAACGATCCCACCCAAATTAAAACAGCTTACAATCCTGGTTATACGTGGCGCGCACCACCGTCGAGTTTGGTTCGCCAATATTCGACGCGTTGGTCGCCTGATTGGACCAGCAATTTTTCGTCAACAGGTTTTCGGGAATCGGTGGCCCGGGCCATTCAATACGTACATGCTGGCGATATTTTTCAAGTCAACTTGGCTCAGCGACTGTTGCATCCGATCACATCCAGTGCGCCAGAATTATATCTCCATCTGCGCAAACAGAATCCAGCTCCGTTTGCTGGATACGCCGACTTGGGTCGGGTGCAAGTGATTAGCAGTTCGCCGGAGAGATTTCTCGAGTTACAGGATGGCATTGTCGAAACTAGACCGATCAAAGGTACGCGACCGCGCATGAGCGACCCGATGGCAGATCACGGAATCAGCGAATTGCTGCGTGTCAGTCCCAAAGATCGCAGCGAGAATGTGATGATCGTCGACCTGTTGCGCAATGATCTTTCGCGCATCTCGCACGAGGATAGCGTCGAGGTCACGCAATTGTGCCAGTTGGAGGCGTATCGTTACGTCTGGCATTTGGTCAGCGCAGTTCAAGGTCGTGTTCTGCCCGGTACGCTGGCGAGCGATCTTCTGCGGGCAACTTTTCCGGGTGGCTCGATTACCGGTGCGCCAAAGATTCGTGCTATGCAAATTATCGCTGAACTGGAACCTTCGGCTCGCGGTCCATATTGTGGCTGCTTGGGTTACTTGAGCTGTACTGGCGACATGGACTTGAACATTCTCATTCGCACGGTGACGGCCAGCGATGGTTGGTGGCAAGTTCACGTCGGGGGCGGTATCGTCGCCGACAGCGATCCATTGCTCGAAGAACAAGAAACTTGGCACAAAGCCGAGGGCGTGCTGCGCGCGATTGACTCGGTAAACAGGAGCGGGTCGTGATTCTCTTGATCGATAACTACGATAGCTTTGTCTACAATCTTCGGCGATATTTGTTGCGGTTGGGACAGCAGGTGTCGGTCCAACGCAATGACGAAGTGGATCTGACCGCCATCGAGGCTGGCCAGTACTTGGGGATCGTTATATCGCCGGGCCCTCAAGGACCTTCGCAAGCAGGATGTTGCCTTGAAGTGGTGAACAAGTTCGCCTCTCACATTCCTATTTTCGGAGTTTGTTTGGGCCATCAAGTCATCTGCCAAGCATTCGGCGGTAATATTGTTCGCGCACCGCGACCTGTTCATGGACGCGCTAGTTGGATTCACCACAGTGACACGGGGATCTTCGAACAAGTTCCCAATCCATTTCTTGCAGCTCGCTACCACTCCCTCGTCGCGCAAGCCGACTCCATACCAAGCGAACTGCGCGTGACTGCCACCGCTGACTCGGATATCGTAATGGCCGTCGAACATATTCAATGGAGAACTTTTGGGGTGCAATTTCACCCTGAGTCTATTTTGACGGATTCAGGCTATCGTCTGTTGATGAATTTTCTGGCAATCGCTGGCGCAATATTGCCGAACGTTATTCCGTCATCCGACTTGGCCAACTCGACCGGAGTTTCGCTGGCTGCCGCAAGCCCTGAATTCCGTCATGGCGAGTCGAGCGCCGATGAACTCGATTGTATTCCCGTCGTCTTGCCGGATTATCGGCAGTATTCACTGTGATTATTGAAGGCTTGCTCACTACCGAGACGCCTGATGGCCGAGTGCACGTGGCACCGATGGGGCCGGTGGTCAATGTTGACTTGACGCAGTGGATCCTGCGACCTTTTCAGACTTCGACTACTTTTCAGTTGCTCAGGCGATCCTCCGTAGCTGTGTTTCACGTCATTGATGATGTTGTTCCGGTCGTACAATCTGCGCTCGGCTTGCCGATTGAACTAGATTTCCAGCGCTTGACAAGCGGCGGTTGGCTCATTCAACAAGCGTGCCACTGGTATCAATTAGAAGTTTATGAATGGGACTTAACGAGCCAGAGAAGCCAAGCCATTGCGCGCGTAACCGAACATGGTACCTTGCGTCCGTTCTGGGGATGGAATCGTGCCAAGCACGCTGTCCTCGAAGGCGCTATCATGGCGACGCGGCTGCATCTGATAGGAACTGAACAAGTACGGGAAGAGTTGTCGCGCTGGCAACCGATGATCGACAAGACCGCCGGCGACCGCGAACGATACGCATGGGAATTAATCCACCGTTACATTCAGTCCCAAATCGATGGAACTGGTTTGCTGGCAGAAAAGGGAAGTTGAGCCAGTCGCGGCCTTTCATTACAATCGTGCCAAATAGAATATGCTGGTGGTTACTTTCTTTCCCGCCCCAGTTTGACACGCTCCAACTCATCCAAGGGTTTCACAGTATGGCTGCCTGCCTTGAGCGGATCTTGCGTCGGATGGCTAACAAAACTCCATGTAGTCGCTACGGCAGATCAATTTTCCGTGCCAACATGTTTTTTGCGTGCGGCATCATGTTCAGCTTGCTCAGTCGTACATCGTCTGCTGAAACTCGCTTTGAACGCATCCAACTGAGCAACGAGTTTCACGCCGAAGGTGGCACCTTCGGGGATCTCAACGGAGATGGCAAGAGCGAGGTTGTGGTCGGGCCGTGGATCTATTGGGGACCTGACTTTGAAACGAAGAGCCAGTTTTATGACGGCAAACCAGTAAACCCGATCGGGTACTCGGAGAATTTTTTGATGTACACCGAAGATGTCGATCGCGACCGGCAACTCGACATCATCGTGCTCGGATTTCCAGGCAAAGAAAGTTGGTGGTATCGCAATCCAGGCAAAGAAACTGCCGCGAAAACTATGTGGGGTCGGCACGCAATAATCGATGTCACCGACGGCGAATCTCCTGCAATGTTCGATATAGATGGTGACGGTACCAAGGACTTGGTTTGTAGCAGCAAAGGGAGCTACGGTTACGCCTCGTATGCAGGCAACGATCCAACCAAGATGTGGAAGTTTCATGTCATTTCGGAAAACCGCGGCTACCACAAATTTACGCATGGTATGGGGATTGGCGACGTCAACAACGACGGTCGTCTGGATTTGTTAGAGAAAGATGGTTGGTGGGAAAATCCTGGTCCTCGCCCAGACCAAAACACTGGCAAACCGTGGAAATTTCACGCGTTCACCTTTACTCCCAGCGGCGGTGCACAGATGTTTGCGATCGATGTCGATGGCGATGGCAAGAACGACGTACTTACCGGCCTAATTGCCCATGGATTCGGCTTAGCTTATTTTCGGCGCTTGGATGACGCTGGGGACAAGTTCGAGAAAGTGGACATTATGACTAAGGACGCCGCGACCAGCCCAGTTGGGATCGCGGTCAGTCAGTTGCATGCTATGGAGCTGAGCGACATCAACCGCGATGGACTCGTCGACATTGTCACTGGCAAACGCTGGTGGGCGCATGCCAACAAGGACGATGGCAGCGAGATGCCCGCGACGTTGTTGTGGTTGGAAATGCAGCGGCGCGGTGGGCGCGTTCAATTTGCTCCGCATGTAATCGATATCAGTAGCGGCGTTGGCACCCAAATTACCGCTGGCGATGTCAACGGTGATGGCTTGCCAGATATTGTGTCGGGCACGAAACGTGGGACTCATCTGTTCTTGCAAGTACCCGCGGATCGTTACGGAAAAGTAGCTCTAGTCCCCGGCTTGGCGAGCAAAGATCCTTTTAACCAACGCGTTGCGACGACCAGCGTCGTTATCAAAGACGAACTGGGCGGATTTCGACCAGCGCTGACGAGCGATCGTCCGTTGAATCTCGATTTTGAAACCGGCGATCTTTCCGATTGGGAAGCTCGTGGTCCCGTAGCTGCAAAGCTGCCGATCGCTGGCGACACCGTTCGGGCTCGTCGCAGCGATATGTCGAGCGCGCATCAAGGCGCGTTTTGGATCGGTACGTTTGAATCAGGCGACGACAACTTGGTCGGCGAACTAATCAGCCGACCGTTCATGATCACCCATCCATGGGCCAGCTATTTGATCGGCGGCGGCAAACACGAGAATGCTTGTATCGAAATTGTCAGCGAGCAATCGGGCAATGTGTTGCATCATGCAACGGGAATCGAATCCGAAAACATGCGGCGCATGGTGGTTGACTTGCGCCAGTGGTCGGGGCAAGCGGTCCGCCTGCGAGTGGTCGATCATAATCAAGGTCCCTGGGGACACGTCAATTTTGACGATTTTCGTTTTCATTCCGAAGCGCCCAAACTTGCTCACTATCAACAGCAGGCGCTGCTGGATCGAATCGCCAACGATCGCTTGTCGCCCGAGCAATCTGCGTTGGCGATGACGATTCCTGCTGGATTTAATGTACAGTTGTACGCAGGGGAACCCGATGTAACGCAACCAGTCGCTATGACGATCGATGACCGTGGCCGCCTGTGGGTGGCGGAGGCTTTCGAGTATCCAGTGCGCGCGGCCGGCGACCAAGGACGAGATCGAATCGTTGTTTTCGAAGACACCAACCGCGATGGCAGGTTCGATAATCGGAAACTGTTTGCAGAAGGACTTAATCTAGTCAGCGGTTTGGAAGTTGGTTTTGGAGGCGTTTGGGTCGGTGCCGCTCCAT
>SYJV01000332.1 GCA_005798335.1 Planctomycetaceae bacterium | reverse complement strand
TGGTAAATGTGACCATAGCCGCGAGTATGGTAATGCGCGTGATACCGAAGCGAATGCGTTGCGGTAACCCATCGCAACAGCTTTCCCATCTCGTTATCCCGGCCGGGCGGCAAGACAAAATGCCAGTGGTTTGGCATTAGCGTAAACGAGAAGAGATCAACTTGATATCTCTCAAGCCCTTCCGCTAGGATTCGGAGGAAGGCGTCATAGTCCTCGGGCTTATGAATGATCGTACATCGAGCATTGCCACGATTGAGTGCATGATAAATGTATCCGGCTTCGTCAACACGTTTTCTGTCGAGGCATACATGCGATCCAAAGTGCAAAACCCATAGCATACGGGTTCAACACCCGACAAACAACCCCCGTCCCCTTTTCACGCTCCCGCCTATTGCGGAAATTCTACAACTTGTCCGTCGGCGCGATCACCCAGCCATTGATAAGTTCTCAAGTTAATCGTTTTCGACAAGAAATGGACACTACCGTCGCCCAACACGAAATTCGCGCCGCCAGTATGGTAGCTGCCAAACGTTGCATCCAGGTTTCCCCATGGGCTCAACGGCATTGCGCTCATGGGTGAGGTCATATTGCGAGTTGAATGAAATCCCCAACGCCAACCAGTGCTATCCGTTTGGTCGCGAATGGTGGTTGTTAGATGCGACACGTACTTGTCGCCAGCCAAGATCGTGTTCGACGAGCCATCGGGCATGTCCCGGAACGAAAATTTCGTGTTGATGTTGAACATTCCTTTGTGATCACGAGCGTCATAAGAATTGACGTTACCTGTACCTGCCGAAAGAGCATAGTCGGTCACCGCAAACAACCCATTTCGTGTTCGTTCGCGACTAATTCCCGATGGGCATCTCACCATGGGAATGTTCGTGGCCGCCGGCACTAGATTTCGCGCGTGATTGTGGTTCAGCCCGAAATTCCACAGCCCATGCAGCGCTCCTTGCTCATAGAACGGCAGGCAAAACGCCAGCCCGTTGATGGCGTTCACAAGATTGATCAAATCGGGATTACCGTCCCCAATGGCTCCCGATGGAAACACACGCATCGTGTCGTGGTAGTTGTGCATCGCCAGCCCCAACTGCTTCAAGTTGTTCGTACATTGCATGCGACGTGCCGCTTCGCGAGCAGCTTGGACCGCCGGTAACAACAAGCCCACCAGGACACCAATAATGGCAATAACTACCAGCAATTCGACCAGCGTGAAAGCCGTTCTGCCGCGAACTGAACGAGACATAGGAACCATGACTGTCTACCTTTCAAGGAGTGAGGGATAATTTGACGCTGTTTTCTTTTTCTTCCACGGTCGCCTTCAATGGCGTTTCCAACAGTCGCATATATTTGAGGGGAATCAATGGCTTCGGAGGTCGATAGTCGGCATCTTGGCCTTCGATGCCAACGCCAGGTATCATCGAAGTTACGGTCACCGTGTAGGCCCCCGCAACCGCTCCATCGCCGGGCTTAAATGTCTCCAACGTGAAGCTTCCGTCGGATTGAATATCACCTTTGGCAATCGGAGAAACGCCATCATCGTGGTGAAACGCAACAACGCCAGTCGTCAGGGCTTTTCCGCGGAACTCGACAGTTCCAGATACTGGGTACAGAGCCATTTTCGGCCCACATCCCGCAACCAACATCAATGCCAACGGCCACAATCGAATCATTTGCTACCTCCTGACAGTGCGAGTGTACAGCTTCTTGATTTGGGTTTTTTCGAACAGATCGGTGGCATGGTTCGAGCGATCATCAGCCCCAACTTTCAACAAAAAACGAATCAGCGAGGATTTAACTAACCTTGATTTGGTTAATTGTAGCTAAAGCAGCTTATTAAGTAGGGTAAGCGTAACACAACCCACAATTCTGCCCATTACGCAATCACGTAAATAAGTTACGACCTTTTGTCAGCGCGACTGAGAGCGATACTGACCGGGGGTCACTTTCCGCATCTTCTTGAACAGGCAAACCAGGTATTGTGCGCTTTGGAATCCCGTGCGGTCAGCGATCGCTTCGAGCGACAATTCCGTATCGCGCAACAGCTCACAAACGCGACCAATGCGGCAGTGGTTGATTTCTTCGTTCGGGGTCCGTCCAAGTACCTTGCGGCAGTTGCGTTCCAAACTGCTGCGAGAGATGGGAACCTGCTTCAAAAGTTCATCAACGGTCAGTCCATTGGACGCTTGATCTCGAATCACTCGCAGCGCCATGGCCAGCAAGGGGTCTTCAACGGCTACGACATCGGACGACTGACGCGTGATCACGGCGATCGGCGCTATATAGGTTCTATCACTCTTCAGCGTCTGGCCGTTCATCAACATGTCTAATTGCGAGGCTGCTTCATAGCCGCTACGTTCCCCAGCAAACTGAACGCTGCTCAGCGGCGGTGAACTCAACGAAGTGAGCGTTTCATCGTTTTCAGCGCCAACGACAGCGATGTCATCGGGCACGCGAATGCCTGCTCGAGCGCATGCATCGAGCAGCCAACAGCCTAGTTGGTCCGTACAGGCCAATACACCAGTTGGCTTAGCAAGACTCAGTAACCAACGCGCGAGTTTCGTTTGTTGTTGTTCCCATTGGCTGGGACGCTCGGACTTGCCCGCTTGCCGAAATTCGGAGCATTGAAAGCCGCGCGCTTGTAGAGCCGAAATGAAACTCTCGCGGCGCGTTGCAAAGAAATCTTCAGTGTCGAGTGTATAAACCGCAAAGTGACGAAAGCCGCGTTCGACGAAGTGCTCTGCCACCATTTTGCCCACAACCTCGTTGTCAACACCGACGAACGGGAAGCTGCCGGAGCGCCGCGTCGACCGAAGCTCGATGGCTGGCACGCCAACTCGATTGACCGCCGAGGCGATGGCTTCATTGCCCGAGCGAACCAAGATTCCATCCCCATTCCATCGCTTAAGCCACAACGGGGGACGCGATTCGAGATCTCGTATCTCCGTGAACATCGACCACGGCCCGTGCTCGACGGCATAACGTTTGACGCCTCGCAGCAGATCGCGACCATACGAGCGCGACGTTTCAATCAGCAAGGCGACTCGCTTCATTGGCAGATCCAGACATAAATATTCGTCATGATTGCGACTAACTCAAGATGTCGTGGACGACTTCGCCGTGGACATCGGTGAGGCGAAAGTCGCGGCCTTGAAATCGGTAGGTTAGCTTTCGATGATCGATGCCAAGCAGATGGAGCATCGTTGCCTGGAGATCATGCACATGAACGGGATTCGAAACGATGTTGTAGCTAAAGTCATCGGTTTCGCCGTGAACGCAACCCTTCTTGACTCCCGCACCAGCCATCCACATGCTGAAACAGCGTGGATGATGGTCGCGACCGTAGTTGTCATGTGTCAGTTGCCCTTGGCTATAGATTGTTCTCCCGAATTCACCACCCCAGACAACGAGCGTATCCTTTAGCAGGCCAGTTCGCTTGAGGTCTTGCAGCAGCGCCGCGGTGGCTTGATCCGTGTCGAGGCACTGCCCGCGTATCTGCTTGGGCAACGAGCCGTGTTGATCCCAACCCATATGATAAAGCTGCACAAAGCGAACATCGCGCTCGACCAATCGACGCGCGAGCAAACAATTGGATGCATAGGACCCGCGAACATGGACCTGCTTGCCGTAGGCATCTAACGTAGTGGCTAACTCATCCGAAAAATCGACCAGCTCTGGTACTGCCGATTGCATACGATACGCAAGCTCATACTGTTCAATCCGCGTCGCAATTTCTGGATCACCGAATTCTTGAAACTTGTGTCGATTCAAAGCAGCGACATCGTCGAGCATTTTGCGTCTCAATGAACTATCCATACCAGGCGGATTCGATAAATAGGCCACAGGATCATTGTCGCTAAGGAATTTACAGCCTTGATGCTGCGACGGTAGAAATCCACTTCCCCACAAACGATCGTAAAGTGGCTGGCAATTGGGGCGACCGCTGCCGCGCGATAGCATTAACACGAATGCGGGCAGGTTTTGATTCTCGCTGCCCAATCCGTACGATGTCCAAGCTCCGATACTTGGCCGCCCCGGTTGTTGCGATCCCGTCTGAAAAAATGTCACTGCCGGATCGTGGTTGATGGCTTCCGTATGCAGCGATCGAATGAGGCAGATATCATCGACCAATTTTGAAGTGTAGGGGAGCAATTCGCTGAGCCACATTCCCGACTGTCCATGCTGAGCAAATTGGAAGATGCTGGGAGCAATCGGAAATCGGCTTTGGCCAGAAGTCATGGTGGTGAACCGTTGCCCACCTCGGACTGAATCAGGAAGATCTTTATCGAAGATCTTGGCCATTTCAGGTTTGTAATCGAAGAGATCCATTTGCGATGGACCACCAGATTGAAAAAGGTAGATGACTCGCTTGGCCTTGGGAGCGAAATGCGGAATAGAAGTCGCAGCGGTCTTGTCGACGCCTAATGCGTTTTGGTCAGTCGACAATAACGACGCCAAGGCCGCCCAGCCAAGTCCCGTCGATGACTGTTGGAAAAAACTGCGTCGATGCATGGCGTCACTCCTTAGTCAGTGTCTCGTCAAGGTTGAGAATCACCGAGGCTAGCGTTGTCCAAGCGGCAAGTTCGGTGGTCTCAAGCTTGGTATCAACCGGACTATCTCCGACACGAACGAGATGTGATGCGGATTCTCTGGCTTGCTCGAAATGTTGTCGAAATTGCTTGATGGATGACTCAAACCGCGCAAGTTCGGTCGTATCAGGAGACCGAGCAAGCACTTTTCGGAAAAGCCGAGCGATCGTACGCGAATCGCTATCGTATACCGTGCCAACTTCGTTGAGGGCTGAAGAAGCCAACCAGCGCGACGCTTCAATGTACGTCGGATCATTCAAAATATTCAAAGCCTGCAGGGGCGTATTGGTGAGCCGGCGTTTCACGCTACAGACTTCGCGATCTGCGGCATCGAAAATCATCATCGACGGTGGCGGGACAGCGCGTTTCCAATATGTATAAAGACTTCGTCGATAAAGGCTCGGCCCCGCGTCTTGACGATAGCGAGTGGTGTTGCTGTTGATACCTGCCACACCTTCCCATAAACCGGCGGGTTGATAGGGCTTGACCGGTGGCCCGCCGATAACTGGTACAAGGAGCCCGCTGGCCGCCAGCGCAGAGTCGCGAATCAGCTGGGGCGCCAAACGAAAGCGCGGACCGCGAGCCAACCAACGGTTCTCGGGATCGATCTCTAGCAGCTCAGCGTTGACCTTCGACGATTGACGGTAGGTCGCGCTGGTCACAATCAAACGCTGCATCGCTTTGACGTCCCAGTCAAGGCGAACAAATTCAGTGGCTAACCAGTCGAGTAATTCCGGATGGCTCGGCAATTCTCCTTGGGTGCCAAAGTCCTCAGTTGTTTTAACTAGGCCATTTCCGAAAAACATCTGCCAATAGCGGTTTACGGCCACTCGAGCAGTGAGTGGATTCTCGGGAGCAACCAACCATCGCGCAAGGTCCAGTCGATTGAGAGGAGTTTCGCCGGCATTACGTATTCGATGCGGCAAACTTGATGGAATGGCGGCGAAAACTTGTTCGCCCAATTGGTCGTAGGCGCCGCGCAGATTCACAAATGTCTTGCGTGATTTTGCGGCCTCGTTCATTACCATCACCGTCGCTGAAGACCGTTCGATCAGTTCCTCAAGTTCGCTTTGCGATGCGTCGATCTTTCGTCGGAGGGAAACAAATTCGGGATCGTCGGACGACTGAATGAATGCGTCAACCAGTTGTTGGCATTGCTCTGCTGAACGCTCCGCCAATAAAGTCTTTATCGCAGCAATAACAGCCGCATGCTGTAAGTTCGGTGAAGCAAGCTCTGCTCGATCGCTCGGATTGAACGCCAAACGAAAACGTCCAATGATCGACTGCTCTTCCTTCGATTCGTAACGCAAACGAACGGTCAGAGTAGAACCCGCCTGAGCTTCGATCGCTTGGTCCAGCACGAATATTGCAAGATGAGCTTCGCTCTTACCTGCGGGCTCAATCGACCAACCTGTGTCTGGGCCCTCGTCCAGGCTCGCTTGAATAGGCCAAGCGTTTCTTTCTGATTCAGCTTGGGCCTTTCGAATACGGACCTTCTGTGGGCTCTCTCCCGGACGATTGAGCTCTGCTTCAAATCCAGAGAGCACAAAGTTACCGTCATAACTGCGGGCGAAGCCGTTATCCGTTAGCGAAGAATGACGCAGCGCTTCAAGTCGTATCGTTTGCACTCTGCCTGAATCGAGCGGCAGTTCAATCGTTTGCACATCATTGAGCGGATTGTCTCCCTTGACCAAAATCGAGCCGTCGAGCAGCGGTTGAAATTCCATCTTGCCAGTTGAGCGAAAACGGATCGGCTGAGGAATACTCCAAATCGAGTCGAGGCTGGCCACCGCTATCGTCTGTTCCCAAGTGCGACGAAGCTCAATCAATGTGTCCGCGCGCTTTTCAATCTGCTCTCTGAGCCGATCGATCTTCTCACGTTGAGCTGCGATTCGGTCTTCGTATCCGTCGATCATCACTTTCATTTGAGGATTCGGTGAGGCCCCAACTCCATCGACTCCCTTCTCTTCGATGTTATTAAAGAAGGCCACTAACTGGTAAAAGTCTTTTTGCGTGATTGCGTCGAATTTATGATCGTGACATCGAGCGCAACCGATGGTCAAGCCCAACCAAACCGTCGCGGTAGTCTCGACTCGATCTGCCGCATATTCAGCCAGAAACTCTTCGTCGATCGAACCCGCTTCGGCGTTGATGCGATGATTGCGATGGAAGCCGGTTGCCAGTCGCTGCGATGGTGTCGCGTTTTCTATCAAATCGCCCGCGAGTTGTTGCAGCGTGAACTGGTCAAAGGGCATGTTTTCGTTGAAGGCCTTGACCACCCAATCTCGCCATGGCCACATCGAACGATGATTATCTTTCTGGTAGCCGTGCGTGTCGGCATAGCGCGCGGCGTCTAACCAGGGAAGAGCCATCCTTTCGCCGAAGTGAGGTGAGCGAAGCAGCCGATCGACGACCTTCTCGTAAGCATTCGCTGATCGGTCGTTCAGGAAGGCATCTACTTCCTGCATGGTTGGCGGGAGACCGGTGAGATCAAGTGAAACGCGACGAATCAACGTCGCTCGATCTGCTTCGGGCGATGGCTTAAGTCCGCGCTCGATCAGTTTGTCGAGAATAAACGCATCGATCGGATTGGAGCTTCGATCCTTGCTCGGCTGAGTTGTCTTGGGAGCGACCCAAGACCAATGCTTTTCAAATACAGCTCCTTCGACGACCCAACGTTTGAGTAATTCTTTCTGGCTGGTCGTCAGAGCCTTATTGGAGTCGGGCGGAGGCATGAGGAAGTCGGGATCGTCAGAGAGAACTCGCTCGATTAACAAACTTTCGCTCATAGAACCAGGCACGACAACGCCAGGGGAACGTTGCCCCTCTTCAGTATCCAGTCGCAACTCAGCTTTGCGCTTCGCACTGTCTTGGCCATGACAAAAAAAGCAGTTATTGGAAAGTATCGGGCGTATGTCGCGATTGAAGGAAATGCGCGTCGGGTCCGCAGCGTGAATCTGGCGCTGTAGACCGAATACTGCAATCAGAGTGATTACCATGAATCCTGCTTGACACTTCTTGCTGATTGCTACCATGGATCTTCGCAAGTCTTTGAGCGAGCGGCGGAAAGGGATTTACCAAGGTTATTGTACGACGGACTTCTAGTCCGTCGAACATCGAAGACTCAATTCGACGGACTGGAAGTCCGTCGTACGGGTAAAAGTCGATCTGCCGCTTGCCGTGCTACTTGGCCTTGCCTGATTCAATGTCCAACGCCTTGATCCAGGGGCCGATGAAGTGGCCACTGTCGTGGTACGTACGCCCGCTGTACATGTGCTGATCGATCACGCACGGCTCGTTCACGTATGTCCCACCGCAAATTTCAAGATCGAACTTGCACTTGGCGACTGTCGCCATGCGAAGTCCTTTGACGATCCCTGCGCGAGCCGGTATTTCGACTCCGTGGCAAACGCTGGCGCACGGTTTCTTATTCTCCCAGAACCAGCGAGTGATCCGGAGTAAATCTTGGTCTTCGCGAATGTACTCAGGTGCGCGACCGCCACTGAAGAAAATACCAACGTACTCTTCCGGTTTGATATCTTTGAAAGCGATGTCGGCTTGAATGGAATAGCCTTCCCATTCCTTGGTTATCGTCCAGCCCGGTTTCACTTCGTGAAGCACCATTTGATACAGTCGCTTTTCGGGTGCGGCGACGATAGGCTGGTATCCACCTTCGATCAAACGGTAGTAAGGATAAAGTGTATCGACGGTTTCCGTGGCATCGCCCACGATGACGAGAACTCTAGGCTTGGACAATATGTGTTCCTCTGAAGGATGAAGGATGAAGGATGAAGGATGAAGGATGAAGGATGAAGGATGAAGGATGAAGTTGGAGAGCTAGATTTTTGCTAGAAGGCTCTCCAGGTGCGTGCGAGCGAGGTTTACTTCGCTGGTCACTTCCGAGTTTGTTTCAAGTATGGGTATCCCACGCGGAAACGGATGCATGAAAATTTCTGTCCAGCCTTGATAGTTTTTTTCTTTGAGGACTTTTAGCAGCGGTGCAAAGTCTAACTTGCCTCGGCCCGGCATTTGAAGAAGCTCTTCCTCTTTGGGCATCGTATTCATACAACCGTTGCCATGCTGCCAAGCATAGAACACGTCCAGGCGAGGCATGACATCGCGCAGCAGTTGAGCCAACAATGCTTCATCTTGAGGCAGATGGTAAGGCGCAAAAGCAATCCCAAGATACTTCGAGGGACTTAACTCGGCTAAGTAACGAAGCGAGTCGGGAGAATCGACTAAACTCTTGGCATGGTTCTCAATTGCAATCGTAACGCCCGTCTCTTCGGCAATCGCCAAATGCGGTTTCATTTGCTCGATGAAGCCACCGACGGCCTTCTTCAACGCCGCACCGTTCAGATTGATTGGCCCTTTGGCTCCTGTCACGATAGTCTTGCAACCAATTCTCTGAGCCAGCCGCATCTCGTTTTGAAGTCCAAATGGGCCCAAGGGATACTGTGTAATGCATCCGACAGTTACTTTATGTTTTTTCATCAGCTCGACGAATTTGGTTTCGCCCATTTCGTCGAGCTGCTCACGCTGGTTGCCGTGCTTCATCGGCCACAGATCGATGGCCGACGCGCCGGTCTTCGAAACCTCAGGCAATATGTCTGCGAGAGTCGCGTATCCATAAAGGCTCGATGCCAAAATGTACTTGAGCTTGAATTGTTGATTCGAGGCGGCAGCGACGGGCTTGGCTAGACCACTGCAAGCTCCCATAGCAAGTAGCGTTGAATTTCGAAGGAATCGTCGACGATCGTGAGTGATAATGGTGTTTGTCATTATTTCAATGTATTGGGAAGGAATTGTAGTAGGAGTGTCGCCTTTCGCTCCGCGAAAGGGATTGTCGGCTCTTGCTCCGCAAAAGCTTCCTTTCGCAGAGCGAAAGTCGACTATCATGAAATCAGATCCTATCTGCGAAAGTGGCGTCCCATAACGATCCTTTTGCGGAGCAATAGGCGACAATCTTTCAAGCCGTTTCGTATCCTTTGCGTTGCTCTCGCTTGAGCATGGCGTCGGCTTGAGCGTCGTTGACAAAGAGCTCTGTCTCGGGGTTCCACTGTAGCTTTCGATCAAGTCGCATCGATATGTTGGCGAGATGGCAAGTCGATACGCTGCGGTGTTGACTATCGATGTCGGAAATGGGCTTTCGCTTCGACTGAACACAATCGAAAAAATTCCCCATGTGATTGATGATGGCATCGAGCTTGCCCGATCGCGCGGGTCGGTCAAGGTTATCAAAATCGTAGATCTTCCAGTCTTGGCGTTTGAACGGTTGCTTGGCCAGATTTTCTACCGGAGCACCGGCGATCTTGCCGCGATTGACGAAGATCCGTCCTGCATCTCCGGTGAACATGATCCCATTCTCGCCAGTATCTCTCACCTTCATCGTGACATCGTTTGCGTAACGATAGTTGACTTCAAAGTCGATCGGAACGTTGTAGCCGTTTTCAATCTTAGGGAACTTGGCCGTTCCATCGATTTCAACAGGATTCGAATTGATCGCCCATTGAGCGATGTCCACGTGATGGGCACCCCAGTCGGTCATCTGTCCTCCTGAGTACTCGTACCACCAACGAAACGTGTAGTGTGAGCGCTCTTCGATGTACGGAACGTTTGGCGTTTGGCCTTGCCATAGGTCCCAATTCAAATGAGCTGGTGGAGTGCGCGGGACAAAAGATCCGCTCGTCCCATTCTTGCCAAGGACGATTTCGACCTTTTGGAGTTTGCCAAGCCTACCTGTGCGAACCATCTCGACGGCCAGTCGAAAACGCTCGTCGCTGCGTTGCCATGAACCGACTTGGACAACGCGCCCTGTTTCTTTGACAACACGTGCAAGTTGTTTTCCTTCATCGATGGTCAGCGTCAGCGGCTTCTCGCAATAGACGTCTTTGCCAGCTCGACAAGCGTCGATCACCATCTTCGTATGCCAGTGATCCGGAGTTCCGATCGTGACGACATCAACATCCTTGCGAGCTAGCAGATCGCGATAGTCCTCGAAACTCTGGGCTCTACTGCCAAACGCTGCTTTGGCTTGATCGCGAACATGGCGATCCACATCGCAAACTGCCACGATGTCGCCATACATTTGAGCCTTGTGCGCGATGACACTCCCCTGATAACGCAATCCGATGGCGCCGACACCAATCCTCTCCGACTTGCTTCTTGGCTTTGCATCTTGAGCCATCGCCGAACTGGAAGACGTGAAAAAATTGGATGCAAATGGCAACGCCAAAGCTGAACGAAGAACAGTGCGGCGCGGCAAGACGGGAGAGCTCATAAGCCAAGACTTTCACACGAGACTCGATAAATTTCACATAGGTTTGGATTTTTTGATAGTCGCCTTTCGCTCCGCGAAAGGAATCGCTTTCGCGGAGCGAAAGCCGACAATCATCATTGGCAAATCATCTCTCGCAGTTCTGTCTATGTCATTGCAATATCCCGTAATTCTGTTGCTTTATTTTGTCAGCTTCATTTCTCCATCGATTAACAGTGACCGTGTTGAATAAACACTCGAATTGGAAGCCTATGGTCATGTCAAATTTCTTCTAACATGCTTGTCGCGTCGCCAAACTTTTGAGGGTGGACGTTCACTTTGTTCATCATCGATAGAAATAGTCGGCATAATTGCCTATCGGCTTTGCCGGAAAAATCAAGCGAACGGCCACCTTGGATCTGGCCTCCGGCGCGGCCCAACAGGATCACGGGGAGCTGGTCGTTGTCGTGTTTAGCACCGGCCATCATACTAGAGCAGTGCATCAACATCGTGTTGTCGAGTAGCGTGCGATCGCCTTCCTGGATCGAGTCGAGTTTCCTTGCCATGTAGGCGAGTTGCTCCATGAAAAACTGATTCACCTTCAGCCAGTCGCGGCCATCGCTATGTGAGAGCAGGTGATGGATCATGTAGTCGATGCCGTGTCCCGACTGTTCGACACTGGTGAGATTCGGGAAACGCAACGCGCTGTGGTCATTGTTGAGTTTCAACGTCGAGACGCGCGTTGTGTCGGTCTGAAAACCTAAGACGATGATGTCGATCATCAGTCGCATGTGCTCGGCGATATCTTGCGGGATGCCGTCAGCGGGGCGCTCGATGTTCGGTTTGTCGAGAGTCGGCTTCCAACCCTGCAACTCTCCTCGTTTGCCGGCGCTGGCGATACGAGTTTCGATCTCGCGCACACTGTCGAGGTACTCGTCAAGCTTTTGTTGATCACCGGAGCTGATCTTCCGACGCAGGTCCGTCGCATCCGCTAGCACCGCATCCAGAACGCTTTGGTCTTGGGGCGACGATGAATCCTTGAAAAGCCGATCGAAGGCCAATGCGGGATACAGCTCCAGTGGCGTCGGAGTGGTCGGCGAACTCCACGAGATGTGCGAACTGTAGAGCATGCTGTAATTCTTATGAACCGACGGATTCGAGGTCTCGCAGGCCACGACCAAACTGGGGACTTTCGTGCTGCGGCCATAGGTCTGAGCGATAACCTGATCGAAGCTGGTGCCCGAACGGATCTCGCCGCCACTGGCAATCGGTGCACCGGAGAGCATGTTTCCGGTCTGCGAGCTATGAATGTTCCCTTTACGTGCTTCCTCGTGATACAGCCCACGCACAAAGGTCAGCTTCTCGCGGAAGTCGGTTAGTGGCGCGAGGACTTGCCCCAGTTCCATGCCGCGGCCTTCCCCTTTGGCCCACCATTCCTTCGAGTGAAAGCCGTTGCCAGAGAAGGTGACGCACAAGCGGATCGGCGCGTCGCTTGCGGCTTTCGATGACTTGGATTCGTCGCCCCAAACGCGTAGCGACTCCATCCACGGCAGCGCCATCGAGACGCCGATACCACGCAAAAACGTTCGTCGCGAGTAGTCATACTTATGCATGTGAGGTTCCTGTCATATCTAAAGTGAGTGATGCTGGCTTTATCTGCGCTCCGGCTCTGCTATCTGTGCTAAAAAAATGTGGAATAGCACAGATGGCAAGGCCGAGGCACAGATGAAATCATGAACAGATGGACTAATGAAATGGTGTAATCATGGGCCGCGTCCGCGAATCTCGCGAAACTGTGGACTGCGGACGATTTGCTCTATCATCTTACCAAAATAACCGCCCTCCGATTTGGCAAGGTTTTCGATTAACGGTTGGTCGGAAAGTTGAGCACCACGGCCCAGTGCGTAGCCGAGCAGTTTGCGGCTGAACTGGCGGAGGAAGTCATGTCGACGCTGGTTGGTCAGGTAGTCTCGCAAGCCGGTCAGGCCATCGACAGCCGTGCCGTCGAATGTGACCGATTTGGTATCGGCGGCACGAATGCGTCCGATGGCATCGAAGCCTTCGAGCGCGAATCCGAAGGGGTCGATCCGCTTGTGACATCCAGCGCAGCGTTCGTCGCTGCTGTGCCGTTCAATCAACTGACGTTCGCTGAGGTCTTCTGGGGCTTCTTCGGGGAGCGTGGGTACACCCTTGGGAGGATTGGGAATCTTGTCACCCAGCAGCACTTCGCTGACCCACATGCCACGCAAGATGGCGCTCGTCCGCGACGCTCCGGAATGTTTTGCCAGCCCGGCCGAGAAACCCAACGCGCCGCCGCGACCATGCTGCTTAATCCCTTCTACTCGCTGCCAATCGGTTCCTTCAAAGGGGATGCCGTAGTGCTCAGCCAACGGCTTGTTGAGGAATGTGTAATCGGCATCCAGCAGCGCGAGCACGCTGCGATCGTTCTGGAAGAGGTCGATGTAGAACCGCGTAACTTCTTCCTGCATGTCTTCGCGAAGCGGCTTGAAGGATGGGAAGTGTCGTTCGCTCTTCTCATCGAGCGCGGCGACATCGCGTACGTGCAAGTACTGGCAACCGAACTCGGTCGCAAGTCGGCGAACTCGATCGTCCTTGAGCATGCGACGTGCTTGGGCCGCCAACACGTCGGGATCGCGCAGCTTGCTCGCAGCGGCCAGGGATCGCAGTTCATCGTCGGGCCGCGAGGACCAGAGGAAGTAACTCAGCCGCGTCGCGAGTTCCCAATCATTGACCGGACCGGTCTGAGCGGCGGGGGTCTCGCTGCGATACAGGAACGCCGGTGAAGTAAGAATTCTTGCTAGCATCAATCGCGGCTCGAACTTGCTCAAGCCAGCGCTCTCGGTCGCGGTGAGTGGCCGACGCCAAGCTTTCTCGGCAAAGCCCAACAAGGCGACCTTTTGAGATTCGATGGCGGCCTTCTTCTGCTCCTTGAACTTGGCCGCCGCATCCATGATCGGCTGACGCAAAGGTTCCAATCGCTTGTCGCCATTGGGAGCGTTCGGGCCGTCTTGCGTCGAGAACTGCCAGATTTGTTCGTAGGCATCCACCAGCGTGAGAGCGTCCTCCGCGACGAAATGCAGTTCGTCCCACAAGCGATCCAGCTCGGCGCTTTGAGCCTCATCCAGGATGAGTCGCCGCAGTGGTTCGTCCTCGCGATGGAACAACGTCAGCGTCACGACTTCATCGACCGGCACGATCTTCGTGTAGCACAGCGAGGCTGGGAACAACGCGCGGAAGTCATCAAAGGCCGCTTCGAAGCGTCGTCGCGCGGCGCTGTCATCCGAGACCAAGATTGGTGAATCGAACATCATCGGCGGTTTGCTGCTGCTCCATGCTCCACCTTCTTTAGCCGAGGTTGCGCTCGTCGCACGCAGACCGGAAGCCGCAGTCGGCTTCGTCGTCTCCACCTGTGTTTGCACGCTGCCTTCCGCTGCCGTCGCGGCATGCAATCGGCCGGTCGCGACGAACTCAGCGCCAGCAATCAGAGAACTCGGAAGCCTCACTTCAACGACGGACGGGGCCTGCACGCAGAGGCTCGTCGCCCCAACTTCGCCGATCTTCGGATGCTTGCCGAAGAGCGCTGGATCGAGGCCATACGCCGACGTTGCCACATCGCTCGTCTGCGCTTTGACCGAACGCCATGCATCGGTCAGCAGAGGTCCATTTAACGAAAGGAGAGATTGGCTCAACGCACGATCCGCTGGACTGGCTTGAGCAACGGCGGCGGCATCTTGCTTTAGCAATTGTTGCACCTGAGTGGCGATTTGCGCTCGCTCCGAAGCGTCCTTCGATTTGCGCCACTTCGAGAGCAGCGAGGTCGAGTCGGCCACTACGGTGGGTGCGTCGGTGCCTCGCGCGGGCTGACTGAGGAAGTACCAGACGGCGCTGTTGCCGTGCCGGTCCGCATGAGGATTGCTTGCGAGAATGTCGGGAGCAACATCCTTTGCGAGATCCCATTCGAGTTTGCCGTCGCTGAAGGTAAGATTGATCGAAGTATGATCGCAGCCGTGATCGCCATTTCGCGGATCAATGACGAGTGCAATCACATCGCCCGGCATCACGCTGACATCTTGAGGGGGACCGAGCGGAATCACCGATGCGCCTTTGCTCTCGCCCCCCGCGAGCACTTCGAGCGTCTGCCCGCGACGCAGTTCCAATGAGTAAAAGATGCCATTGCCGCAAGCGGCGTGACCATCCTGCACCGAGCCGCTGATTCGTAAGGTGGTCGAGACCGGACTGCGCCATGCAATGACCGATGCCAGCTTCGATGCCGGATGCGTCGCGATGCTGTTTGGCTTCATCTCGCCAGGGATGTTGACGGTCGCATCCGATGAGTTAGCGAGCACGCTCAGCGCGTTCTCTCCGACCCAACCCTTGATAAAGTTGTAGCCAGCGACGTTCTCGGACTTCTTCGAGATCAGCGGCTCCAACTTCGCCCCGTCAGCGCTGGCGATGCCGAGATAATTGAGCCAACCCGCGAGCACTTTGGCATCGACGTTGTGCTTCAGAGCCAACGCTGCGACATCGAGTGGTTCGGTCGTACTCATGGCTTCGTCAGCAGCGGCCAAACCACGCACTGCGCTTTCTTTGACCGTTTCGCGCTGACTTTCCATCTGTTGCAAGACAGAGCGGACATCGCGCAGAAGCAACTCGCCGCGTCCCGGAGTGACGAGCCGCGCGTTCTCCCACAACACGAAGTCATTGGCGTTCCCATCTCCCGCATCGGTTGCAGTGAGATACAGCGTGAGATCGCCGCCATCCTCCGGAGCTTGCAACTTCATGCGTACTTCATGCTGAGCTGCCAGTGGAGTCACGGACTCAAGCCATGCTTTCGGGCCGCCGACCTTTCCGAGATGTCCGACGTTCGAGAATCGCCAAAGCGCTTTCTGCCACGGTTCGATATCGGCTGCTGTAAGATTTCCTTCACGCCACTTCCCTCGCAGCGAATCCAGCACGAGCGACGATTTTTTCGTCGGCTCCTGATTCTCCTGCAACATGGTCCAGAGCAGCTCAAGGTACTTGGCGCTCAAGCCTCGCTCGCGCGCCACATCGGCGATCTTCTTCGAGCCATCGCTCAGAGCGGCCCGCTCTTGAGACACCGCTGCGAGATACTTCGCTAGCGGCAGAACGCCGCCTTGCGAACTGACTTTACCCGCGCCGCCTACTTCGACCGACTGCTCTCCGGAGTCGCTGTAGCGAGCATAGAACTCGCGAATGGTCGCCAACGTCTCGTTTGTCGCATCGCGCGACGATGTCCCTGCCGAGAACCGAAAACCGATTGGCGTCAGCACGAGATGCTCTGCAACGCCCTTCGCCGCGTCGAGATACTTCGAAAGCAGCGCGGGCGACATCACGAGCGCGGCGCCGACATTGGTAAAGCCTTCGCCCGCCGCGCCATCGACGGGGAACTCACGAGCCGGATCGAGCGACGGCACTCCGGTCAAATCACGGAGCGAGTACGTGTATTCGTGATTGGACAACCGCCGGAGCACGACCGGCCCTGGATCTCCCGCATTGGCCAGCGCGATCTCGTTGAGCGTCGATCGCACCCATCCGACCAACTGTCGTTTCTGTTCCACCGAGAGTTGCTTGGCATCCTTCGGCGGCATCTCGCCGAGTGCGAGTTGCTCCTGCACATGCTCCCAAACGTCCGCGTGCTGCTTGACCTGCTCCAGCAAAGTGAAGCGTTGCAGGTCGAGCTCGCCTTCCTGCTTCTCGGTCGAATGACACGTCACGCAGTAGTCGCGCAACAACGGCCGAATCGACTGGTCGAAAGTGTCGGCGGCGAAACTCGGCGCCACTAAGCCGAGCACGAGCAAGGTCGAAGCAAATTGGAGTCGTCTCACTTGAGTAATCATTCTGTGTCTCAGGTTTTGGAAATCAGCCTGTACGAGGGACTTCCAGTCCGTCGACATCCGAATCACTTCCGCGCGACGGACTGGAAGTCCTTCGTACATCATAACCTATCAAATCCCCGTCAGCCGTTCGTTCGAGTCGCCGAAGCGGTCGAGTTCCAAACCGCCCCAGTCCATTGAGGTGCAGGAACAGGCTGCACATGCGGCGGTTCGGCCCCCACTTGGCGCACGATTGTTGGAGTTGATGGACTCGCAGGAGCACGAATGGTGACCATCGCGAACACGCCATTACTCAAACTTTCAGAGTAATTCCAACTATCGTTTCGTTACCATATTCGTACCGCTACTCTTGAACGATAGCCACGTTCCCAGCATCTGCGGATAATTCCATTGTCTGAATCTCCGCAGAATTGGGCCATGTGATGGACAATTGCAACGTGGGCGAATCGCCGATCACGACATGCCGAATGACTCGCTCGCTTCGCGATAAATAGCTCCCTCCACCAACTATTTGATAGGTCGCTTGTTCTTTTCTTTGTTGAACCACCACACGTGCTCCAATCGCATCGCGGTTGCTGGCTGTGCCGATCAAACGCACGTTGACTGACTTACGTTCCGATGGAGTCTGGTTGATGAGGACCGCTACTGGCTCATTGAGATGTGAAATCACCACGTCAGGTCGACCATCGCCATTAAGTTCACCGACCGCCAGTCCTCGGCCGAGATGTACGCTTCCAAAATAACTCGCCGCAGCAAATGTCTGGCGCTGGTAGCGACCATTGACTACGGTCATCAGTATGGGCAGTTGGCGATACGGGGCAGCGGTTGGATGAAGAATGACATGCCCATTAGCGACCACAATTTCAGGAGTGCCATTGCTATCGAAATCGCACAGCTCTGTGCCAAATCCTACAAACGAACCACCCAATACCGTTATCCCAAGTCGGCGACTGAAATGGGTGAACTGCGCGTTGCCAGTGTTACGGTAAAGGGCGAACGATTCGCGTTCGTAGTTGGCGACCCACAGATCGAGCCATCCATCGTGGTCGTAATCCGCTGCGGCCACACCCATGCTGCCGTTGGGGAGCCCACGCTCATCTACGGCGGCACCGTGGAGCAGTCCAACTTCCCGCAACCGTTGCCCTTGCTGGTTTAGGTACAGAAAGTTGTTGGTCGTATCGTTGGCCACGTAGATATCCAGGTCTCGATCGTTGTCCCAATCGGCGCAGATGACCCCCAAGCCCTTACCATCCGGCCGTAGCCCAAACTTCGCGCTTTGGTCATCGAAACCTCCCTGACCATCGCTAATCAGAAGCAAATCGGGCAGCGGCTCAAACGATTTCGGAGGGCAAATATCGCGAGCCCCTTCAAAGGTTGCTGTGCATATTGGGTTATTGGAGATGCTCCAGTTCACGTATCGGGCGGCGTAGATATCCAATTGTCCATCACCGCTAATATCACCCCAAGACAAACTGGTAGTCCACAACGGCTTTAGTTCAGTTGGCCAAGCTTGGCGCAATTCGAAAGTCCCATCGCCTTGATTGTGAAACAATGCTAGGTGGTTGTAGCCGCTGATCAAAACGTCAGGCCAACCATCGTTGTCATAATCGCCGATCTCAACTCCATGCGAATAATTAGCCGAGAAATCAATCCCGGCTTGCGCGGCCACAGGTGCAAAGCGACTCTCCCGGTTCCAAAACAATCCACTTGGCAATCCCGGCGTTGTACCATCCGCTTGAAACGTCCCTCCCCCTGGAAACAGCAAGTCGTTTCGACCATCGCCATCGAAATCAAAGATCGCGACCCCGCCACCGAGCGATTCGACAATCGAAAACAACTGAGCTTGGTCACCATTGCGGTAGGTGAAATCGACCCCTAGCGCTTGAGTGAGATCCTCAAAAACGAAATGCGACAACTCACCGGCCGTATCGTCTCTAGACGGCAACTTAGCAGACGCGGGCGAGTGAGAATCGGTCACTCCCACTGCTGGCTTATGCGCGCCGTCGCGCAGGTCAGCAGCGGGCCTCTCGCCCTTACAGCCCGCGAGCAACGCCGCAACCCACAGCCACAGGAGGGCAAGCCAACTTGCGTCAGACACGATGGTTTCTATTAGAGGCTCACGCGGACTGCGACTGCTACTTTGAAGCGTTTTCATGACGATCAGATTCCGATGGTTGTCCCGCTGGAGTCGCACCTGATTGCGACAATTGGCTGGTCAACTGCGACAATTCAAACTGCGCGGCCGCATGATTGGGATCCATTGACAAAGCCGCCTGATACCAGCTGACTGCGGCATCGAATTTTCTCAATTCAATTGCCGTTCGCGCCAGCTCAACGCGGCTGTTGACATCGGTCGGGTTGTTAATCGAATCGATATGCAGCCTATTGAATTTGTCTTGTAGCTGGCGAAGGCGCGCCAGTTCCTGCTGCTGTTGTTCGGCTTGTTCTTTGGCACCCAATCGTTGATAGGCTAGCATCAAACTAGCTCGCAAGTCTACTTCGAAGGGGTGTAGCTCTACGCCGCGCTGCAGCAAATCGGCGGCCGCTTGGATATCACCTTGCTCCAACAACAGGCTACCGCGAGTCTGCAGCGCACGACGATTGGTCGGTTCAAGCTCTACTGCTTTCGCCAGAGCTTGCTCGGCGGCAGCTTCATTGCCCAAGGCCAAATGAGCCTCGGCCAACACGGCTTGCTGTTCGGCCGAGACGGCGAGCAGGTTTAACTGCTCGATTGCCCTCTCGAACCGTTTGAGCTGTACTAGCGATTCGGCCAGCTCCTGGCGAATTTCGGCGACGACCTGCGGGGATGGCTTAAGCTCCAAAGCCTTGTCGTAGGCCGGTACGGCTTCATCAAACCGCTCAAAGTCCTTGAGGATCAATCCCGGCAGCCGCCACGGGCGCGCATCGGTTGGGTCCAGCTTGGTCACATGGTCGATGTGCTGCAGCACGTTTTCCATCGACCCGGTATCGTAATAGGTAGCAATCAAATAGCGATGCGCATCGACCAATAAACTTCCAAATCAGAATCGAAGGGTAGCCGCCGAGCGGCGGATTTTGATCGCCTGGGGTGCAGTGCCCCAAATCCACCGCTCACTTCTCAATGCTCAATACAGAAGAGGCTCCTGATCCCTAGAATCAGTCTGCATGCTATCTTGTCTTTTCGCATTCTCGCCGGATCCGAGCGCGATTGCTGCGGCAATACCCATACAAAACACCAAGAACCAGATCACTTGTGAACTCGAACCAAGTGGGAAGACGTGGCTCATGGACTCATTCGGTGAGAGCTGGCCCACACCTAGAACATACAACATGGCAGTAACGAATCCGCCTGCGAGTCCAGCGATTCCAGACGTTACCATTTCCGCTCCTCCGCGAAAGGAGCCGACTCCTACTCCAACCCCCAAACCTATCAGGCCCCACAGACTGGCATAACCAAGGATGGCTTGCTTCATGGCGTCGAATGTTATTCCCAGCAATACCCGGTCACTTCCGCTCGTCAACCTAATTCTGGTAAAAATCTCGTTACTCAAATTCGCGCCAACCACTCCCAAAGCTCCTGCTGCAATCGCAGCGATCAGCAGCGGGCGCAAGCCTTTCGCTACAAACGCGAAAACTGCACAATATGCCCCCAACACCGCGCCGGTCAATCCGAATACAATCGAAAAATTCTGGCCGTCAATCGCATATTGAACTTTTTCAAGCTCGATGATCTTTTCGGTGGGCGGCGGATTGGGCAGGATGGCCATCTCCGGCGGAACTTCGAAAATCGGGTAAACTGACTTAAGAATTACCCAACCTATTCCACCGGCTAGCAATGCTCCAAAAACAATGCGTCCCAGCCTCGGCGGCCAAATTCCATCTGCACCTGAGGAGCCCAGATGCGGTTGGCCCGATGGCTGTTGCGCCGTACTCATGCGTTACCTCAACTTGAACTTAAGGGAAAAATCAGCGGTATTTGTTTTGGCTATTCTGGCAGGTTGAATTGGATTTGCAACGTAAGAGTAATCATTTCCTGCCCCTTGATTTTAGTTTTTCCAATTCATTTCGAACATCGAGAAAACGTCATGCGTTTGCGTTGGTTAGCTACCGCCGGACTGCTGTTTATCCTGGCCGGAGTGGTTGCGTTGTATTTCCTACAACGGCAGTCACCCGTTCCAGCGAACCGGTCAACAAATTCCGTTGCGAACTCCGCCAATCCCACAACACCTGCAGCCCCACAACCTACCCAACTCACATTTCTTACTCCTGAACTGGGGCAAGTGGAGCGTCCAGCGTATGTCGGTCCAGCAACCTGTGCTCAATGCCATCAGAAGATCCACCAGACTTTCTCAAGTACCAAACATCCGCGAACACTCCGCGATGTTCGCGCCGAAGATATGCCGGATGGATTTGCAGCCAGCAAAAATAAATTCATCACTCGCGACAGTCGCATCGAATTCACACTGCTACGCGATGAGAATCGTTTCTATCAAGTCGCCCACGATAAATCTCGCAGCCACGATGTTACGCGTTCCACTATGGACCTGGTGTTAGGGGCTGGAGGTGTCGGAGACGACGTTTTCATCTCGTGGCATGACGATGGCCTGATGCGCGAATTGCCAATCGCTTGGCTCTATCCAACCAGCGAGTGGGCGACCAGCCATTTTGATCCCAATAGCAGTGGCGACTTTGCTAGGGCGCTCACCACGCGCTGCGTCGAATGTCATAGCACGTGGGTTGAGCACGTACCGGGCACTCTTAATCAATACCATCGCGAGGGACGCATCCTGGGTGTGACCTGCGAAGCCTGCCACGGGCCAGGTGGTGAACACGTGCAATATCACACCGCAAATCCGCAACAAACTGCTGGCAAACACATCGTGCTCCCCAGCCACCTCGAACGCGAACGCAAAATCGAGGTCTGCACGCAATGCCATAGCAACGCCATTAAACATCTGGGACCGGCCTTCTCCTATCGCCCTGGTCAGCGACTCGACGAGCACTATAAGTCGCTGACCGCGTCCAACACCGCAGATGACCACGTCGCCAATCAAATCACTTACCTGCGACAAAGTAAGTGCTTCATCAACGATTCGAGTATGACATGTATCACTTGTCACAACCCGCATAAGGCGTCGACGGCCCAGACCGCCTCGGCTTCGTGCTTGAAATGTCATCAACCCGACGCATGCCTCGACCGCCCCAACTTGCCCACTCAGGTCCGCGACGACTGCAGCGGCTGCCACATGCCAAGCTACCTAAAAATCAATATCAACTTTCAAACTCAGTCGGATGACTACGTACCGCCGTTGAGACGCACCGAACACCGCGTTGCTCCTTACCAATATGCCAAGCAGGAAGTTTTGCTCAAGCATTACTCCCAACAAACCACGGCCGAAGCAATCGCTGAAGCGACAAAGTTGCGACAAGCACTCGTCGACCATTTTCAATCCGAGGCAGCCCGATGCCGCCAGGACTATCGCTTTTTGGGTGCGGTGGCCGCGCTTCGCGAGGTCGTACGCTTGAACGACACCCCTGAGACTCGCGCCCAACTGCAGCAGGCCGTACAGTTGCAAGCCGATTTGAGCAAACTCGCCACCGATGCGCAGCGCTATTTGATGGAGAACAATTCTGCCGCCGCGCGGGCCACCTATCAACGACTATTGTCGATCAAACCCGACGATTCCAACGCGCTCGGTCGTATGGGTACTGAATACGCGCGGCACGGCGATCGAGAGAATGCCATCAAGCACTGGATACTTGTGGCTAAACACGATCCCAACGATGCCTACGGTTTGGGTATGCTCGCTTGGCAAGCTTTTCTAGAAGGACGTTTTCCAGAGGCCTTGGACTTTTATCGTAAGGCAGAAGCCATTGAACCACGTCAAGCCAAAATGAAGTATCAGATCGGTTTGGTCTATACCCGCATGAAAAACCTACCGGCTGCCATCGATCGCTTTAAGCAAGCACTCGAAATCGAACCCCAACACGCTGAAGCCCTCCAAGCGGTAGTGCTGGCAAGCCTTGATGCTGGGACAGCAAAAGACGCCCTGCCCTACGCCGAACACATCGTTCGGCTTACCGGTTCGCAGGATCCTGAATCGCTGATCATGTTAGCTCGTGTCTATCAAGCCGCCGGTCACCCGCAACCAGCCTTAACCGCACTCCGTCTGGCTCTGCCATTGGCCAGAACTCAAGCCACTGAGTTGGTTTCTACTATCGAGCAACAGATTACCGCGCTAGAAGCTGTCCGATAGAGAAGCAAAAAGGGGACGGGGGTAATATGCATCACTTTTTGCTCATTTCTAGCTTTTTCGGGCGGCCAATTGGACGGAGAGTATGCCAGACGCCGTGGCGTTCCGCGACTTTTTCTGTCCATCTCTCATCACCATACGGCCTCCCTCGATTGACGCATTACCGCAATGCTTCCAACTCTCTTTCGTCGAGTGGTGCGTTGACTCGATCGATCCATCGGGGAAGCCTTGGCAACGGCCAAC
>SYJV01000331.1 GCA_005798335.1 Planctomycetaceae bacterium | reverse complement strand
TCAAAAGGTACCAAAGCGCCCACCGGCTCGGATGCCGATGAACAATAGGGCAAAAGATACCACTCTCTAACTTATACCCCACCTCAAACCCAAATTGGTACCTTTTCAAGCGCCCATCTCTGGTACCTTTTCAAGCGCCCAATGACAGTAAGCATAGCTGTAGCGTGGACGAACATTGTTGATGGCTGGCAATTCGACCGCCGTCAAGCGACCTTGAGCATCGTATTCGGACAGCCGAGTCGGCACCAGCGCGCCATTTGCATTGTTCTTGAAACTGCGATCCGCGTCGGACCACACCAGTTGCGTAGCAGCCCCGTTGGTCAGTTTGGCGACTTGCTGGCTTTCCGCCACTTTGCGGCCTAGTGCATCGTAGCGTACTTCGCCGAACGAGCCATCATCGAACGTCGTCCGCACGACTCGACCCGCAGCAAACGAGGCTATCTCTAAAAGTCGAACTCAATCTAATGCAATCGCAAACATCGCGAGTTCATCTTGGACCAGCGATTCGATGATCTCGTTCACTTCGATACGCACTGCCCGAGAATCATTGTCGTTGTCCAAATTTCTTGGGCCTGCAGTTTCCAGCAACTGCCTCATACTGGACACAGATAGATAGCCAACATTGGGCACACGGTTGGGCGACTTCGGTACGGGAAAGGGCGCTGGCTCGGCAAGGAAATACTCCCAAAGACCAGTCGACTCCCAGTAGCTCCATTTTCTAAAGTCCAGCAATCGCTCGACCACGATTGGCTCGGCGACGGTCTCCATCAGCCAGTGGAATGCAACGAAGCCATCCGGTGCGGTACTATCAGGCCAATTACCGGCAACTCCTGCCTCGACCAATCTGCGAATTTCGCAAAGGTTTTGGTCGGTCAGTCCTTGCTTTTGCTTCGCCCGCGCTAACACGCGCGAGACGATGTCGTGTTCCTTGACTGCGGATTGATAATCGGACGGATTCACTCCGTAAAAGTAAATCATGTATCTCATGTGTTCGATAGTCCCGGCAGGCCGATCGATTCACTCGTTGGGACGTAAGCCATGATCTCGGGTCCATAATCCGGTAACTTCATACCTAGTCGGCGCGCGGCGGCCAACACTGTGGATTGTCCGAACGCGATGAACTCAAAAAAATGAATTTGCTCGGATGGCAATGTACTGATGAAGTGCTTGATCGACTCCAGCAACGTCTTCTCAAACTTCTGCTGATCACCATCTCTGGCCGCATCCCAGGCGGCAAGCAGAAGTTTTGGAGCTTTCTTCCGGCTTTTTCTGATCGCATCCTCCATCTCTTCCAGGCCCTTGAGTGGTTTCGTCCGGAAGCTGGAAGCAATGCTGATGTACGTCTTGGCCCACAGCGGATCGACTGGAATCGGCAGCCACTCCGGCTCGAACCAACTTTCAGTCCAATCCGCGATATCAGACAGCAGCTTTTTCTGATCATGCATTAGACACAGCCACATCGTGCTGGACAGCATCTCGTACCATCGGAATCCATCATTTCCTTTGGCTTTCCTCATCTCTTTCGCTTCGTCACTCCTCGGCTTGTACCACACGTCAAAGTAGTGATGATTGATCAAGCCAAAGATCTTCTGCGCAAGCTCCGGTCCGTTGGAACGAGACGGAAAACCCAAATGCGTTAGGATCTGCATACTCCCATAATAATCAGCCAACCGGCAATGCAGATGGTAGTATTCCTTCTTTTCAAGGTACTGGTAAGTCTCTTGAATATTCCCTGGCAATTTTCGGTTTTGGTGCTCCTCAATAGACCAGTCCCCACGCCAAACGAAACCGATTCTGTCTAGGTTGTTCATGTACTAATCACTCGAAGCCTTTCCAAGTCTTCATTCCATTCCCCTTGGGCGGCTTGTAGATCTGAAATCCAAGTTCGAATTTGGCAGTGATTCCATCGGTTCCTTTACGCCTAATGTCAAGCCTGGAAACCAAAGCGAGCATATCGTTCCCATTGTCAAACGCGTTTCTCAGTGCGTCACCGTCAGTCGTGCCTTCGTTACCTTTTATGATGCGATTTAACCATCCCGAGATCCAAGTTTTTGACATCTGCGTACCATACTCCGTATCCTTTTGGCTCAGTCCATGTGTGCCGCCTTTGGCCTCGAAAATGCCCCATAGCCCCTTTACCTGCGTGTGCTTGACAATCTGATCAGGGCCTTTCACTTTGTGCCAATTTAAGTTGGCTTGTTCAAATCCAAACGCGTACGCAATCACATCGGTAATCAACTCGCCGACAAACTCTTGGGTGTCTTTATGTCCCAAGATATTGTGTCCGAATTTAAACACGACAGCCAGACTGTCTAGCAACTTACTTGGAATAGTAATCGGGATCGGACCAACGTACTTGTTCGGCAGGATTCCTTTCGACAAGGTTGCTGCCTGAGTTCGTAAGTCAAGCAAATCCGAAGGATCGATCGACAAGATATCCAGTGCATCACGAACCGTATCATAGGCATCACGGATCTTGTTGAGAACATTGAGTGCCTTTTGGTAGACTTTGACGGCTCTCTGAAGATTGTATGCCGAGTTAAGCGCAGCAGCACCACGCGATGCGTCACCATTTCGCAGACTCGCGTCAATAAGCGGTGTGATAAGTGCGCCCAAGAACATCCCTGTCGGATCAGCCGCGTTCACTGGATCGCCATGGACAAAAAGGTATTTGTGGAAACTCTGGGGATCGGAGGAGTTGCCGAAGAACGGATCGAGTGTTCGGAACGTGCCGGTGGTTGGGTCGTAGTCGCGGGCTCGCAGGTAGAGGCGGCCCGTACGGAAATCAAATCTCTCGCTGTTGTAGAGGTAACTGGTCGCCGGCTGAGTTGCGCCAAAGTTCAGGAGGTTGCCGTAGGCATCGAATGTGAAGATTTGCGGAACATTGTTGTGATTGACGATCGCGGCAACGGCGCTAATTGCGTTGAAAAGGACGCGCACGCTGCCGTGGCCGTCGGTGCCGAAGTTGTGCGTGACGGCATTGGTCCAGTTACCGTTTACGTACTCTCGCACGGTCTGCGAAATCTGATCGTGACCGACTGTGTAAATCGTCCGCTTGATCGCTTGGCCAGAAGAGTTGAATTCGGTCTCTTG
>SYJV01000330.1 GCA_005798335.1 Planctomycetaceae bacterium | reverse complement strand
TCACCGGCCGGGTCTACCACAAAGAATCCATGCCCCCGTTCGGCTTGCCTGCCGCCAAAACCATCAGCGGCATCAAGACCAAGACCTACAAGGGCAAGGGTCACAACGAGATGTCGATGGATGACACTCCTGGCAAAGAAAAGATTATCGTTCATGCACAGTACGATATGGCGACGACGGTCCAACATGATCATTCAGTCAAGATAGTGACTGGCAAACACACCTTTGATGTCGACGCAGGAACTGCCGCTTATACGGTAAAAGGGGCAGTCACCGAAATCTTCCATGCGACCCAAAGTACGACGGTTGAAACCTCAATAGACATCCGAACGAATAAATCACATATACATGTCGAGTCGCCAACAGAGATAAAGCTAACGGTTGGAGCGAGCTCAATAACACTGACACCTGATACGATCACATTAAACACGCCCAATATCGTTTTAGAGGGCACCACCAAAATCAACGGCAGTTCCCCGAAAATTACTTTCGCTGCAGATTCAGAGGCAACCGTAAGTGCGCCTAAGGTTACCGTAAGTGGAACGAAGGAGACGACGATAGGTGTAGGTTCGCAAACGATGAAGTGTGACACAAGTAAAGTTGCTGTCGCAGGCGCCGCAATTGCTTCAAGTGCGACTGGTCAACATGACATAACCGGAGCAATCGTAAAGATTAACTAGCGATCATGCGCAGAGCCATCGAACAATACCGGAAATCACTTCTAGATTTTATCGAGCAACGCGACAAAATGATGTTGTTAGTGGCTTGTTCAGAAGCAGAAGCGGCATTGATGCTCAAGCTTCTTCTCGACCAGCAAAACGGCTCTCGCAATGATTTATTTTACCTAATTTCAGAAGACTTTAATTCAGTCGATCTGTATGTGGATGCAATAGTTTCTCGCCTCCATCGAGAGTTCAATGCTGCGGCAGAAGCAGGTGAGACTGATATTCTGCCAATCCCAAATGGCTGCAATCGTTCATCGGGAAATACTGCATCAGCAAGACTGAAAGAATGTTTTGGGTACGCCCGCAGCTTAGTATCGCCATCAACTGGCCACCGCATTGTCTGGTGCCTTAGTCCAGGAACGATCGTTAATCTTGGTGCCTATGAACGGCTCCTGCAGGAATGCGTTTCGACAGGTCCGATCGAACCGTGGATGCGAGGTTTAAGGTTGTTTGCTCGTTTGCCAGCAACGACGACTCTTGGGCGATTGCTCGCGGCAGCTCCCTTCGTCGAATACTTTCCATTCGCGATACCCGAAGATGCTTCGGAACGAGAACTCAGGGAGGATATCAAGAATCCAAGGCTTCCACTGGGCGATCGATCTCAATCGCTACTTCAGCTCGGTTTCATTGACATGGCTCATGGACGTGCTGACGCTGCCAAGCAAGGGTTACGTGAATCTTTGGCTATTGCTCAGCAAACAAATGACCCTGCGTTGCAAGCGCTGTCGATGATAGGCCTCGGCGACACGAGCTATAAGGAAAAGGACTTCGCAAAGGCAAAGTACTGGTACGAATGCGCAATCATCCCTGCTGGTGACGGCAAACAAATCATGTGCTTGGCCATGATCGCAGAGAAATTGGGGGCCATAGCTTTTCACGAAGCTCGCTTTGCGGATGCCGAATTCTATTACGATCAGTTGTGCATCCTCAAGCGATCCATTCCGGACGAGAACGGACTGGTCGATGCATTGCTTTGGCGAGGACGTTCTCAAATGCTGCTAGTGCAACCGGACCAAGCGGTGGCGAGTTTTCAGGAAGCGATCTTGCTTTGCAAGTCGTTCGATCTTGCCCATCGAGAAACGGAGTGCATGGGCGAGCTACGTCGTGGCTTCGAAGCTGCTGGAAGGACTTCGCACGGAGATCTTGAATGTAGTGATTGGCTCGCGACACAAAGTCTGAGTGAGGCCTAGACTATGGATCCATCCGACTTGGAAGTATTGGGAGACAAACTAGGCAATGCCATTGGGGCTGCAGTCGTCGATCCCCCCGCCGTTCCTCCTCCAGACGAACCTGAGCCACCACCGAGCCCAAAACAAGAATTGGCAAACCAGATCAATCGAGTAACTGAAGGAGCAGAGACTCTTTCAAAGGCTGCAGGTGTGATCGCGGATCCGGGCGGCGCTCTAAAGGATTTTGCGAAGAGCAAAGCACTTCAAAAGTTAGATGCCGCCTTTCCTGGGTCTGCAAAGGCCATCGAGGAGGCGCTCGCTTTGGCGACACCGGCCGGAATGGAAATTGCCGTTGCGAAGTTGACCAATGGTATTTCTGCTGCGTTGGGACCATTCCCTGCTGCGACGATGCTGTCGATGGCATTGGGCGTCCCGCATGCGCACATTAAACATCCGCCAAGCGGACCGCCACCATTACCGCCTATACCTCTACCGCCACTTGGGCCGATCATGTTGGGCAATTGCATTCAAGTCTTAATCAACAGCAAGCCTGCGGCTCGCTGCGGAGATTTCGGACTTAATCCAACGTGCTGTGGAATCGTACCGCCACTTTCCGCCATGTATGAGATCATGACTGGATCATCTAACGTATACATCGGTGGCAGCAGAGCAGCTCGTGTCGGAATCGATATCACAATGCACTGCAAGCCTGGCGGAGGTGCAGGCAAAGCTGCCAGTGCAGCGGCGAAAATGTCCAAGTTGCAAAAAGTTGCTGCGGTTGCAGCCAAGGTTGCATCGGTGGCATCGAAGGTAGCTGCGGTTGCAAAGGTTGCCGGAGACTATGCGCAGGCAGAAGCGGACGATAATGCGGCCATGGCTTCCGCTGTTGCGTTGAATGCTGCAATGACAGCAGCTCAAATGGCAGCCGACGCGATCGCTATGGCACTCAGCAAACAGATGGGTACCGACCAACCGGAAGTTCCTCCGACAGGTACACCGGGAATGATTTTGAATGGTGCGGCAACGGTCATGATTGGCGGATTGCCTCTACCGTCCTTTGCTAAGGTCGCAGACGCACTCGGAAACCGAGTCAAAGGATTGAAAGGCCCACGCGGCGGGGGCAAGGGGCGTAAAGGTGGCCCCAAAAAACCAGGTAAGCCAGCTTGCACTTGTTAGATACAGTTTCAAGAAACGCAAGGAAAAGCTCCTTTGACTCAATTCATTGGAACTGAGTACTTCAGGTTAGAAATATTCCCTTTTCGTTTTTCCAATCGCGAGATCAAATCACATGTTAAGCAACCAAAATGGCTGCCGACGCGATCAGCGACTGGTAGGTGATCCCGTCGATGTCGTCACTGGCGAGATGACGGACCTCCATCCGGATTTTCGAAAACAGAATCCCATCCCGTTTGATTGGCTTCGATACTACTCTAGCGCGCGTTCAAACATTCGAGGAACGATCGGCAGAGGTTTTACGCATTCGTTCGAACACCGACTCATTAAAGATCTCGACGGAATTCGATACGAAGCGCCCGATGGAATCGTTACCGGACTACAAGACATCGAAGTCGGAGAGAGTGATGAAGCAGCTGGAGCATCTTTGGTTCGACTTGCTCCAGACATCTATTCACTTACGCTGTTCGGCACGATCGAATTGGACTTTTCGTTCGGGTTAGGCCAGAAAGAAGCTCGACTGGTCGCAGCTCGTGACGATGACGCTACCCTGGAATTCACATATGACGACAATAGCAGACTTGTTCGAATTGCTGATTTAGGAAAGCGTCAATTTCAGATACAATGGAATGACGAAAGTCTTATCGCGTCCGTAGAGATGCTTGGCCTTCAGAATCCGAGTAGTAATCGCACTCTCGTTTCATACGAATACGATCGATTCGGAAGCTTGCTGCGCGCTAAAGATCTATTCGATGGAGTCCAGTCGTTCTCCTATGATTATGCGAATCGCTTGACGCGCCGTACCGATCGACGCGGTTATTCGTTTTTGTTTGAATACGATGAACTAGGTCGCTGTATTCGTTCGCGAGGAGAGGACGGGCAACTTGATGTATTTCTAATCTACAAACCTGAGTCGAGATCGACTATCGTCCGTCACGGAAATGGAGGCCAATGGATCTATTTCTACAATGAGAACGGAACCATTGCGCAGATAACCGACCCGTATGGTTTCGCGACGAAATATGTAGCAGATGAACTGGGACGTACGGTCGAGAAGATTGACCCAAACGGAAATGTCACTCAGTATCACTACAACGCGTTCGGAGCGCACGACTACCAGATCGATCCAAACGGGCATCGACTACCTACGTTGGAGGAAGATCCAGACCCCCCCGATCCGCTTTCATACGAACTACCGGAAATGGTTTTGAAGTGGGAACAGGGCGGCACTCTAAACACCTACGATTTGGAACCACCGAACTCGGATGATCAGATTCTGTCGCAGTTCCCGGCAGCTGTGGTCAACAGGTTCGGCGGTATCTTTCAGCCTGAAGACGGCCTGCAGGAAGTTTCTCTCGATAGCAAGCCAGAGCTAGACAAGACTCACGGTCCTCCGCCGATGGACGACGAGCTTATCCCCTTTGCACATCGTTCCGAGTTTGATCCGAACGGAAATCTCGTTCGGTACTTTGACCGCGATGGAAAGATCTATCGATTTACCTACGCTTCTTGGAACCTTCCATTTGAGGAAATCGACCCGCTCGGAAATACAGACACATTTTACTATGGTACGAATCAGGAACTGAGTAGCGCAAAGGACGCCGGTGGCACTGAGCATAAATTCGCATACGACCTCAAGGATCGACTAACCGAGGTGCACTACGGCGGCAAACTGCTCGAGACATTCAAGTACGATGCCGCGGACAACCTGATCGAAAAGCGAAACGGCAGCGGAAAGACGCTGGTTACGTGGGAAATCGGACCGGGAAATCTCGACAAGTCTCGACGTTTAGCCAATGGCGATTTGCATGAATTTGAATATGACGAAAGCGGCCATATCATATTGGCCGCCACTCCCAAGTGTACGGTTGCTTGTGAGTACGGCATGGATGGCTCTCTGATCAAAGATATGCGGGACGATCTCGGGGTTGAACACGATTTGCAGTTCGGCCAAATCGCTTCGACCACTTATTTCAAGAAGTACTTGGTTCAATACAACCAGGACGAGAACGGCGATTGGGTGATCACGGACCCCACGGGTGCAAGCCATGCTACGACGATCAGCCCAAGCGGTCTGATCATGCGTCGGCTTGCGAATGGCGGTCGCGAAATAATTCAATACGATTCAGAAGGACGCTGCCAAAATAAGGCAGTTGAGTCGAACAGCCAAAGTGTTTGGCTTCACGGATACGAGTATTCTCAGGAGGGCGATCTTCGTTTCGTTTCCGATTCGAAGTTTGGCCCAACAACGTATGAGTACGATGAAGCCCATCGACTTGCCAAACAAACCGGTCCGCAAGGAAGCCATCGATACGAGTACAACCGAGCCGGAAATCTGCTCAAGCAGCCCGGTCTCGACAACGTCGGAATCGGCCGCGGCAATCGATTGGAGAAGGCGAACGGCGATTCGTTTGCTTACGATGATCGGGACAATCTGGTTTCGCGCAGCGGAGACTGCGGGGCAATCAAGTTCGATTATGACGCGCTTGACCAACTCGTTTCTTGCAATATCAACGGCAAGATTTGGACGGCACAGTACGACGCTTTGGGTCGCCGGACCAGTAAGACTTGGAACGACGAAACGACAGCGTTTTACTGGGACGATTTTCGCTTAGCAGCCGAGAGTCGTCATGACGGCTCGTTGCGAATGTACATCTACACGGACTCGAAGGCACTAGTCCCGTTCATGCTGATCGAGTACGAGTCCGAAGACGATGAGCCAGCGGATGGGGAGCGGTACTACATCTTCGCAAACCAAGTGGGTGCCCCAGTCCGAGTTGACAATGAAGCAGGAGAAACGGTTTGGCAAGCTCGATTGGATCCGTACGGCAATGCAACGGTTATTGGCAACTGCGACTTTGCGATGCCGATACGATTCCCAGGTCACTACCACGACATCGAGACGGGACTCCACTACAATAGATTTCGTTACTACAGTCCAGAACTTGGTCGCTACATCCAGGCAGATCCCATTGGAATTGAGGGCGGGATTAATCTTTTCGCCTACGTTCGGAATCCGCTTACCGAAGTCGACATTGATGGATTGACTGGCCCGGTCCGACCAGGTGATAAAGGAACTTACGGAGAATTGAAAGCTCAGAAGAAATCCAACGGTGAAACAGAGCCGATGGATATGGACCACCAACCTTCGTTCGCCGCACAGGTTAAAGCGAAAGAAAAGAAAATAGGAAGACCGTTGTCTCCGGACGAAAAGAGGAAGCTAAAGGATAGTACCCCTGCGGTTGCTTCACCGAGAGGCATTCATCAGAAGACTAGCCCAACATATGGAGGAAGGAATAGCAAGTCGCAAATCAAAAACGATGCAAAAGATTTGGCAAAGGCGGCTCGCCGAGATCGACGAGCGTTCAACAAAGCAATGAGAGAGCGGGCCGCGAAGAAAAAACCGAAGAAGACTCCCAGGACAAGACCTAAAGGGAGAGGGTCGAAGGCTCGATCGAAAAAGTGTGCATGAGTAGACGTAGATATACGAACGACACTCGTCTACAATCTCCGATTATGAAAACTGTTGATCTAGAAACCTAGAAAACACATTCATTTTGGCAATTAGATGAGATGAGACCTACAATGGCATTCACAACTGAGAACTTAACTACCTTTCTTGGGAAACCCGCTCAAGATGTATTTTTAACGGCGCCCTTTGCGGAATGGCAGCAAGAGAAGACTGTCGATGATGAGCTTGAGCAAATTGACTATGTTTTTCGTGAAAATGGAGTCGATTTCGTTTGCGATCTGGATAATTCGATCAACACGATTTTCATCCACAACGACGCAAAAAGATGTTTTAAAGTGGGAATTGTAGACATGCCGTTCAACACCAAGCGAGAAACTCTTGTAAAGCGATACGGCAAGCCATCAGAATTGGGGGACGAATTCTCCGATTCGGATCTTGGGGACTTTGGCGCTTGGATTCGATTTGAATTTCCAAAATTTGCAATTCACTTCGAGTTTCATCGAAAAAGGGAAGAAATAAAACTAATCACGATAATGAGGCCTGACGTTGTGCCATAGAAACTTCCGTCTTCTGTGACTTGTTTCGCCTTCGAGAGTTTCGTAGTTTGCACGATTCCCGTCGATCCAAAGGGCCCCTTCGGACGGTGCCAGCCACGTGGGTGGCACTGTTCATCCCTGCTGTTCATATCGTTGTTCATCGCTGTCCACTGCGAGTCGCCATGAAAATGGCAAGCCCACGCCTCCGGTCGTTATCGCTTGCGAAGCGGAGCTTCAGTAGTCACCTACGACCTCACCTCCGGCACGCGTCGCCAGTGCGTCCAGGGTTGCGCGATCGATACTGTCGGTCACGAATCGAACCGAGCCATCGGTCAATCCGAACTGAACTCCACCCACGTGATCGCTGTGCCAGGTGGCTCGATCGACCAGCCAGTTGCCGATTAAGCCGTTCATCTTCCCGCCGGTATGGCCCGCGTTGGCGCCGGCGGAAGCCACACCCCACCGGACGGAACCCCAGCGAATCTGCCCCGCTAATGGCCCGCCCGGACAGGTGCCGGTCGACCAAAGATACTCCTTAAACTTGTGAGAAAATAGGGCCATCCACTTTTCAGTACGGTTGAAATTAGTTGAATACAGGGGTGGTGAGAGATTGAGTTTGGCACGGCGGGATATTTTTGATGCTAGTGAGGTTTGTGTTTTTCATCGTTTCAGTTGAGCAGTTAGACGGGCATGGCTCTGTGGAATCGATCCGCTGACCGGTCAGTCGTTCGAGCATCGCAAACTGTGGATTCAGAATCGCTTGCGCGAACTGGCGAGTATATTTAGAGTAGATTGCCTTTAATTCAGCGTGAGGTCGAATCACCAGCACGTTATCCCCCGCAATCGGACGGATGTAGTGAGAACTTGGTCGGATGAGGATGTGGCTTGGCGCTGGTGGCAGCCTTTCTCGATGCGACGCAACGAAGTTGGAACGGCGGAACCGAATGACTTCGAGTTGAAGGCTTTTTCAGCTAAGGCCAAGGTGTACCGAGTAAGGCTGTCGGATATCTCCTGGTGGATGTGAGCACAAGCTGCGGCACAACTAACCAGTCAGTCCGGCAAGAAACGATTGAATTGAGCTGTTCGTCGCCGCGCGCAGCGAATTGAGCTCAAGGAGGAACGTCGCCGCCGAGATGCTTGGTTGTCGCCCATCACGATCGACTAGCGAGCAAGCAGTTACACCGGAGCGATGCCCAGCCAGAACGGCTGTCGAGCGAATTATGGTCAGCGGCTCAATTTCCATTCGTTGACGCTAAGGTGGAAATCGCATTGGCCCAATCGTAGCCAGATGTTATCGGTGGCAAGGGCTTGTTTTCATCTTCGTACAATTTCACGGTATCTTCTACAATTTGACAGAGTTCCGCGAAGACCGACCGTTCGTCTTCTCCATGACATCCGCCGTAAAATAAACCGGGACAGCTACCAACGAAGCAATTGTCCTCGTCCGACCATTCAACAATTTTGACATATCTCGCGGCGATGTTCATGTTTGGGAGTCCTCAATTGCCTTTTTTACGGCGCGCTCTTGGTATTTCTTTGCGTCATCACCAGTTTTTCCGGAAAGCGTGACGGGCTTCGCAACCTTAGGATGAACAAAGTTGCGGTGGCTACCCTTGCCTCCTCGATTCTTGGCCACGTCCCGAGCTGCACCTTTTTTTGTCCTTCCTTTTTTTGTCTTGCCAGTCTTGCAATTCACTTTGCCAACGCTACCAGCGTAACACGTCCCGACTCTACATTCGCCCACAGAATCCTTTCCAGCGTTGTGTTCGATAGAAAGCGTTTCAAATGCTGTTCGTAGGAATCAACCTCATTCCGCAAGCACGTTATCTCGAACGCCGCATTGCGTCCTGCCAAGTTCGTAAGTTGTCGGCCCACGATTTTCCCGTCCCACAACGCCTCGATTGGTAGACGCACGAATTCAGGCCCACCCAGAAAATGCGTGATCGCGTCGATATAAAGCCCACGGTCCAATCCGGTTCCCCAATCGCGCAATAGGCCGACAAGCATTTCCTGAAACCGGCGGTCGTCAGCAGTTGTCGCTGACCAGCGGCTCAGGTCGAGCTCAAACGCGCGTCGGTGAGCGGTCGTCTCAAGACAATTGACGAACTCATGTTCCAACTTCTTACCGCCGAAATTGATCAGCTTGCCGTGTGACAGATCGGTCAGCATCAGGTACTGAATCAACTGCCCACGATGCCGGTCGTGGAGTTGCGATACCACTTTCAGTTCGAACGGGCATCCGGCTTCGACGACAAGGTCCATGAAATACAGTTTTTGGAATCCGAGATGGCTCAACCGAATGCAGACTTCGTTGACGGCACGTGTTGCCAGAATGTGGGCCAACGTCTCTCGATAGACCGATTCGTCGAAAATCCGTCCCAGACGCTTGTGGATTGCAATGGCGTGGCCGACCACTTCGTAGGCAACAATGCCGAAGTCAGACTGCGAGAAGGGGCGCAGTTGGAGATCGATCTCGATCGGCATTGGAGTCTCGGACAAAAAAAGGCAAGACAAAAAAATCGATCGGCTTTCTCATTCCACGAATCATTCTAACTTCCGCTAGAGACAGATTGACACCAATATGAGGCCCGTAACGTGCTGCAACTCTTTCTGTCCTTCCTTTTTTTGTTTTGCCTGCCTTCATCGGCAAGTCGTTTCATTACATAGCAACGCCATCTGCTAGGCAACAATGCCGAAGGCGGCATTGGAGT
>SYJV01000329.1 GCA_005798335.1 Planctomycetaceae bacterium | reverse complement strand
TGAAGGAAGCCGGCAAAAATCCTCGCAAGCTATTGAACCTGCGAAAGCGATTGGCTCGGATTCGCGTCTTCGACCCAGCGTGCGGTAGCGGTAACTTCTTGGTGATCGCTTACAAAGAGATGCGCAAGGTCGAAGCGGAGATCAACAAGCTTCGCGGTGAGCCCGAACGCAAGTCTGAAATACCGCTAACCAACTTTCGCGGTATCGAGCTAAGGCACTTCGCAGTCGAAATCGCGAGACTTGCACTCATCATCGCGGAGTATCAATGCGACGAACTCTATCGAGGCCAACGATTGGCACTCGCCGAGTTTCTCCCATTGAACAAGGATAATTGGATCACGCATGGGAATGCACTTCGCTTGGATTGGCTGAAAGTTTGTCCTCCGACTGGAACCGGAGTGAAGCTTGTTGAGGATGATTTGTTCCAAACGCCACTTGATCAGATTGAAATCGATTTCGAGAACGAAGGAGGGGAGACTTATATTTGTGGGAATCCGCCGTATAAGGGAAGTCAGTGGCAAACCGATGAGCAACAAAATGACCTTGGTAACGTTTGCACTGATCGGATCAAAAACTGGCGCCTGCTTGACTATGTTGCTGGATGGTTTGTGAAAGCGACCGAATATGGAAGCAAAACTCAATCCGCGTCTGCACTGGTTGCTACAAATTCAATCTGTCAGGGTCAGCAAGTTGGTGTCTTGTGGCCGCAGATTTTCCGAACCAACCACGAAATATTTTTTGCGTATACGAGTTTTAGGTGGTCGAATTTGGCCAGTCACGCCGCTGGCGTCACTGTTGTAATTGTGGGATTGAAAAAGAACGCCGCGTCATTGCGAAGACTTTTTGTTTCCGGCGATGATGGAACAACTACGGCGAGGGAAGTGGCAAACATAAACGCGTACCTTATCGCTGCAGTTAACGTACAAGTACTGCCCTCTCCAAAGCCAATGAGTGGTGTTAGTCCGATGGTGTTTGGCAATCATCCGTACTACGCTTCCGCATTGATTTTCACGCGTTCGCAAGTGCGGAACCTGATACATGCCGCTCCTGATGCAGCTTTGTACATTCGACCGTTCTACGGCTCTAAGGAGTATGCATCATCGTCACCAAGGTGCTGTATTTGGATCAAGGACGAAAACTTGAGTCAAGCACTTAAGATTCCGGAAATCGCTAGTCTGATCAATCAAGTGGCAACCGCTAGGATCGCTGCCAAAAAAGATAAGACAGCTCAAAAACTATCGAATTTCCCTCACCGCTTTAGGGAGCAGGCCGCTTCAACCAAACATACGATTATCGTTCCTCGAGTGAGCGCTGAAAATCGCCTATATCATCCCGCAGGGCTGCTTCCATCGATTGCAATTGTGCAGGAAAAAGCTTTTGCTATGTATGACACACCGATTTGGAATATGGCGGTAATTGTTTCTCGCCTACATCGCATTTGGATCGAAACGGTTTGCGTCCGGCTTCGCACAGATCCATCCTACTCAAATACGCTCGGCTGGAACACCTTTCCAGTTCCTCTGCTTACTGATGAAAACAAAGCACATTTGACGCGTTGCGTTGAGAATATCCTATTTGCACGCGAAGCCCATTGGCCGGCGACGATTGCGGAACTATACGATCCGGATAAGATGCCTGACGATCTGCGGGCCGCTCATGATCGCAATGACGAAACGCTCGAGCGCATCTACATCGGTCGCCGCTTCAAGAACGATACCGAACGGCTCGAAACGCTTTTCCAGATGTATACGGAGATGACCAGCTCAAAAGCCCCTCACCCCCAGCCCCTCTCCCCGAAGCGGGGCCGGGGGAGCAAGAAGGATGGCAAGAGATGAGCGAGCTGATGATGCGTAAGCCAGTGCACTCGGAAATCAAATTTCGACATTTGGGAGTCGCTGACTCCCAAATTGAAGATCCATACCTTCCTACTCCCCTCGCCCCGCTTCGGGGAGAGGGGTCGGGGGAGAGGGGCTATCAGCATGTCTAAACCTCGAGTCTCCAAACGCGACGCCGATCGAATTGAGTTCGCTCGCTCACAACGTAAACAAGCCAACGAGTTTAGTCATGACGTTTGGCAAATGATTCGCGCCGGACGAATGCTCGGCGAGAAATTTAAGCGAGAGTATCCGATCGGGCCGTATACGCTCGATTTCGTGTGCATCGGACTGAAATTGAATATTGAGATCGATGGCAAGAATCATCTGACGGAAGTAGGCAAGTTACATGATGGGAACCGTGATGCCTATTTGACGGGAATGGGATACTCGATCTTAAGGATCAACGGTTTCCGGGTAACGCAAGATCCGATGAGCGTAAGAAGTGAAATTGAAACGATGGTTCGACGACTGCGTGATCAGAAAGCCTTGGCAGACCAGAACCCCACACCCCCCACCCCACTCCCCCAAGCGGGGCGAGGGGAGCAAGAATGATTGAATGTTTATGAACCAGCCTGTTTCCAAACTCAAGACATTGCCCGGCGTTAGCGTCGTTTATGCAGGCAACGGCAAGTCGATCACGTCCAACGCGATGGGCATGCGTGCCATGCAAAGCCGCGTATGGCAATTTCGTGGCGAGCAGTACTTGCTTTTGAAGTCGCCGCCGGCATCGGGCAAGAGCCGTGCACTAATGTTTGTGGCTCTCGACAAACTTCATCGCCAGAACCTGAAGCAAGCGATCGTTGTGGTTCCAGAAAAATCGATCGGTGCAAGCTTTGGTAATACTTCGCTGGCGACGGACGGTTTCTTTTCGGATTGGACGGTCTCGCCGCAATGGAATCTTTGCAACGCGCCTGGTACCGACGGCGGGAAGGTCGATGCACTTGGAAGATTCCTGGCTTCGGAGGATCGCCTGCTTGTTTGTACCCATGCGACGTTTCGATTTGCCTTTGAGAAATTCGGCGTCGAGGCGTTCGATGACAGACTGATTGCCGTTGATGAATTCCACCACGTCTCAGTGAGCGAGGACAATCGGCTTGGTGAGTATGTGCGTCAACTGATCGAACGCGACAAGACGCATTTAATTGCGATGACCGGCAGCTACTTTCGCGGAGATGCGGCCGCGGTCTTGCTGCCTGAGGATGAAAGGAGATTCGTCACGGTCACGTACACCTATTACGAGCAACTAAGCGGTTATCAGCACCTTAAGAAGCTGGACATTGGCTACTACTTTTACTCGGGCAGCTATCTAGACGATTTGCCTAAAGTGCTCAACGAGAACGAAAAGACGATTATCCACATTCCGAATGTGAACAGTCGCGAAAGCACTCAAGACAAGCACAAGGAAGTCGAGCACATTCTGGAAACGCTCGGCGAGTGGCTTGGTACCGACGATGCAACTGGGTTTCAATTGGTTAAAACGTCGACCGGGCGTGTCCTGAAAATCGCTGATCTTGTGGACGATGAGCCGATCAAACGCGACAAGGTGGCTGCAGCCCTTCGCGATCCAGTAGGGCGTGAGAACCGCGATCACGTCGACATCATCATTGCGCTAGGAATGGCGAAGGAAGGTTT
>SYJV01000328.1 GCA_005798335.1 Planctomycetaceae bacterium | reverse complement strand
GTTCGTTGAACGGTATTGCGGTTAGGCGCTACAATAAAGGTAGGTTTCTGAATTGACTGGTATGGCACACGCGGCGCTGGTGGTATGACGACTCAAACTGAATTAACACCCGAAGAACGCGACATCTACCAGTGGCAAATGTGGGTCCAGGGATTTGGAATTGAGCAGCAGCAGCGTTTGAAAGGATCGGCGGTTCTTATTTCGCGAGTGGGTGGCTTGGGCGGATTAGTTGCGTATCAGATGGCCGCTGCGGGGATCGGTAAGTTGGTATTGGCGCATGCGGGCAATGTTCGACCCAGCGATTTAAATCGCCAGTTGTTGATGACCCACCAATGGCTGGGCAAGCCCCGGCTCGAATCGGCTCGCCGACGACTGCTGGAATTGAATCCTCGCATGGAGATCATTTGCGTCAACGAAAACATGAGTAACCTAAATGCGGAGAAACTTGTCGAGCAGGTCGATTTGGTGGTCGATTGTGCGCCGATGTTCGACGAGCGATTGGCCATGAATCAGGCGATTGTCAATCAGCGCAAACCTATGGTGGAATGCGCTATGTACGAACTGGAAGCTACTCTCACCACGATCGTTCCCGGTCGAACTCCCTGCCTGAGTTGCTTGATTCCCTCTCCTCCGCCAAACTGGCGCCGTGAGTTTCCTGTCTTCGGGGCGGTCTCGGGAGCGGTGGGATGTTTGGCGGCGATGGAGGCCATCAAAGTGCTGACCGGACTTGGCGAGCCTCTCCTGGGGAAAATGCTGTACATGGACTTGCGAGATATGGCATTCGCTCGTCGGACAATCGCGATTGACGCGAACTGCCCCATCTGCAAACAGATGACATGAAGTCATATCCGCGAGAGCCAGGTTAAGCGATTTACTGTAAGCGTTGAATCATCGCCACGCGCCGAACAATCGTTGTGCGTTGATGGTTGTTTGAGCAGCTAGCAACTCCCGACTGACTTGACGCACCTCGGCAATGGTTTGCAGAGTATGAACGACTAGCGCGGGTTTGTTGGGACGCTGACCACGGAATGGGTGCGGTGTCAGGTAAGGACAATCGGTTTCGACAAGCAAGCGATCATCGGGAATCTGACTGGCAACTTCGCGAATGTCGTCCGCGTTTTTGTAGGTTACCATGCCTGCAAAACTGATGTACAACCCAAGTTCGATACAACCTCTGGCAACGTCCGGCGAACCGGTAAACGAATGCATCACTCCGCGCAGCGATCCTCCCGCCGATTCTGCTTGCAAGAATCGCAGCATCTCCGCCGAGCAATCGCGAGTATGGATCACCAGCGGCAGATTGACCTGCCGACTAAGTCGTATGTGCTTGCGGAACATTTCCACTTGTATCTCCCACGCGCAATCTTTCCAGTATCGATCGAGCCCAGTTTCACCGACGGCAACCACGCGCTCGTGTTTGGCCAACGACTCGATTAACTCCCAGTCGCCAGAATTCGCTTGGCAGCTATAGTTTGGATGAATTCCCACACTGGCTCGCAACTCGCGATGGCGTTCTGATAACTGGATGCAAGCTTGCGAAGTTCGCACGTCCGTCGCGACCACCAAAATGCCTCGGACATCTACTGCTGCCGCATCGCTGAGCAATTGAGGAACTTGATCGATCAGGGATTCGTCCGTCAAATGCGCGTGAGTATCGATGATCACCGAATGAAGCTCCCAAATATTGCTATCAACAGAAAAGACTTAGTATCGCTCGAGAAATAAGTGTCAGGTACGTGTCAGGTACCTTTTGCGAGAAACTCGCCCTTCGTGTGCTGCGCACAAAAGGTACCTGACACTTATTTCTCGGTTATTGACACTTATTTCTCGGCTATTCCTTAGTTAACGCGACGAAAATGCCGCACAGCCATTTGCAGCGCAGCAACAGTTGGACTGGCGACCACGACGCCCAGTGGAGTCACGTTGCACACGTGGCACAAGTCGAGTAAATGCTGCTGCAACCCAAGGTGGTTCGAAATCAGTCCGCCGCTCAGAACCAGAATCCAAGGCGTTTCATCCAATCGGCTGCGCAACATCACTAGGCGAATTTGTCTTACGAGCCGAGTGAGCTGGTCGGACACAAACGCATGCGTCTCAGGATCATTTTCGGCATAAGCTAAATCCAGTATCGACGGCGCCATCCTTGCTGCCGCATGCCTGTCGTTAGCGAGTCTAATGATCTCCGAACTGAGTATCATCCTGTCTTCGCGCGACACTGATTCTGCGAAGCGGCTGGAAATAAATTTGCAGCAGGCGCGAGACATAGGATCAGCACTCTCCATATCGATATCACTGTCCAAGGTCGCGCAGAGCTGTTGCAGAGCTCGACGAGCGAGGGACCAACCGCTGGCTTCATCTCCGAGAATCGGTCCCCATCCACCAGCTCGAACTACATGTCCGTCGCGTGTCGATGTCGCCACGATGGAACCAGTACCGACGATCACGGCAATCGTGGATTGGTGGCTTTCTGGATCTGGCTGGAAATGGATGATCGGATCGATGTCTCCAGCCGCAACAACCTCAGATATCGCTGACATGCTTGGGTGAGCTCGTATGGAGTCAACGACGCGAGCCTGATCGGTCGCTCGACCAGCACCCGACAATGCGAGATAAAGTAATCTGATTTGCGAAATATTCGCGTTTGCGGATTGGCAAATGTGTTCAACCGCGCGAACGACATTGCGGTGTCCTACTTGCCAAACGCTTTCACCAGCGGCGCTTGGGGCATCCAGCGTGCATCGAAATTTGCAGTCGGCGACAGCCGTCGGCCATTGAGTCTGTGCATGAGTCAACTCAATACCCACAATCGTTGTTTTGCTTCCCCCGCCATCGACGGCCAGGATCAGTTTTTCCTTGGACTTTTGCATCGCTTGTCCCGAATCGAAAGTCTGTTAGGCTTTGGTGGTTGTTGTATCGAATGTGGCGCTGTCCAAGTAATCTCCCAAAGGAAACGTAAATGGCAAGGCCGAGGGTGCTGATCTTGAGGGCACCTGGAACAAATTGCGACGTTGAAACGGTTTTCGCATTCGAGCAGGTCGGTGCAATCGTCAACAGCGTGCACGTCAATCAACTGATTGAAAATCCTGATACTGCGGCTGGCAATCAAATTCTTTGCTTTCCAGGAGGATTCAGTTACGGCGACGATATTGCTGCGGGCCGGATCTTGGCTCAGCAGCTCAAGTCACATTTGAATGGCTTGATCGACGAATTCCGGTCAGCCGATCGATTGATGCTTGGCATCTGCAATGGATTTCAAATTATGATGCGACTGGGAATTTTCTTTCCAGGTGAAGAACGTTCGCCACCAGCAACTTTGACGCTCAACAAGCAATGTCGGTTTGAGGATCGCTGGGTCAACTTGGTCGCGTCCGGCAGTAACTGCGTTTTTCTCCGGGGTGTTGCAAGCATGTTTTTGCCGATCGCTCATGCCGAAGGCAGGTTCGTAATCAAGAATCAGGATGTGGCGTCAAGGTTGCTTGCTCAGGGACAATTGGGACTGCGTTATGCTCTGCCGACCGGAGAGGTCACTGACCAACCGCTGCCCTTTCCCGCCAATCCCAACGGTGCCGACTTAAATGTCGCCGGAATTTCAGATCCCAGCGGTCGAGTATTCGGTTTGATGCCGCACCCAGAACGGCACATCGACTTCACGCATCATCCGTATTGGACTCGTCGCCACAAGCAGCCCGACTTTGGCGACGGTAGATTGCTATTCAAGAATGCAGTTGAGTTTTTCGCTTGAAACGTAACAGGAAAATTGGCCATCCAATCGCAAAGCGGCGATATGTATCAGCGGCAGACAAGTTTGCCGCACAGCTTGAGCGTTACACGCGTCCCTTGTGTTCCGGTCGGTCAGGAGAAGCGATTAGCCTAAGCCCCGTCTCGCGCGCGAAAAACAACAGAACCAATATGAGGGCAGCGTAACCAACGAAAAAAATATGCATGCTGACGTAATCCTCAGCAGTCGCTCTTCGAATTGAGGCTGCGTCCAACGCGAGCACAGAGGAATACGGGAACACGGCAAGGCCAACCACCAACAAAGTCGCATGCCAGCGACGCACCGCTGAGTTTGACGCGAGGACAAAATGGATTGCGCAAATCGAAATCAATGCCAAAGCCAATTCCATCCCGATTCCCGGTATGACAACATTGTGAAAGTATGGATCGGCAAAGAATTGGAAAGGTTCCACTGCATTAACTTTTAGGACAGCGATCGCCATTGCAGTCACAGTTGTGGCGACATAGATATAGCGAATGCTAATCTGGTTTTGAGCACTCGGAGCAGGCTTGATAGGATTGTCTTGAGACTGGTTTGCAATGCCCAATCTCCACTGAAATATTCTTGCGCAAGCAGTTAGAATCAAAAATCCAATCGTATAGGCCAAAATTGCGCAATCTAAGTACGCGCTCTCTGAAGACCAGGTTGCAATTGCGATTGCCAACACTAACACGGCAATGAAGCTGATCGGCAGTCGATACTTCATTGGGGCACTCAACCACGAGCCCAAGATAGCGCAAATCGCTACCTCAGCGGCTAATATCGCAACCCAAATCGGCACGGCCAACAATTCAAGCTGGCGGCCTGCGGAAAAATCGGAATACGCACGAGGAATTAAGGCATTCGCGAGAAACGCGAACATCGACCACTTGATTACCAGCCAGTAAAACGGTCCCCATCGATAGGATTCGGTCAATTCTACTGCATCGACAGTGACGGGGATTTCACCTGTTGCCTGCAGATAACGATCGGGGCCCATCACAAAGTATCGAGCCACGGAAATTAATCCGTCGAATCGAAAACGGGGATCAATATATTTCTCGATCACGTAAAATGCAAAGTAATACGCTCGACAAAACGCCCATACGGCAATGGCTAGCAGAATTCCAATCATCCAGTTGGGGACGAATAAAAGTAAAAGGGCCGAGGCCATGCACCCCAGGAGCAAGAATAGTCCACCCTTGGCCCACAGCAGCCGAACGCTCTTAATATCGCTCATTTCCGCTCCATGATACGACCACGAGAAAATCCATTACCAAGACACATTCATTCGCGAAGTCCGAGCAATGTATGAAAAACGTCGAATCCTTGGAATCGTGTTTTTGAACTGTACGCTCGACGACGTAATTCTAGTCCCCACAATAAGAAAGCCCTTTGACGTACTCGCCAAAGGGCTTGATTCTGAAAAAATCGGGGCAATAGGACACCAGTTGAACTTTTTTGGTCGTCAATTCAGGATCGGGCGTTAGACGTAGTGATGCACCTGTCAACTATGGCGTACCGCAGTGCTCAGCCATGCAAATCGTTCTGATTCAGAATGGATCGAGTAAACCCCTTTATTTCAACGACTTGCGACGACTTGAGTCTTGAGTTGATTTGTGCATGTCGCGACAGATTATTCCGTTGACAGAATAATTCTCTTGAGCTAATATTTATCGAAAGGGAGTGGTTTCTCGATGCCGATGATCTTGATGGACCGCTTTAGCAACTAATGGGACTGAACGCTTCCAAGAGTTTCTGAGCCGAATTAAGAAGTCGCCACCAGCGAGTTCTCATGACGACGCTCTCAGGCTCTTGAGTGACACCCTGAACCAGGTTGAAGACGAATTTGCCGATATCCCGTTTCAACCGGAGCGTTGGCAAACCGATGGTCGAATGTACCCACCGGAAGATGACAATGCTCGAGCAGTCGATGGAAGAAGCGATGTCATTCGCTACCGACATAGGGCGCACAACACGTTTATCCGCGACAATGGTGCAATCGAGATTCAGGATATCGACGGAAAAGTCCTTTTTGAGAAACGCGGATCGGACGGACGGAGTGTAGACCTCCCATAACCACAGAGTAATGGTGACTGATGGCTAACAAACCCTTGATGCCGATTGAGTCGTTAGGGCGGGCTCTTAAGAGTCGTTTCCCAGAGGCTCATATTGCAATGGATCGGCCGCGCAAGACTTCTGGCACTTGGTTTCTCGATATTGCCCTGAATCGGCATCCGGTGATTGTACAGTGGCAGCAGGGCAAAGCATTCGGCGTCTCGTCTTCGCCTGAGAAAGCATTCGGCGATGGTGCTGATGAAGTATACAAAGATGAAGAGGCCGTTTACGGCCGAATTGTCTCTTTACTTCTATCACGGACTTTCACTTCTCCACCACCGGCTATCAGCCTTAGAGAGCTTCGAAAGGAAAACGGCCTGTCGCAGGCTGAGATCGCGGAAATTCTTGAGAGGCAACAAGGAGAGATTTCGAAAATCGAGCGACGAAAAGATGTCTTAGTTAGCACGCTTGCCGACTACGTTAGAGCGATTGAAGGTGAGTTGCAGATCATCGTCCGATTGCGTGACGGACGGGTTCGTCGAGTTCAATTGGAAGATGTGGTCGAATCAAGTCCGCATCCTGTGGCCCTAGTTCGATAACGAGACGGAGAAGCAATGAGTGACAAAACAGTTACTTGCAACCTGATCGTTCTCCGAAGTCGAGATCTAGATCGAGCTCACTCCTTCTATCGCGCTTTAGGACTGAACTTCATCCGACATTCGCATGGTAGCGGTCCTATCCATTTAGCGAGCGAATCGGCAGGCCAGGTCTTCGAGATTTATCCTCTGACTGAACAAGGGGCACCGACCGATTCAACGCGCGTGGGATTCGCAGTCCCTTCAGTTGATGACACTTACGCTTCGCTTCTCTCCGCCGGCGGAACGTCAGTGGCTCCGCCCAAAGATTCGCAGTGGGGGCGGAGAGCCGTCATCGCTGATCCTGGTGGACATCGGGTTAAGCTGACTGCGCAATAGGCCCGGTGTTTGCGAAATAACGATCCAGCGGCGACATAAGATCGGAGTCGAGAGTAGCGCAGTAGAAAGTAGAGCTGTCCTACGGATGAGAGTAGTGAGTAGAAAGTAGGCCGCTCCATGGCTTGGCTTGCCAAGATGCTGGCATGGGTTTCGACCGGCGCGTGGCCAAGGAGAAACAACGTGCATCGGCCATGAAACCTTGTAAGCCATGCAGCCTTGAAAATCGATACGTCGAACAACTCTGTACATTGGCAGGCCAGAATCCTGACGCACTAAAGCGATCAAGTTCTACTATTGTTACAATGACTATGAAATTGCTTGAACATCCCGATTACATACTGCGCGCCTATGTCCGACGTAACGCAAATTCTCTCGCAAGTCGAATCCGGCGACCCCTCGGCGGCGGAAAAGCTTCTGCCGTTAGTCTATGAAGAGCTGCGCAGACTGGCTGCAGCTCGAATGGCCAGCGAACGTCCGGAGCATACGCTGCAAGCGACTGCTCTAGTGCATGAAGCCTACGTGCGATTGGTGGACGTGGAGAAAGCTCAGCACTGGAATAGCCGCGGGCATTTCTTCAAAGCTGCGGCCGAGGCTATGCGACGAATTCTCATCGACTCCGCGCGGAAAAAGCGGTCGCTGAAACAAGGTGGGGGTCGGGAGAGCCTGGATCTGACCGACGATTTGGTAGCGACATTGGACCATAACGGTCAGGATCTGGTCGACGTTGACGACATCCTGACGCAGTTGGCTACCGAGGACCCCGACGCGGCTGAACTTGTCAAGCTGCGCGTTTTTGCCGGGCTTTCGGTCGAAGAGGCAGGAAAGCTGCTGGAAATGGATCGGACTACGGCCTATGCGAACTGGAAGTTTGCCCGAGCCTGGTGGAAATGGCAGTCGAAAAAAAGGCCAGTCTGGCAGCCAAAAAGTCGGCCAGTGAAAGGGGGGTGACTTGGGTGTGCCGAGTGGTTCGAGTATGTGGTTTTGCCACTTACACGGACGCACTCGGAGAAACCTATGGTACTC
>SYJV01000327.1 GCA_005798335.1 Planctomycetaceae bacterium | reverse complement strand
CACGCACCAGTCAATCCAGGCTCACACTCGCTTGCGCTTCGGGCTTGTATTGGTAAATTCCCATCTGCCGCTCGCCTATGCGCCCACAGTTCACTTGTTATCAGAGCAGTCTGAGAATATTTAACCTTAAAAAAAGACCGCTTACGTGTGCAAAGCGGACATAAAAATATTTTTTGGAAAGGCGTTTGACAATGCTTGAGAAGTGCCTGCAGTTCACTTGTTATCAGGACAGTTCGCGCCTGTAGAACGTGAAAAAAGGATTGGAAAAATGTTCGACAAATTGTTCAAATTCCTAAGCATGCTAACGGCTACAATGACTCTTGGGACCACGATTGAATCGATCGGATTGGCCGACGACAACTTGACGTTACAGGATGTCTGTAGGCTTAAGGGGCAGGAAGAGAACCAGATTCACGGTTTGGGACTAGTGGTAGGACTGCGTGGTACGGGTGATGAGAACTTCAAACCAACGTCGCGATTTCTTGTGTCCGCGATGCAACACATGGGCAGCCAGTTCGCCACCGATGCTCAAGGTGTTCCGAATTTGGATGAAATTAAAAAGGCCGGTAATACAGCCATGGTCTTTATCTCGGTCGAAATTCCTCCCACGGGCGCTCAGCAAGGCGATATGCTGAACTGCAGCGTCAGTTCAATCTCTGCCAAGAATCTCGAAGGCGGGACGCTGATGTTGACCAATTTGCTGGGGCCAAATCGGAACGATCCGACAGTTTACGCGCTTGCACAGGGCCCATTGTCGATCCCCGATCCTCGCACACCGACTAGCGCAGTCATCCACCGCGGATGCAAAATGGAAACAACTGTCCGCAACCAATTCATCAGTCCCGACAATAAAGTGACATTGATTCTGGAACAGGGACAAAGCAGTTTTCAATCAGCTCAGTTAATCGAAGACAGAATCAATGAATTGGCGCAGAGCTTACTCGGTGGCTCACCGGGCAACAGTTCGGCTCAACAGCCAGTTTCGCACATTCTAGCCCACGCGATCGACCAACACCACGTGGAGGTGAAAGTGCCTACGTTTTATCGAGATCGACCAGTTCAGTTTGTGGCGTTGTTGATGGGAATTCCCATCACGAATATTCAGCGGCGTAAGAGCGTGTACATCAATGAACGCGAGGGAGTGGTCGCGGTCGGCGAGGATGTTCTGATTTCGCCCGTTGTGGTTTCTCACAAGAGCTTGGTTATTGATACCGGTAGCGGTGCTCGACGCAGTTTCGTGGGCGTTGACCCCAGCAATCCAGATCCAAAGCAACAGCGTCCAAAACTCAAAAACCTTCAAGAGGCACTTAATGAACTAGCCGTACCGACAGCAGATTTCATCTCGATTATCAAAGCCCTGAAAGCCAAAGGCGATCTGTTCGGCGAAGTCATCATTCAATAGCCTGTCGAAGTCGTTCGGTATGGGCTGTGCGTCCATGTTAGCCATCCAAGATGCTAACTTACTATCCCAATCACTCGACCCTTGCACTATTCTCAATAAGCTTTCGCCATCATGCAAATTCCGTCGAATTTCGTTGCGACGCAGAATTCTCATCAAGCTGCTACTGAGCAAGCTATTCTTGAGGGCCAGTCACTCGCTTCAACTCGCGGCCAGCAGTCAGAAGGCGAGCTGAAGAAAGCCTTTCAAGATTTTGTCGGCCAGACTTTTTATTCGGAAATGCTGAAGGCGTTTCGTGCGACACAGAAAGAATCCGCGTACTTCCACGGCGGACGAGCCGAAGAGATTTTTCAAGGACAGCTCGATCAGGTCCTTACGGAGAAGCTCAGCGAATCCTCCGCGGATAAATTTGCTGATCCGATGTTCGAGCTGTTTTCTCAGTCTCGCGCTCGTTAGTGTCGGCGACCACGGTCGGGACAGCATTCGGCGATTCTTAATGGTTGCAACGATTATCGAGACTGCATGCTCCACGCTCCGGTTGCTCACTATATTTCGGACGGGACGGTGCTATATTGATTCGTTCCGCATAGCGTCGCGCCATGGCAACTGCCGCCATTAGCCGAACTGTGTTTCATGTTCGAGATACGAACAGCTGGTATTAACGATGTACAAGTTTCTTCTTATGTGCTTGCCGGTATTGTGGTCTTCAGTAACGCTCGGTCAAGCGATTTCCGCAGCAGATCGGCCCAATATCATCTTCATCTTGGCGGACGACCTGGGATACTCGGATCTCGGATGTTATGGCAGTGAGATTGAGACGCCCAATCTCGATAACCTGGCCAAGAACGGATTAAGATATACGCAGTTCTATAATACGGCACGATGCTGGCCAACGCGTGGGGCGCTCTTGACCGGCTATTACGCGCAACAGATTCATCGCGATGCCTTGCCTGAAGTGCCAGGCGGTGGCGGTGGAATTCGGCAGCCATGGGCCAGGTTGTTACCAGACTTTCTCAAGCCGGCAGGATATCGGAACTACCACAGTGGCAAGTGGCATGTCGACGGCAAAGTGCTTGACGGCGGATTCGACCGTTCGCTGGATATGCGCAATCAAGGCAACTACTTTACCGCGAAAGGGAACTTGATCGACGATATTGCAGTCCAGCCACCGGCCGATGAAAGTGGGTACTACGCGTCGATTGATATTGCCAGTCACGCGGTCGAGTGCCTGAAGGATCATGCGGCTAAACATGCCCACCAGCCGTTCTTTCATTACATCGCATTCATTGCTCCTCATTTTCCGCTGCACGCTTTACCCGATGATATTGCGAAGTATCGCGACAAGTATCTAGCAGGATGGGATCAGATGCGCTCTTCGCGGTTCGCTCGTCAACAACGGATGGGGTTAACGGAGACATCGCTTTCGTTGCTGGAGCGCGAAGTAGGACCGCCCTACGCTTTTCCGGAAGCCATTGAGCGGCTTGGCTCGGGAGAAGCCAATCGCCCGTTGCCGTGGTTGGAATTGACGGACCAACAGCGCAGGTTTCAGGCTACGAAAATGGCCATCCATGCTGCGATGGTCGACCGAATGGATCGAGAGATCGGTCGCGTGATCGACCAGGTAAAGGCGATGAACGCATTTGACAACACCTTAATTTTCTTTGCATCCGATAACGGTGCCAGCGCGGAGATCATGGTCCGTAATGGTGGCCACGATCCACAAGCATCGCCGGGCAGTGCGGCCAGCTATCTCTGTTTGGGACCTGGATTTTCCAGCGCCTGTAATACGCCGCATCGTCGTCACAAGACTTGGGTGCACGAAGGTGGCATTAGCACACCGCTGGTCGTACACTGGCCCAAAGGAATCGCGGCGCGCAACGAACTGAGGCATACTCCAGCGCATGTCATTGATTTCGTACCCACGGTCTTAGACATTTTAAAAATCTCCAAGCCGACTACTTGGAACGGCCAAACGATCCCAGCCGCACCGGGCAGAAGCCTGTTAGCATCATTTTCCAACGATGTGCGAATTGAGCGCGAGAGTCTGTGGTGGTTGCATGAAGGGAATCGAGCAATCCGAGTTGGCGATTGGAAACTAGTGTCGACGGCAAACGATCCATGGGAACTCTATGACCTGAGCAAGGATCGAGCAGAGCAAAACGATCTCTCTCGCCAGCAGCCCGAAAAAGCACGCGAGTTGGCCGCAAATTGGCAACGCCACGTCGACGAATTCACCGCGCTCGCCAAAATTACTTTGGCGGATCAACCCAAAGGAAAAAATAAGGGCAAGGACGCTAAAAACAAACGAAAGTAATTTTGTTCAATTACCCGTATCAACGCTGGAATCAACCCACCTCGCCGATAGTCCGCCTACGTGTATAAGTGTCGTCTAAACGCAAT
>SYJV01000326.1 GCA_005798335.1 Planctomycetaceae bacterium | reverse complement strand
TCTAGCGAAAGCAAGCAATCGCAGGTAACATCGACCTGTAAATTGCCCGTAATTTCAAGATACGAGCGAGTGCGTCAATCCTGGCATACACTCGCTTGCGCTTCGGGCTTGTATTGGTAAGAAACTATCTGCCGCTCGCCTTATGGACCAGACGGCTTAAATGACGTTGCGGGAGTGAGGAAATGCTGTATACTGCCGAACTTCAGGCAAACTATGATCCGAGGCTAGCTGCTCTCAGGTTGACCGCTCGAAATAAATTGGCAGTTTGAAATTTACGATTGGGAGTTTGGTTCGATGGCCCGAAAGTGTGGTGTGTGTGGTAAGACTGCTCAAGTGGGCAATCGGATCGAAATTCGCGGAAAAGCGAAGTATTTGGGTGGTGTTGGTACCAAGGTAACCGGAATCAGCCGTCGCAAGTTTCAACCTAATTTGCAAAACGTCAAGATCGAATTACCCTCCGGTCAGCATACATCGATGCGCGTTTGTGTGCAGTGCATCCGCAGCGGGATGATTCGCAAGATTGTCAAGCAAAAGCCATTTCAATTGCCAACCGTATCCAAAGCCTAGCGGACAAGATGACGCGCCATGCAGCTTTCTTCTGCTGATGTCTTGAAAGTTGCCAAGTTGGCACGCCTTCACATTTCCGAGGCGGATGTTCAACCTACAACAGCTCAGTTGGCTCGAATCGTGGAGATGGTACAGCAATTAGACAATGTACCAACCGAGGGAATAGAACCGATGGCTCATGCGTTGGACGTGCACTCGGTATTACGGCCTGATCATCGGTTACCCAGTCTTGATCGGCAAGCGGCTTTGTCGAACGCGCCTCAACGCGACCAAGAGTGCTTTCGGGTTCCTCCGGTCATGGGCCATGACCACTGAATGAGCCATGTGCGGAATCGGCTATGAAACTCGAAGAATTGTCTGCCCTGGATCTCGGAAGAAAAATCGCCGGCAGAACGCTATCCAGTCGCGAAGTGGTTGCCTACTTTCTCGAGAGAATCGCTCGCTTTAATTCTTCGATAACAGCATTTTCGCAAGTCTGTGCCGACTTGGCTCTGGAAAAGGCCGACCAGATCGATCGGCAAATCGCGTCCGGAATGGCAATGGGTCCTTTGGCGGGTGTGCCCATCGCGATCAAAGACATTCTGTGTACTCGCGAAATGCGCACCACCTGCGGTTCGCGCATGCTGGAGAATTTTGTCGCTCCCTATGACGCCACTAGTGTCGAAAAGATGGAACGAGCGGGCTTGGTTACGCTTGGCAAAACGAACATGGACGAGTTCGCGATGGGCGCCAGTACCGAAACGAGCATCTTCGGCGCGACTCACAATCCTTGGTCACTTGAGCGGACTGCCGGTGGCTCCAGTGGCGGTTCTGCGGCTGCTTTGGCTGCGGGCATGACGCCTCTGTCGATCGGCACGGACACTGGCGGTTCAATTCGTCAACCGGCCGCTTTTTGCGGTGTCTGTGGTTTGAAGCCAACGTATGGACGAGTCAGCCGATACGGCCTAGTCGCTTTCGCGAGCAGTTTGGACCAGATCGGACCGCTGGCACATCGAGTCGAAGACTTAGCTGCTTGTTTGGAAACTATCGCTGGCCACGATAGTCGAGACAGCACTTCGATCAATGCACCAGTGCCCCAATACACGCGGCTGATCAATCGTTCGATATCCAATATGCGCATTGGCGTCGTACGCGAGCAAATCGAACATGCTGGACTGGCACCCGAGATCCGCAGCGCCGTAAATCGCGCGATGGAGTTCCTCACCGGGCTCGGTGCGACGATCGTCGACATTGGCTTGCCACACAGCCGATACTCGATCGCGACGTACTATGTAATCGCTCCTTGTGAAGCGAGCAGTAACCTGGCGCGTTATGACGGCGCTCATTACGGTCTTCGCGCGGACACGAAATCGCTGCATGGTGAATCACCGCTAGAGGACATGTACTGCCATTCTCGCAGCCAGGGTTTTGGTGAGGAAGTCAAACGGCGGATCATGCTGGGAACTTTTGCGCTCAGCTCCGGTTACTATGACGCCTACTATCGCAAAGCTCAGCAAGTGCGGCGACTGATCTTCGACGACTATCATCGCGCGTTTGAACAAGCTGACGTGCTGCTGGGTCCGGTGACTCCCACGACAGCCTTTCGTTTGGGTGAGAGATTGCAAGATCCGGTGCAAATGTATTTAGGTGATTTATTTACTGTAGGGGCGAATCTCGCCGGCATTCCCGCCTTGGCAATACCAGCGGGCAATGACCAAGCGGGTCTGCCGCTAAGCATTCAATTGCAAGGTCCACCGCTGGCCGAGGAAAAATTGTTATCGGTCGCTTATCAGCTTGAGCAAGCATTGTTTTTCCAGCCGCGGACTGCGAATCTATCATGACTGTAGACGCGTATCGCCAAGTAATCGGATTGGAAGTTCATGTGCAGTTGAGTACCCAGACAAAGTTGTTCTGTGGTTGCTCAACGATATTTGGGCAGCCACCGAACACCCAAGTCTGCCCGGTTTGTTTGGGACTGCCCGGGTCATTACCGGTGCTCAATCAGCACGCCACACAATTGGCCATCAAGACGGGCCTGGCGCTCAATTGCCAGATTGCTGCGACGACCAAATGGGACCGCAAAAATTACTTCTATCCTGATTTGCCCAAGGGCTATCAAATCAGCCAATTCGATCAACCGATCTGCTACGAAGGATTCTTGGATTTTGCTGATCCAAACGACGAAAAAGCGTTGCGGCGAGTGCGGATCATTCGCGCACACTTGGAAGAAGACGCTGGCAAGAGCATGCATGACGAAGCAGCGGGCCGCGCTGATTCGCGAATCGATTTGAATCGCACGGGAACTCCACTGCTGGAAATCGTTTCTTATCCCGACATGCATTCGCCCGACGAGGCCAAGGGATACTTGACGGAGCTGAAACTGCTGCTCACATACTTGGGCGTTTCCGATTGCAATATGCAAGAAGGAAGTTTGCGAGTAGACGCGAATGTCAATTTACACATCGAATCCGCTGGGCGCACGATCGCGACGCCGATTGTCGAAGTGAAGAACATGAACAGTTTTCGCGCAGTCGAACGAGCACTAGTCTACGAAGTCGATCGCCAGTTTGCTGAATGGAAAAAGACCGGTCGTGAAAAAGGGCAAGCACCCAAGCAGACGCGCGGCTGGGATGATGTCACAGGAGTCACATTGCCTCAACGTGAGAAAGAAGAGTCGAGCGATTATCGATATTTCCCCGATCCGGACTTGGTGCCACTGAAGATCGAGAAATCTCAGATCGAATCTGCCAGCAACGCTCTCCCGCAATTGCCGTCCCAGTTGCGAGCTTGGCTGCAAACTGAACATGGCCTGAAGCCATATGACGCCGACGTGATTGTGTCACAAGGCAGTCACCTGGTCGAGTATTTTCAAACTGCGGTAGCTGCGGGTGCGCCAGCGAAACGAATCAGTAGTTGGATTCAGCAAGACGTTTTGCGCGCCTTGAAGGAACGAGGCATTGAAATTTCGGCGCTGCCGGTACCCGCCACCAAGCTCGCTTCGCTGGTAAACGCTATCGAATCTGGCGAGATTGATACGTCGCGTGCCAAAGAAGTTTTCTACTTCTGGATGGAAAACCCGTCATCCGATCTCGTCGCTGCTCGGAGTGCCTTGGGAATATCTAGCGTTGATCGAGGCGAAATCGAAGAAGTGTGCCGTCAACTATTGGATGAAAATCCTCAAGTAGTCGCGCAAGTGCTAGAGGGCAATGCAAAAGGATTGGGATCGCTGATCGGGCTGGCAAAGAAAAAAAATCCCAACGCCGATCCTAAACTGGTTCGTGAGCTTTGCCAGCAGATGATCGAAAGCCGCCGAACGAGTTCGTGATTGCTATTCTGTGTGCGATCAATGAAGATGCTTGTCTCACACAGAGACACGAAGACACAAAGAAGATAATTTGGGGCTCTGCACATATGAGTGTAGTTGAGCAATTCGATCAGATGACGATATCGCCGAAACGGTCCTTCGCCTGGACCAGATGCCCGATCTCAACCCGATGCGTCAGCGAGTCGCCCAGTAATAGCACGGAATAACGAACTCTGTGGCTTTGTGACTCTGTGTGCGATCAATGAAGATGCTTGTCTCACACAGAGACACGAAGACACAAAGAAGATAATTTGGGGCTCTGCACATATGAGTGTAGTTGAGCAATTCGATCTGATGACGATATCGGCTGGGACCAAAATAGTGCAGAAACTCAAATTCCGCTGGGACGGACCACAGCGGGGAGCGTTCGCAAAGACCAAATTATCAGACAGTTATTTATGCGCCGGTACTAAATTTCAAATTACGCAGAAATCGGGCGATTAGGCATCTTGATTCGCGCTGGTCCAGCCATAACAATCGTTCCAGATTTGCTCGACGGTTGCAAGGATACCGCGAGCCGTTTGGCATGGAGCACTCGTACTCATCTTTTCTTGACGAGACGGCTGATAGTGGCAAGCAAGATTCACGGGAAGGTTGTCGAAGTCGATGCCAACGGAAATCTCATTACGGATATCAAAGAGGACCAGCTTTCGCAAACTCCACGGGATGAAACCGTGCGGATCGTTATCGACGAGCACGAGACCTTGGGAATTTTCTCTGAGGACCACGGGCAACCCGAGATGACCTTGATCGCTATTCTAGCTGGCGACCAACCGTTGCGCATCGAGCTAACCGGCGATAGCGCCAGCGCCATGCTTGGTGTACGAGTCGGCGCGCCGGTCGAAATCATCTGGTAGCCGAGAGTAAAACGATTGCCCCCAATCGTTCATGGCAGCATTAGCAATCACAGCAACCGCCGATGACTTTGATTGCCCTATGAGCTTTCGTTTGGCAATCGATGACGATGGTCAGGTCGCGGAGCAGTAGAAGATTAATTGACGCGACCCTCGGTTCACTGAGCAATTGGGGACAATTGCTCTACACTCTTGTGTACGGTCAAGTTACGATAGGAACTTTGCAATGACGACGGTCTAAGTTCTTTCTACGTGGATTGGTAGGCAATTGTCCACAAGTAATCGGTCGGCGGATACTGAGCATCAACGTGTTGATATTGAACGTGCGGACGTGGACTGCTTGAAGCAATGGGACAAGGACCACGTCTGGCACGCGTTCACTCAAATGGCCGAATACGAGCCGCTGATCATCGAGAGCGCTCAGGGAGCTTGGCTGAAAACGGTCGATGGACAGCGACTGCTGGATGGTGCCAGCAGTTTGTGGTGCAATGTGCTTGGGCACCGGCACCCGCGGCTTGATGCAGCGATATCCGATCAACTTGGCAAGGTCGCACATGTGACCAATCTCGGCGTCAGCAATCCGACCACGATTCGCTTGGCCGTAAAGCTCTTGCAGGTTGCACCAGCATCGCTGGAGTGTGTTTTTTTCAGCGGCGATGGAGCTAGTGCGGTCGAAGTGGCATTGAAGATGGTTGTGCAATTTTGGCGACAAAACAGCCAACCTCAGCGAAGGCGATTTATCGCGCTCGGCGGAGCCTATCACGGTGATACCGTCGGCTGCGTCAGCGTCGGTGGCATTGCTCGTCTGCGAGATCCGTTTGACTCAATGTTGTTCGACGTGATCCACGGTCCTTGCCCGGATGCATTTCGATTACCCAACGGAGTTCAACCCGAGCAAGCCTGTGCGCATTACGTGGATGAATATCGCAAGTTGCTCGATAAACATGCTGGCGAAATCGCGGCAGTGATCGTCGAGCCGCTGATGCAATGTGCGGCTGGGATGGTCCAGCAGCCTGCGGGTTTTATCTCGGGCTTGCGCCAGTTGACGGCGGATCGCGATATCCTCTTGATCGTGGACGAGATTGCAGTGGGTATGGGTCGCAGTGGAAAAATGTGGGCTTGTCAATGGGAAAACGTCGAGCCAGATTTGATGTGCATCGGCAAAGGGTTGAGCGGTGGGTACATGCCCATGGCGGCCACGCTCACCAGTCGCCGTGTTTGGGATGCCTTCCTCGGCACTCACCAGGAGAGTCGAGCTTTCTTGCATGGCCATACGTATGGTGGTAATCCATTAGGTGCGGCAGTTTCATTGGCCACGTTGCAAATCTTCGAAGATGAGCGTACGCTTGATCGCGTATTGGAACTTTCAAAAGCATTGGCGGAGTGTTTGCGCGCGTTGAGCGACCACCCACATGTTGGCAATATTCGGATTTGTGGATTGATCGCGGCCATTGATTTGGTGGGCAGTCGATTGCCACGTCAGGAGTTTGCTTCAATTGACCGGCGCGGTGTTGCGGTTTGCGACGTTGCTCGTCAACACGGCGTTTGGCTCCGACCGCTTGGAAACATCGTTCCGCTTGTACCTCCGTTGTGTATTTCACCCGCCGAAATCAAGTTACTGGTCGATGCGGTATCCCATGGAATCGAAGCGGCCACAAACTGACCCCAGGAATTGAATTGGTAACATGCCAACTGATTACGCTGCAACAGCCGACGCCCTTTCCAAACCTAAGTGAATAAACTGCATCGTGTCATTTACGATTCGGACATTTCGAAACTCAGACACACCCCAGCTTTGCTCAGTTTGGAATCGACATACGCAAGTTTTCGATAGTCGCGCTCCGCTAAATGTCCAGACATTTGAATTGAGCGTCCTCGCCAAACCTTACTTCGATGCGCAGCATTTATTCGTGGCCGAAGTCGAAGGCAGCATAGTTGGATTTGCGCACCTGGGATTTGCTCCGCACAAAGATCTGATGGATTCATGTCTGCAGCAAGCAGTGTTGTCAGCCATGGCGGTGCTCAAGCATGATTCTGAAGCAGCAATTGCAGGAGATTTGCTGCAGTGCATTTCGCACAGTGCGTTGGCCGCCGAGGCCAAGACAATCGAAACGATGCTGTTGCTCCCTTGGGCTCCGTTTTACATCGGAGTAGGCAAGGGGGACTCGATCCAAGGCGTCGTGGCAGAGGACAACCGCTTAAACCAATGGCTCAATCAAGCAGGATTTCAACCACGCGTTGCCACCATGCTATGGGAATTAGACTTGGTCACCTTTCATCCTCCCATGGACCGACAACAAATTCAAATTCGGCGTAACGCGCATGTTGATCGTTGTCTCGATGAACCGACTTATCCTTGGCGGCTTGCCTGCCAAATGGGACATACCGAACAAATCAGCTTTGACCTAGTTCATCGAGTTCGCAATGAAGTGATCTGTCGCGCGCTATTCTGGACAATCGATCACTCGTTGATCCCGTCACCACAACAAATTGCCCGTCTGTGGTGGCCGGACTCTATCTCCCCAGAGCTTGTCGACTTCTATACGTTTTTGTTATCAGACGCCTTTCGTCAACTGGCATTAGACCGGTTCGATGTGGTACGAGCGATCCTCGTGGCTGACGACCCGGCTACCAAGATTCTAGAACGACTTGGATTCCAAAATCGCGGATCCGGACGTGTGCTGGCAAAAGCGCTCTCCGCAGAAAAGTAATCGGAGCTTGGGAGACCGGCGCTTGTTAAACACCAAGTTGTCCATATCTGTTGGTTTTTTGAAGAACTTGTTGAACCATGTATGCCTGCAAAGTGTCATGGAAGCCAATACCAGAGTCCGCTTTCTTTTCCTGAGGCGATTTGAGGACTATACTTGGAGTAGGTTCCGTAGCTATTGCAATCGGCGCGAGGCCGGTTGCCGCGTTTGCCAGAACGTGGGTTGCAGGCGACGGTAACGGTCAAACTTGGTCCACGCACTGGCAAGCGTGCCCCTGAGGAACAGCCGAGAAATAAGTGTCAGGTACCTTTTGCGAGAAACTCGCCCTTCGGGTGCTGCGCACAAAAGGTACCTGACACTTATTTCTCGAGCGATACTAACTTTTGGAGGATCACACCCCCAGTGCGTGAACACTATAGATCAGAGAGTATCGCGCGAGAACGCAGCGTCCTTGCCCGAGTTGTCGGCTCTGGCGATACGTTTACAGAAAATCCGCTGGATGAGTTAAGCGGGTTAGCAGAAACCGCAGGCACGGAAGTTGTTAGCGGAGTAGTTCAGCGTCGTGATACACCCGATCCTAAGACCTACCTAGGAAAAGGAAAAGTATCGGAACTAAAGAACTTGGTCGAAATGCACTCGGCCGACTTGGTGATTTTCGACAACGATCTGTCTCCTAGCCAGACACGCAATCTGGAAAAAGAGATAGGTACCAAGGTCATTGATCGAACGGAGTTGATTCTTGACATTTTCGCGTCGAACGCTCGCACTCACGAAGCTCGATTGGCTGTCGAGTTAGCGCAATTGGAATATTCCTTGCCTCGGCTAAAACGCATGTGGACTCACCTTTCGCGTCAAACGATGGGTGTTGGCATGCGAGGTCCGGGTGAAAAGCAGCTCGAGGTTGACCGACGACTGGCGGTGCGACGCATTCACGAATTGAAGCAAGACTTGAAGAAAGTGGAGTTGCGCAAAGAACGCGAAGTCGCTGGCAGACGGGACTATTTGACTGTTTCCTTGGTTGGCTACACCAACGCGGGCAAAAGCACGCTCATGAACGCGTTGACCAACGCCAGTGTTGAGGCTGTCGACAAACTCTTTGCGACGCTGGATACGCGCACTCGACGTTGGAATCTACCAAGTTGGGGACCGGTTCTGCTGAGCGATACGGTCGGGTTTATTCGCGATCTGCCGCACCATTTGGTTGCCAGTTTTCGTGCCACGCTGGAAGAGGCTCGCCAAGCGGATATGTTGCTGCATATGGCCGACGCCAGCAATCCGGCCGTTTTGGATCAAATTTCGGCGGTGTACTCAGTTTTACACGAATTGGGAATTGACGAAAAACAAACGTTGCTGCTCGTCAACAAGATTGATGTGCCCGGCGCGGCCGAGAGGTTCTCAGTTGTCCAGAATCGATATCCACACTCGCTGGCAATCAGCGCTAGCGCGCGCCAAGGGTTCGACGAATTGGCTCAATTGGTCAGTCAAGCCTTGAGCAACGACTTTGTGACATTGAATGTGCGACTGGATTTAACCGACGGCAAGACTGTCGCTTGGCTCGCGAAGGTAGGTGAAGTTCTCAGCAAACAATATCACGATGATAGAGTCGAAGTTCACGTTCGGCTGCCAGCTCGGCATGCTGGTCGCATGAAACGCGAAGGTCATATTATCGAAGTCCTCCAAGGCAAGTTACCGGACGTTGCTCCCGATAGAGATGGCTGGCAATTGAAACTTCCCACAGTCGGTCAAGTACACCCGACGAGTTTCTCAACGCCATTGACGAATGAAGATGTAGCATGAGATGCACGGCACGAGTTTCTTCGCCTGTCGGTCTGAAGGTGGACTGATAAAAAGTGAACCATTGGGCGCTAGCCTCGGCGTCGATGGTGTTGCGACGCAAAGAATGGAAGGCGTTCCGACACGTAATGATCTCGTCCATCGAATTGCGATTCCGCACGCAACACCTTCGACGCCGAGGCTAGCGCCAACGGTTCAATTTTTATCAGTCCAGTCTGTACCAGGCCAGCGTGCGTGTTTACGGCAAGAGCCAAGATTTCCTCAATGCCCATTCCAGCGACATGATTGCGCAAAAAACTGCGAGAAATAACCAAGAGTCCCAAGCTGCGTCGCCCAGTCGCCTGTTTTCGACAACCGGTACTTGCGACTTGAGCTGCCGCTGACGGAATTGTTCGATCAACTGCTGAATGTCTCGGTCGTCGGGCGCTACCACGCGACCGCCCACCGATTTACTGGCGGCGGCGATGTTCTCCATCGCTTGCCAATCGGCAGCGGGATTCGCCAGTTCACGCGACTCATCCTTGACGACAAATACTAGTTCGGCAATGTAGGGTTTGTTTGCTTCGTTAGCGGCTTGTAATTTCACCCGGTACAACCCAGGTTCGGATAAGGCAGCGATTTCGATTTCGCGTCGGTTCTCGCGGACAGAATTGGATATCAGCACTCGTTGCCAAACGTCGTCTCGAAACAGCTCGATGCGCATCGGATCGGGAATCGGCTTGTTTTCGGAACCACCAAACCACTCGATGCCGACAGTCGGCTCATCGCCCAACATTACTCGGCGACTCTCCATCGTCAACCGAAATCCCTCTTGCAATGCATCGCGGCGCAACAACCACAACATGCATTGCCGCCAAAACTGTTTGTGGCGCAATTCCTCACCGTGCATATACCACAGGTAAGTTGAATCGCCAGCAAAAGCCAGCACTCGCCCCTTTCCAGCTTCGCTGACCACCAGCACCGGTTCCTTCTTACCACTGATCAACAGTATCTCAGCGGCCGGTTTTAGTCTGCCAAATCGATTGGCGCCCAGCAACGGAGGCAGCGAGTCCCAAATCAACTGATTCTCCGGCGGTACTGCGAACGTCGTGATGGGATGCGGTCGGTTGGGTCGCATGGATATCGGACCTGGAACATGCAAAGATTCATCGATGCGACCGCCAACGGCCTGCCTCTTGTCGATCTGCATGGCCAAGGGGATAACCGCAGCCAAGGGCGAGTTGCCGAATCCACCTGCTTCGAAACTGTGATAGCCACCCAACAACAATAGCCCTGCACCCGCCTCAACGCGCTTGCGAAGCGCCAACAGCGACGTTTCGGTCAATGCGTCGGCAGCAAGGTCTCCTAGGATAATTGCATCGAATTGATTCAAATCAGGTAGGTTGCGTTTCATTTGAGTGCGCCGCCATTTCTCGCTGATCCATTCCGACTCGACTTGAAAATCGAACGAGGCATTCAACGAGCGTTTGAGAAACTTGACTTCGTAACGCGACTCACCTTCCAAGTAGAGAATCCTCGCTCCGCCTTCGCGCACAGTGAGAAAAGTTGTCGCAGAATTGTTGCCTCTGACAATCTCATCTACTTCCGAGTTGGCGCGCACTTCCAGCAAATACTCGCCGGGCTCCGGTGCATCTAGTTGCGTCTGAAGACTCAAGCGTTCATTGCTCAGCCGGGCCGACAAGTCTCGCTTGGCGATCAGTTTATTGGGTTTGCCCGCAGCTTTCAGTAAAACAGTCAAGTGAATTGGTTGATTCTGAACACCGACTGCATGGACAATTGTTGGAATCGAGACCAGGTTTTTGGCGAACACATCGAGGTGCTCGGGAACTCCTTCGATGGCGATATCGCGCAACGACGAGTCGCCGCGCGGGCCGATGCCCACAATCGCCAGCGGTTGATCGAGTTGCGACATCTGCTGGGCCACGATTGCGGCGTCCAGCTTGACCGGAAATACCGTCTGCGTGGCATCGCTTACCAAGATGGCGCCACGCAATGGTGGGTCTTGCTGGACTTTGCGCAGCTCCGCCAACACCGATCCAATATCAGTGCTACGTCCCGCGGGAGCCTGCTTGAACATGTCCTCCCGCCGGTCATTTGAGTTCGAAGCGATGGGGTCGAGTTTGGCATCGAAGAAATAGGGTACGACCTTTGTCTTGCCCAACGCACCGCGAGAATGTTGCTCAATCGACTTCCAAACTTCCTGCAGCACAACCCAGCGATTCTTGCCGGTAGTGCCACTGGAAAGTGTCATGCTCAGCGACCGGTCGAGTAATACCGCGATGGCACCTTCGCTTTCACGCATCGATTTGCTGACTAGGCCGGGCCGCAGCCAACCCAACAGTAAGACAAGCATCGCCAACAGGCGAATAACGACAAGCACAGCTCGCGCGCGCCGAGAAAGTCCCTCAGCCGAAATGGTCAACCAAAGGCTCGCGAGCATGACGATCGCCAGCGACCCAGCAACGACCCAACCGAATACTGGATCAAGGCTCAATTGGCTCATGCGGCACCTGGGACTCTGGCGAACTTCAACTTGTAAAACCGATTTGACATGGCTTGCTCGGCCAGGAACAGCCCCGCCACCAGCAACATCAACATGGAATACAGTTCTTGCCCAAAGCGCGCTTGACCGACACTGCTCTGCAACTCGTCACGGTCTCTCGCCAATCGATAATTGCCGGCGCCTAACAATTCGTCGAGCTGTGTGGTTTCGAGTCGCCGCAAATTGGTGTCCGCGCTTTGCAGGTTGACACTTGCGCTGCGCGAAATAGGACCGGTTCGTTTACCTCGCAATCGAAATACACCGGGTTGGTCGAGCTCACCAAGCAACAGCGCACCATTCTCCGCGTCGATGCGTCGGGACCGAGCCGCAGGCGTAAATAATTCATATTGCGATGGCCATGCCAGCGGATCGTTATTGAACGTTGCCGATTCGCCGACTGAGAATGTGTATCGCGACTGGGAGTCACTTCCCAACGTTCGGACAGTTCCCGCCAGCAGCGCATACGCCAACCATGTGTCCGTGCCAATCGTCAACTCGTTCCAATTGTCCCCTGCTGTGTCATCAAAATCGGGCATCGGAGTCGTGAAACAAATAACTTGCCCTTTACCAATTTTTTGTTGCGTAATCGCGGGGGCAACTCCGGCGCTATATTTCGCAAGAATTTGAACTGAGTCCGCCACAGATTCAAACGTCCAGTATCGAAAGATCGGATGCAACGACCAATGCAGTTGCGCAGTGTTGGCTCCGAGCAGAGAAAAAATCGGATGCGTCAATGCTGCTGGGACTATATGCAGACTTCGATCTCCGTCAGGCTTAGATACTGGTTTGGCCAGCCTGCCGGGTAGCAGTTCTTGGATCGCCGCCGTCGCGGGCGCAGCAAGTAACTGTCGGCCCAAGACGATCAAAATGCCGGCCCCTTGTTCAGCCCGTTCACGAATTTTCTTTACGGTGGCATCGATCAATGGCGGTGGATCGATCAAACAAATCGAAGCGTATTGGTCGAGGGGAATTGAGCCAATTTGATCATAGCTGATCTGCTGAACTGCACCTTCACCGGATGTGCCTGCCGAGCCGCTGGCTTCGATCAGCAGCGCATAGTAGCGAGCCATGCTCGGAGCGTTTTCATCCGCGTCGGCGTCCGCGACGACCAGCGACGGTAACTGAGGATGCGCAAGAATCGAGGCATAGCGCACGTTATCCAGCTCCAGCGGGTCGGGGCGGTCAATTCGCACTTGAAAGTTATGCGTCCCCGACGTCAAAAGCCCGGTGTCGAACTCCAGTGAAACAGTTTCTTCCTGCGACAGGTCAATGGCCTTTTCCTTCACCAGTTTCGCTTCGGGTACTTTGAGTTGGCCGTTACTGAGAATCGGCAAGCTCGGGTCGATATTTTCGCGATAGAGCCGAACCGTTGCCTGGCCGCCTGCGGTGCTGGCACTGCGCGAAACCGTGAACTTGATACGTGCTGAAGAGTTCTGGGGAACGACTGGCGGTTCGAGATTGAGGTCCCCCAAACTCCAGTTGGAAGTTGTTGGGATCCCAAGATCAATTACTTGCACCAAAATGTCTTTCGATTTTTCATCGAGCGAGTTGCGCAAGTCGGCGTGCGCCGAGTTCCACGACTTGGCCGACAGATCGGTGATGATGTACGCTTCTTTGCGCTCAAGTTTGTTGGCAGCGAGCAGTTCGATACCGCTAGCCAATTGTCCGGCGAGATCCATACTCACGCCGCGAGCAAGCGTGGCTTGGATTTGCGTTTTCGCGGAGGCAGGGTCCATCGACAGTCCATTGGCCGGATATCCGGCGAATATGCCAACGCGACTTTCGATGGGCAATTGGTCCAGTATCCACACGGCAATTTCCTTGGCGGCTTCGAGTCGAGTTTTGTTGTCGGCTCGGTATTCCATATTGGGCCCAGTATCGATGATCAACGCCACCGCAACCGGAGCCGATTGATCCGCTTTGGGTACGATTGGCCCGTGAGTTAAGGAAATTGTGCCCCAAATGATTGCAGCAGACCATAAAATTGCCGCGAGTAAAGCGCATGTCGCCCACACACTGGCTGGTCGCCGCGCTGTCCAAGCAATTGCTGCCACCAGGGTTGCAAAAACGGCCAACAGCGCCAGTGCCGACACGGTCAAGGTCGCACTGAGCATGGCGCTATGAATACGCGGACGCGCCATGGCCAGCGCGAGCGCGCCGACCACGCCAATGCGCAACAACAACAGCAACAGATGCCTCAGTTGCCAACTGCTACGTTGAGCCTGTACCGTTTGCCGTACAAATCTCAGCGCCGGAAATACTTCAATCTTAGGTTGTCGTTGCCCCAACAAATGGAGCATCAGCGGTACCGCGATCACGGATAATCCAGCTAGCAACGAGATATGCAGAAAGCTCATTGAAGTTGCCGATAAACGGTTTGGCAAGCTCGCGGATGTCCGCCTTCGATGCGGAAAATAGTTGGCAAAAACGCACGCGTTGCCGAGGCCTCAAAATCGATTGCGCCGGCTGAGCAGGTATTCCATGAGTGCTTTGTCATAAGGTTGCTGAGTATCCAAAGGCACATAATCGATGCGACTCTCAGTCAGCTCTCGGCGTAGTCTACTGCGATACGTTTCGATGGTCCGTCGGTAGTCCTCGGCAGCATCCTCGGCACTGATTGGTTCACCACGTCCAGTTTCAGGGTCTACCAACTCAACCAACCCTTTGAACGGAAAGGTGACTTCGGCTTCATCGAGCACATGGAACACGATTATGTCGTGCCCGGCATGCCGCAAATTTCGCAGAGCGCGCAACATGGGTTCTTCCTCGGTCAACAAGTCGCTCATCAGCATAATCAAGCTGCGATGGCGCAACATCGACGAGAATTGTTGCAACGAGCCCGCCAGGTCGGTATTTCCAGCGGTCTTCAATTTAGTCAGTTGGCTGAGGATGGTCGGCAATTGGCTGCGGCGGCTGCGCGGTGGAACACTGGCTCGCAATTTCGTATCAAACGTAACCAATCCCACTGGGTCCTGCTGCTGAATCATCAAATATGCCAGCGCCGCCGATAAACAAATTGCGTAGTCCAGCTTGGTCAACTGCTGGCGGTAGGTATAGTCCATCGACTGGCTGAGATCGATCACCAAATAACCGGTAAGATTCGTTTCCGATTCGAATTTCTTGACGTAGTATTTCTCGGTTTTCGCGTAAGCCACCCAGTCGATATCTTTGGGATCGTCGCCATGAGCATATCGACGGTGTTCACTGAACTCAACGCTAAAGCCATGAAATGGGCTCGCGTGCAGTCCCTGCAAGAATCCTCGCACGACCATCTTGGCGCGCAGATCGAGCCGTTTGATTTGCGCAGCCAATTCCGGTTTGAGGTATTGTTCTACCGCGACCATGAGAATGGGCTCTGCGATCCGAGGGTCTGAAGTAAACAGTGGCGAACAACCGCGACGCCTGGCAGTCTCGACTCAGCCAAAATCATCGTCTTAGCCTCCTGATTCTTGTACAGGGGGCGTCGCACCCGCAGCATACTTGGGTACGACGGGTTCGGGGATCTCCTTTATCAACCGGCGAATGATCTTTTCATTGGTCATCCCTTCCGCTTGTGCTTGAAAGTTCGTGCTAATGCGATGTCGCAGAACGGGAACGGCAATTCGCCGAATATCTTCGACCGCGATGCTGAATCGACCGTCCATCGCCGCGACCGCTTTTCCGCCGTTGATCAGGAACTGGCCCGCGCGAGGGCCGGCGCCCCAATCGACTAATTCCTTGATAAACGCTGGCGCGCGTTCATCTGCGGGACGAGTCGCACGCACCAAATGTGCGACGTATTTTACGATAAAGGGGCTCACGGCTACGCTGTGAACTAGTTTCTGAATATTTAACACAGCACGTGCCGAAAAAATCTTGCTTACCTCAGGTCGCTCGTTGCGGCTGGTGGCCAACAGAATTCGCTCTTCCTCATCGGCGGTGGGATAGCCCACGATGATGTTGAACATGAACCGATCCAATTGAGCCTCTGGCAGCGGATAGGTGCCCTCTTGTTCGATGGGATTCTGAGTGGCTATCGCAATAAACGGATCGGGCAAGCTGTAAGTCGTGCGGCCAACCGTAACCTCGCGCTCCTGCATCGCTTGCAACAGAGCCGCTTGCGTTTTAGGTGGCGTACGATTGATTTCGTCAGCCAATAGAATATTGGTGAATATGGGCCCTTCGACAAACCGGAACTCTCGTTTTCCAGCGGCATCTTCGTCCAACACGTTGGTTCCAGTAATGTCCGACGGCATCAGGTCAGGAGTGAACTGAATTCGATTGAAAGACACATCAATGATCCGCGCCAACGACGAGACCATCAACGTTTTGGCCAAACCTGGAACGCCCTCCAGCAAACAATGGCCGCGCGTGAAGATGGCTGCGAACAGTTGCTCGACCACATCGTCCTGGCCAATGATCACTTTGCTCAGTTCTTGGCGCATCAGCTCGCGATGCTCGCGAAACTCGCGCAGTAAGTCACCGACACTCTTGGGTTTACTCGACACTTAGTTTTTCTTCGTATAATGAATGGCCAGCGCCCGTCCGCTCGTTGCTTGTTCCTCGTAACGCTTCGGGTTACGACGATGACACCGGCCGATACTAACGGTAAGCTACAATAAACTCTGATTGTCGTCTATTTCTCGCCGTTTGGGGACTGGCTATGCTTCCATGGACTCGTCAATTAATCGGCCTGGTAACGATTCTGGCGATTGTAGCGTCTCACTCGGTCGTGTTCGGGCAAGCCAAAACGGGGCTGACCCAAGAACAGGTCGAGCAATCGATTCAAAAAGGGGTCAAATACCTGCTGGGCAGTCGAATCGGTGACCGGAATTGGCCCGAGTATACCGGGCGTGTGGAAATCGGCGGAGTCACCGCTCTGTCCGTTTTGGCTCTGCTTAACTGCGGAGTTTCGCCTGAGTCGCGCGAGGTTTCACGAGCGTTGCAGTGGCTGCAACAGCTAAAACCTCAAACCACATATGCGTTATCGCTGCATACGATGGCTTTTTGTGCTGCCAATCCCAAACAGTACGCGCTGGAAATCAAACGTTGTTCCCAAATGTTGATCAATTCGCAGTTGCCCAACGGAGGCTGGAGTTACGAGCGAAGTGGCAACGTAGGGTCGAATGGGCCTGCGGGAGATCCATCGAACAGCCAATTTGCTCTATTGGCGTTACACGAAGCGCAGCGCATTGGAGCGAATATTGAGAAATCCGATTGGCAACGTGTATTTAAGCGCGCAACAGAATACTGGGTTCGCCTTCAGAACAAAAATGGCAGTTTCTCGTATGGGGCGGGCGACGAAAACGGATCGGGCAGCATGACCTGCGCGGGAATCGCGTCACTGATCATTGCGGGAGCCGATCAAGACAGCCCCGAAGTCGGTGTGAACAACGTCGTTCGCTGTTGTGGCCAGACCGATGACCAGTTGGGACGCGTCCGCAAAGGACTGAATTGGCTGGCGGAGAATTTCTCGGTCGAATTCAACCCACAGGAAAGAAGCAGTTGGCATTTCTATTACCTCTATGCCTTGGAGCGCGTGGGTCGCATGACTGGCCAGCGATTCATTGGAAACCACGATTGGTACCGCGAAGGTGCGTCCGTCTTGCTCAGCCAGCAGGACGCGCAGTTCGGTCAGTTCTCGTCGCGCTCGACCTTCGAAAGCAATGAACCGGTAATCAACACAGCCATGGCGCTGCTGTTCCTGTCCAAGGGAAAGCGCCAGATTGTGGTTAGTCGCCTGCAGCATGGCCCAGCCGAAGATTGGAACCATCACGCACGCTCGATCCAGCATTTGACTTCCCACACCGAACAAGCCTGGAAGCGAGATTTGGCGTGGCAGACCGTAGACATTCGCCAAGCGACTTTGCAAGATCTGCTGGAAACTCCGGTACTGTTCATCAGTGGCTCGGCCATCTTCGGCATCTCGTCTGCGCAGAAGAAACTGTTGCATGACTATGTCGAACAAGGTGGTTTCATTTTTGCCGAAGCCTGCAACCAAGACGGTTGCAAAGGGGAGAATTTTGACCGCGCGTTTCGTGCGTTTGTTGCGGAAGTTTTCGAACAACCACTCGAAAAACTACCGCCCGATCATCCCATCTGGTTTGCCGAGGCGCGAGTGGAACCCCAGACCATGCCGCATGATTTTTGGCTGTACGGCGTGCAGTCGTGCTGTCGGCTTGGACTGGTCTACAGTCCGATCAGTTTGTCGTGCCGCTGGGAATTAAATATCCCTTACGGCCTGCGGCCCAATTATCCAAGTGAGATTCGATCAGAGCTCGACAACTGCACCAAAGTTGGCATGAATGTACTGGCTTACGCTACCGGTAAACAGCTCAAGGAGAAACTCGACAATGTTTCCATCTTGGAGGATATTCGCGAAGCGACGCAGAGCGACCGGGGCGTGTTGGTGATTCCAAAATTAAGGCACCCTGCGGGTTCGGACGACGCTCCACGTGCCATGCCGAATCTGTTACGGTGGCTCGTTAAGGAGAATCCGTTCCGCATCAGCGACCAACGACGCATCATTCCCATCAAAGAATCGGAACTGGAACAATATCCGATCGTCTTCATGCACGGACGTGGATCTCTGGAATTCACTGACAGGGAACGACAGATTCTGGGAAAATACCTGCAGTTCGGTGGTTTTCTATTTGTCGATGCGATCTGCGCGAACGAAGAATTTGCGGAAACTTTTCGGCGAGAATTGGGGTTGATCTTGCCCGCCAGTCCGCTGGAGAAAATGACCAACGAGCATAAACTTTTTACCACTGAATTCAGCGGCTTTGATATTCGACAAGTGACCGTCGTCGATCCGTCCCCGGATGGCGAAAAAGTGGCGGTCACCCAGCGCTCGATGGCACCTCAATTGGAATATGCCAAAATCGAGGATCGCATCGTCGTTGTATTTTCGCCGCTGGACCTCAGTTGTGCTCTCGAAAGTCGCCATTCGATGCAATGCCGCGGATATACGCGCGACGACGCTGCGCGGATTGGCATCAACATCCTATTATACGCCCTGCAAGAGTAGTACGGCCCAGCCCATGATTCTCATCGTAGGAACAGATTGAATGCAACTATCGTTATCGGTGCGTATTGTCGAAGCACCGTGCAAGACCAAGCTGAATCTGCCATTCGAACAACTGGTCGATATCGCTCGAGCGACTGGATATTCGGCGATATGTATGCGTGCTAGTGCTGGAGGAATTGGAACACCGATAGCGCGTCTGGAAGCGATGCGGGAATATATTCGGTCGCAAGGGCTGTTTGTGTCAATGGTGACCGCCGATTGCAATGTACCACTCAATAATGAACATGGACCGGACAGTTTGCGCGACATCGCGCCCAGCCTCGACGTCGCGCAAGCGCTTGGTTGTAATTTGATCCGCGTGTGTCTCAAGCGCCCGACAGATATTCCACTGGCTAGATCAGCGGCGATGCGAGCCGCCGAGCGCGGCATTCGGCTGGCCCATCAATGCCACACAACGTCGCTGTTCGAACAAGTACCATCGATGCTGGCAGTGCTGGATGAAATTGGCCAAGCGAATTTTGGAATCATCTACGAACCTGCCAACTTGTTGCTCTGCGCGCAGTCGTACGGTTTGGACACGTTGCGGAAACTGCAACCCCATTTGATGAACGTATACGTACAAAATCACAAACTCAGCCCGACAGGCGCGGCTAAACTACCAACGTTTTGTCGGGGCGAAGTCCAATTCGATCATTTAGACCCGTGGACAGTCGGTGGAGTCGACTTTGACGAAGTATGCGCGGGCCTTAAATCAATCGGCTACAGTGGCACGTTAACCATCCACCAGGCGCAGGGTATCACGACGATCGACGAAGCAAGTCAATTTGCCAGTCGCTGTGCAGAGTATTTTCTCGCCAGAATCTAGTTGGACAGCGCCACATTTTTGCGGAATACAAGCCCGAAGCGCAAGCGAGTGAATAACTTACGACGATTACGACAATTCACTCGCTTGCGCTTC
>SYJV01000325.1 GCA_005798335.1 Planctomycetaceae bacterium | reverse complement strand
GCGAGAAACTCGCCCTTCGGGTGCTGCGCACAAAAGGTACCTGACACTTATTTCTCGGCTATTCCTAAGAGCAATTGCCACGGCAGCCTAATGCGAACGGCTAATTTGTGGGGTACCGGAAGCCGTCAAGACTCTCATTCGAATTCAAGACCGATTAGGTTTCGATGGACGTGACACTTGACATCGACGCCAACTATTTCACTAGGAACGCTCGATCGCTGGCGTCCATTTCGTCGGCCCACGCTTGGTATCGCTTTTTGAGGCCCTGCGCGATGTCCTGATGTTCGTAGTACAGGTTTCGCCGTTCGCCGATATCAGCTTCCAAATCGAACAGCAAGTCATTTGTATCGGCGTCCCTAAGAAACTTCCACTTACCGTGGCGGATGGCCCACTGAGTTCTCAGGCCGCGTTGGATACGCCAGCAAAACGTGCGCTCGCGCTCAGGTTGGGCACCGGTAAGGATGGGCAACAAATTCATACCGTCTGGTTGGTATGCGGGTGGCAGCTTTGTCTCGGCGGCAGCTAGAAAGGTCGCGGTCAAATCCATCGTGATCGCAGGCTGTTTGATAGTGATTCCTTTGGGCAGCTTAGCCGGCCAGCTCATAACACAGGGAACATGAATACCACCTTCCCACAAAGTCGTTTTGTTATGAAACAGCGGCCGATTATCGCTTAGCCGTTCGCCACCGTTATCGCTGCTGAGGACGATCAGCGTGTTCTCCGCGACGCCCGCCTCCTCAAGTTCCGCGAAAATCATCCCGACTCCCAGGTCCACGCGTTCGACCATCGCTCGGTAGATTTCGCGCGTTCCATCGTACATCGACTCTTTAGTCACAAACGGAGTATTGGGCTTGTCGGGAGCTTGCCACGGTGCATGCACTGCCAAATGTGGCACGTAAAGAAAGAATGGTTTCCGCGCATGTTCGCGGATGAATTTCGCCGCGCGCGCGTTGAGCATATCGGTCAAGTAGCGACCGTCGTGTTGGACCGACTTTAGACCGTCGCGCAGCGCATGAGTTCCATCGTAGTAATCGTGTTTGTAGTAATCGCAGTGCCCCAACATCTCTCCGAAAAACTCGTCGAATCCATGATGGAGCGGATTGAATTCGTCTCGTAAGCCGAGATGCCACTTACCGAACGCGCCCGTTGCATATCCTGACGTCTTCAGAAACTTGGCAATGCTCGGATTGCTGGTCGGCAAACCAAAACTGTGAAAGTCGGTGCTCTTAACCCACTGGCCATCGCGCCGCACAAAATTCTCGGCGCCATAGCCCATCGCATATTCGAATCCAACGCGCTGCTGCCAACGTCCCGTAATAAACGCGCACCGAGTAGGTGTACAGACTGGAGCATTCGAATAGAAGTTTTCAAAGCGCACTCCCCGAGCCGCAATGCGATCGATATTCGGGGTACGAATATCTTTGCCACCGTAACATCCCAGATCGGCGTAACCAAAGTCGTCCATCAAGATGAAGATGATATTAGGCGGCGCGGCATAAGTCGGGCTGTACAACCAAAACAAACACACGCAAAGGCAGGCTGCTCGCAACATGGCACACTCATCTGGCAATAGGCGACTTGGTGGTCCGAACGACCGATTCATCTTAGCCGATTTTCCCGTCGTGCGTCGAAGATTCTACATCGAAAGCCCTAACCCGTATCGGAGATTGATTTCGCTTCATGTTAACCTCTGGACGGCAACGGGTTAAAGGAGTAGAGGACAAGCGGAACTTCCAGGAAATATTGAACCGCAGTCTTTGGGCATGGAGAAAAATGATTCACTGCGTTGCCTTTTCTGCTTCGCGATGGAACAATCGAACCGTATCATAATGCACAATTGAATGAGTTTTCGACGCTTGGGAGAAGCAACCATATGGAATGGCTTGCTCAACAGGTAATTACTCGCAAATTAGCCGAGGCCCCACGATCAAACCAATGTCAGATGGCGAGTTGAGTGCAGCCGACGAACTAGTCGTCGAACAGGCTTGCACTCACTTTGAATGCCAGTTGCGAGGCGGTCATGCACCGTCGCTTGAAGAGTTCTTGGAGCCATTTGCTTCGAGCCTGCGCGGTCCTCTGCTGCGCGAATTGTTGTTGATCGAAATCGAATGGAGGCTCGAGCGAGGGCTGGATTGCGATCATGCGAACTACCTCGATCGGTTTCCGGAATATGCGCCCATACTGGCTCGAACGATGTCGGAGTATGCGTACCGACCGCTCGCTCGCTCGGACTCCGAAAACTTTCCACGCCAGCGCGAGAACATCGGGACTCGCGAGGCATCGCCCACAGATCAATTCGGTCACTACCGAATTGTTCGACTGATTGGGCGAGGCGGAATGGGGACCGTGTACGAGGCGCTCGACGTTCGCCTCAATCGCCACGTTGCTCTCAAGGTCGTGCGCCAGACACTGCGGTCTTCGAAATCTCGCAGCTCGTCGCTCACGCGATGGAGCGATGCGTTTCTTCGTGAGGCTCGGGCGGTCGCGCTGCTGGACCATCCGTACGTCGTTCCCGTCTACGATGTTGGCGTTTCGGACGATGGCCAGCACTATGTGGTTTCCAAACTGATCGTCGGTCAAGACTTGGCTCGGTGCATTCGCGAGGGCGCGTTCAGTGCCCATAGCGCCGCCAAACTGATTGCGAACTTGGCGGACGCGCTGCATCACGTTCACGAACGAGGATTGGTACATCGCGATATCAAGCCCAGCAACATCCTGCTCGACGCGGAGGGCCAGCCCCATTTGGCCGATTTCGGATTGGCGCTGCGAGGTGAGGAACGCTTGGTAGACAGCGGTCTGATCGGAACCTTGGCTTACATGAGTCCGGAGCAGGTTCGCGGCGAGGCGCATCGTATCGATCACCGGTCGGATATCTACAGTCTGGGCGTTGTGCTGTACGAACTGCTGGCCGGTTGTCAACCGTTCATTGGCCAGACGCGAAGCGAATTGATTGATCGGATCGCAAGTGACGAACCAGAGCCGCCGCGACAATCGAACTCCAACTGTCCCGTCGAGTTGGAGCGAATGTGTTTGCAAGCCATGGCCAAGCGGAGCGCGCACCGCTATTCCAATGCGGGCGAATTCGCGGAGGACTTGCGCTGGTTTATCGAATCGCGATCCAGTCAGGTGGATCCAAACCTAGCCGCTGTTTTTCGGCCCAAGGGGCTGCGCTATTTCGGTCGCGAAGACGCGGAGTTTTTCTGGGAGCTTCTGCCGGGACCACGCGACCGAAACGGAATGCCGGAGAGTATCCGCTTTTGGAAATCGCGTATCGAGTGCCTGGAAGCCAGGCTGACGTTTTCCGTCGGCGTGATCTATGGGCCGTCTGGGTGCGGTAAGAGTTCGCTGCTCAACGCCGGTCTGCTGCCTCGTTTGAACGAGTCCGTAACGGTAGTGCATATCGAAGCTACATCCAGTGGAACGACATCGCGATTGCTTGCGGAACTTCAGCGACTGTTTCCCGAATTCTCGCACGACAACTTGGCCGAGTTTCTGGCCGAAGTGCGCAGGCGCGGCGATCATCGCGCGACGAAAGTTTTGATCGTGATCGATCAACTCGAACAGTGGCTGCATAGTCGATCGATCGACGAGCAAAACGAATTAGTCCGCGCGTTACGGCAATGTGACGGAGGGCGGATTCAAGCTCTGTTGTTGGTGCGCGATGATTACTGGATGGCCACTACGCGGCTGATGAGTGCGATCGAAGTGCCGTTCATCGTAGGAAGCAACGCGGCTGCGGTCGATCGATTCGATCTATCGCATGCTAGAAGAGTGTTGCTTATGCACGGCCGCGCGATCGGCGCTTTATCCACCGGCCCACAATCGCTGACACCTCAACAGGACGAATTCTTGTCGCAGGCAGTGAGGCAACTGGCGGCAGACGATCGCGTCGTGGTGATCCGCCTGGCATTGTTCGTGGAGATTTTCAAGAATCGACCATGGAGCATTGAAAATCTGCAATCGGTGGGCGGAGTTCGCGGCATCGGCGCACAGTTTCTCGATGAGATTTTCTACTCGCAAAGCAACAAACGCATCGGCGACCATGTGGAAGGCGCAAGTCGAGTGCTCGAATATATGTTGCCGGCCAATGGCGACGATAGACGAGGAAGACTTTGTTCGCGCGACGAACTACTCCGCGCGTCGGGATACTCGGGACACGACGGTCGATTCGACGACTTGTTGCATCTTCTGGAAAGTGACTTGCATTTGTTGACTATCGCCGTGGATGATAGTAGACCCACGGCGAGCGACAACCGGCAACTGGTCGGATACCAACTGACACACGATTACCTAGCCGAATCGCTGCGCCATTGGCTGGCGCGGCGGCATCGCCAATCGTGGCGCGGACGAGCCAAGCTGAAGTTGGCCGAACGCACGGAGCAATGGTGTGAGGAACGCGACGCGCGGTTCCTGCCTTCGCTATCGGAATACTTGTCGATCTTCGTGGCGGTTCCACGCGCTGCGCTCAGCGATTCCCAGCGCAGCGTCATGCGACAGGCTGCGATACGGCACAGTACGCGGGTGGGCTTTGTTACCTCGGTGCTAGCGATTTTGGCGCTCGTCGTCGGCTGGACATCGCGGTTGGCGGATCGGCAACGAGCCGAAGCGTTCAAATCGGCGATCGAGAATGGGCAACCCGATACTCTCCCCAGTCTGCTCGATTCCGTTCGCTCTCGTCCGCGGCGCGTGCGCCAACTGCTGCGACAAACCTACGAACAAACCGATGCGTCGAATCAGGCTCGATTGCGATCGGCGATGGGATTGGCGGCGTTGGGAGAGGTCGAACAGGTTTTTCTGAAGAACCGTATCGAAGATGCGCCCTTGACCGAATTCGACAACTTGGCCACCGCCCTCGTCAGCGCAACGCCATCCGCCTCGACGTGGTTAGTCGAACAGTATCACAAAAATTCGACTCTTCACATTAAGGCGAGAATCGCCTGCTTCGGAATGTTGATCGACGAATTGAAACCGATCGCCGATGCGCTTTCAATGGGAAGGGATCCAGCCCAACGCTATGCGGTCTTTCCGATCGTTTCGCAATTGCCAGGCGACGTTCGCAAGATTGCCAAGATTATTCGCGATCCGATCGATCCGGCGACGCGTTCGGGGCTGTGTCTGGCAGTGGGGCACCTCAGCGCGGACGAACTTAGCCCCGATGAACTCTCAGTTATTCAAGAGTCGCTCGAATCCGTTTTCAGCCAGTCGACTCACGGTTCGACCCTGAGTGCCGCGCGCTGGGCGTTGGGAAGGCTCGGAAGAACGCCCGAACTAAATGAAAGTCAGTTCCCATCAGATCGTCGCTGGTTTATCAACAGCGTGGGTGGGACGCTGCTGCGCATCGAGCCCGGTCGATTCGAGATGGGCTCGGACGACAAATCGGACGAGCGTGGATTCCGGGCCGCGCCGTCACACAATCGGCGCATCGAGGAAGCCTTCTATCTCGCCGATTCCGAGACGACGAACGAAATGTATCGACTGTTCCTGGACGAAATCGGTTACGGCGTTAGTGGACAAATCGACGCACTTGCAGCCGGCTCGACGTCGGCCGGACCGACCCAGCCCGCCCGCGCGGCTGTTTCGGGTGTTAGTTGGCTGGACGCGGTCCAATTCTGCAATTGGTTAAGCCGCCGAGAGAATCGTCGCCTGTGCTATGCGACCCACAGCGAACCAGTGCCAAACGCCAATGCGGATGGTCGGTCGTCCGAACTTCAGTGGCAGTGTGACTTTCAAGCAAACGGTTATCGGTTGCCCACCGAAGCGGAATGGGAATACGCTTGTCGAGCGGGCACGACGACCGCCTGGTCGTTTGGCGACGATGAAAGCTTGCTAGTCAAACACGCTGTATACATTGCCAATTCGACGGGCGAGGTCCAACCAGTTCGTCAACGCACGCCGAACAATTGGGGACTGTTCGACATGCACGGCAACGTTTGGGAGTGGTGTTACGATAGCGCGACGTACTACGATTCGACGCTTCCTCTACTCGACACCGACCGAGCCAAGAGAATCCTGCGCGGGGGCGGCTTGCGCGACTACGGCTTGCAATGCCATGCCGCCTATCGCATCGCTTACCCGCCCAGTTCGCGTCACAACTACATGGGCTTTCGAATTGCTTGTAGAACAGACAATTTTTGAGAATAGCACATGAATAGGATTGGCGTTTTCAATTGGATTATTTTGCCGTTCATAATTTGGCAAAGTCATGTCGGGCAAAATAATTGGGAAATCCGAGACTAGGAAACTTCAAAGTGTCACTGGCGCCGTTTACTCCAGGGTGGAAATGGCAGTGTCTATCGAAGCGATCAAAAGCGCGTCGATCACAACTCGCATGGTGGGGCGGGCGATTGAGGACAATCGCTCTACTCTCGGCTGCTAATTCGGTTCGCTTTCGATTCTGGTCAGCCAACACTTGCGGATCAGATTTAATCGGCGCTCGACGGTCCGAAGGCCGCAGTTCATTTCTAGTGCGATTTCCTCCGAAGTATAGTCTTGTAACTTCAGCTCAGCGACCTGCTTCAATTCGGGCATATCCAAACTCTGGATGAGGAATTGAATTTCGTCGGCGACTCCCACGGCGACTTCCGCGGTTGGCTCGCGAGCGATGAATTGCCCCAATTCACCCATACTCGCATCGTCGAAGTTCCAGTCCAAGATGCGTTGCCCGCCGCCTCGCTTGGCTGTGGCCGCGTACCGACGCCGATAGTGGATCTTTCGATTCGTGATGACTACCAGCAGCGCCCACAAGTTGTGGCGGTCGCTGAGATCTGGGAAATTCCCGTGTCGGGCTCCCTGGCACAACGAATGAAACGCGCTCAGGGCGATATCCTCTTCGTCCTGATCCTTCTTCAGACTGGACGGCAAACGTCCCGATGCCAATTGCCTTAGCCTCTGAATATAACGGTTCCACAGCGCTTCGATCGACTCGGAATCCCCCACCTTAAGTCCGTCGATCCAACCCGTGACGGAATCATCGCATGGTGAGTTATCGCCGCTTTCAGGATCTTCAATGGGCATTACTAATGTGGCTCCGATCCACTGGTCAAAAATTCTTGGCGGTTGGCTTGCGGATTCCGTCATTCATAAATGGAGGGCGGTGTTTCCCTCGTAAATTCTCCAATGCTGGTGTGGGTAAGTAAATGGCCGACATTCAAACAATCAACATAAGCGCGGAATCGATAGCCTCCCTAGAGGATGTGAAAAAAGGCAAGCCTCGCAAGTTCGTAATGGTTTCCAAAGCGGCGGTGGTCAGCCTGGTAGTGTTTAAGAAAGGAAACTTCGAAAAGGGGAAAAAAGAAGCCAAATCCTTTGGGAAGGGGAACGTGTCGTTTGGGGTCGTGGCCGGCAAAGGCCAGGACATTCGCTTCATCTTAGCTCGCTCGGATGGCTTTGACAGCGATCCAGTCAAGATCTTGGCGCTGAAGGGCTTCTTGGAGGAATCGGCGAATTTCAAATGCAAACCGATATTCGAAATTGTGGATGTCGCTCCGCTGGCACTAGATGAAGATGATCCGCTGGTTGCCAAGTTTCTGCTGTTGCAGACCGACGCGCGCGAAGCGTCGCAAACACATCCGGATGTTGCGGACCAGTTGAACACACTGTGCAAAGAGATCGGTGGTTATCTCAACGACGACTTGATCGAACCCGCCACAACGGGCCTTTCCCAACTGGAAACGCTGTTGGCCGGCCTCGGCCTAGTAAATCCGAATCAAGCAAGTCAAAGCGACTCGGCAATACCTGCGGCGGCGCCGACTGATGGTCAGCAGACCTCCGCTCCTACTTCTCCGAATGGCCAACAAGATCCAGCCGCCAAGCTGACCGAATCGGTTGCCAAACTAAAGCCGTTGATCGAAAAAGCCATCCAGCTTTACGCCGATCGCAAAGGCGACTTGATCGCCGCCATCACACAGATTCGCGGTGAGATCAGAGCTGAACAATTCGACGCCGCCCGCGGTCATACGCTCGACTTGGCCAAGCTGTTAAAGTCTCTATCGTTGGCAATTCCTTCGCCGGCGACCGAAGCCGCGCCAGCACCCGACGCCGGTTTAGGAAAAAAACTGGGCGAAGCGGTCGTCAAGTTTAAACCGCTTATCGAAGCAGCCATCAAGCGGCATCCCGACCGCAAAGCCGAGTTGATTGCAGCGATCGCGCAGATTCGCGGAGAAATCAAGTCCGAGCAATTCGACCCGGCTCGGGCGCACACGCTGGAATTGGGCAAGCTGTTAAAAGAGCTTGCATCTTCGCCGCCAGCCGCGCCACCTCCGCCACCACCGCAGGCGACGGCCGGTGGAGCGAATACGGCTCAGCTTCAAGCCGCGTTCGAGAAACTGCTTCCCACGATTCAAGCAGTGCGAACATCGCATGAATCCGAACAGCCCGCAATCGATGGCTCATTGGCTAGTTTTCAATCGCTGATGCAAGACGGCAAACTCGACGATGCTCGCGGCGTGTTACTCAACTTGGGCAAGTTCATCAAGTCGTTGGCGGCTGGAGCCAAGAGCGCTGGGCAACTGTCGCTAGTCCAGCTCGGCAAGGCGCGGCTGGAGTGGCTGGATATCTGGCGTTCTGGGGTCTCGGAAATAGAACGGCTGAAAAATACTCTTCTGGAAATGTTTCGAGACGACGCCAAACAAGCCGGCCAGCTCGCTGTAGCTCTCAAGGACCTCGACGATACCATTTCGCAAATTGACAACACTCTTTCCGATCGCTTGGACGAGGTCATTAACGCGAATTACGACAGCCGACCGAAACTAATTGCTTCGGCTAAGGCGATAATCGAGCGATTGAATGCCAGTCTTTCGACGCCACTGATGCTGCTTATGGACGACAACGATGTCGTTCCCGGAATGCTCGTCGTTGCTCCTTTGCGAGCCAAACTCCAGGAAATTTCGGCCGCGTTAGGCTGAGAGAGAACTCAACAAGGTCTGTGTCATGGCAAAACCGCTGCTTGCTTTCTGGAAAATGGCCAAGAGTACTGGGAAGGATGTTTTCAACAGCGCGTTGGGCGCCAAGGACGAATTCGTCGCTTCGGCCAGCGAACAATTCGACAAGCTCAGACCTGATACGACTGCTGACGAGCAGTTCAAGAAACTCGTTGACGAATACAAGGATCTTCACGCTTCCGTTGCCGATCGCGTTCAATTGTCAGGCAAATTGCGCGGCGCGGCGACTTCGGGCAGTACGACGGCAAATTGGTGGAACTCGGCTAAGGTCCAACTCGCTGAAGCCGAAAAGTGTTTCAAGGAAGCGACATCCCCAAATACAACGAAGGTTGATGAGGCAATATCGTCTCTCAAAAAGGCCCGGGACCATTGCGAACTGGCCGAGGCAGCAGCCGGAAAAGCAACGGTGGAGTTCAATTTATCGAATGACGCTATGGCTCCATGGCAGTCCACGCTATCGGCGGCTAAGACCGAATTGACGAGGATAACTGCTTTGCCAGGGGCAGAAAAGGAAAGGGACGAACTGGCCGAGCACATCAAGAAGGCCGAGGGTGCAATCGGCAACGAAAGCGGTTTGAAAACCGGCTACCATTTGGCGCTAGCGGAATTAGCGGGATTCGAGGCAATCGGCAAACGAGCGGATGCATCCCACAAGCAGGCAAAAGAACAGATCAGGTCGAAAGACTATCTTGATGCCGACAACGAAACAAGCGCGGTGCTCAACGAATACGTCACGCTCGCAACGGATTATTCGGGGCAGAAACAAGCCACTCGCATCGACGAAATCAAAGCTCAATTGATCAAGGACCAGCAGGCATCTGGCGGCGTCGCTCCCAACCAATTCGAACAAGTGGCAATCGACGAACTGAAATCGCTTGGACAAGGGATGCAAGATGAACTCATTAGTTTGCGATCGGCGAAACAATCCGCGGAAACGTATTTGGAGAAGCTAAAATCTCAGGTGCAAACTAACTTATTGCCAACGGAGGTCAAGTCACAGGTCCAGCGAAACCTGAACATGATGAAAGCCTCTATCGATAGACGCGATTGGGAAGGAGCAGTTGCGTTAGGTAAACAGGCAGATTCGCAAATGGAATCAATGCTTGAAGCAGGGAAGCGATTCGAAGCGAATTTGAAACATGCGCAGAGAATTGAGTTCGATGTGGGCGTAATGAAAAATTCGCCTTGGGAACCTGTGCGCCTCAAAGCTCAACCGCTGGTCAACGATTGCAATTACATCAGAGCCACATTTGATCGCGACGCTAACTACCAAGCCTTCTGCGACAATTTCGAGAAACTTGAACCCGCATATAGGAAATTGTTGGCCGAGTTCAACAAACTGCCGAGCGATCCGAAGGCCTTGGTCGACGCTTTGAACGATGCGAAAGAGAAAGTGCAGAATGCATTGCAAGTTTCGCAGGCCAGCCTAGCTGAACTGGATCGGCATTACCAACCCGTGGTGCTCAAGAAGCAAATTCAGCTTCGCGAGCGATGGATACTTGCGCGGGAAGCGTGGGATACCTACAGCCGCGACCCGTTTATGAGCGACCCACTGTCCAATCCCGATAGCATCGCTGCCAGAGGATCAGCCAGTGCCAATCTGATTCAGGCGATTCAAGAAGAGGCTAACGCTTTGCGGCTGTCGCCACCACCTGACGTGAACATCGATTTCGAACGCGAGAAAATCGGCAAGCCAGCGCTTATCGCAAGCTTGATTGCGGAACTCGAAGTTCTTTCAATTGATCGAGGTCTAATCGTCCAATTCCGCCGGGCTCTCGAGTCCGCCAAGGCAGTCGAAGATACGAATTCGCAAAACTCGTCGTACGACACATTGCTCTACCAATTGAACGGACAACTTGCCCCACTCCGACAAAACCGCGATGCGGCGATCAAGGATGCATCAGCGAAGTTGCAAGCAGTAAAAAACGAATTGAAAAAGGTCGAACCGAAAGGATATCGAGAAGCTCTACAGCCTCAATTGCAAGACGCACAATACTTGGTCGATTCCGGTGACCCGGATTTGGTTGCGATCGGCAAACAATTGATCGGCGATTTGGAGAAACGCGTTCACGAGGCCACTCCAGCTAAGAACGTGACGATCGGAAAAAACAGTGTGACGTATGAACAAGTAAAAGCGAAATGGGCTCATTTGAGTGAGCAGCTTAACAACGACGAGAAAAAAAGGTTACTGGTCGACAAGCGGTTGCCCGATACGCACAAGCGATTGCGTCAACAGCTTATCAATGCCGTGGCACAAGCTGAAAAGCTCAGCCCCAATGACGGCTTCGCCTTGCTCAGCCAACTCGAAGAGCCAATCCAGCAAGCGATCGAGAAAGCTCGACTAGTAGAAGCACAACACGTCGAACTAAAGGAACGTGTCAAGAAACTCGACAAAGCCTGGGACGCTGCGAAGGACAAGTCAACTACCTTTACCGAAAGCGCCGGCATCATGAATTACTATATCGAGTCTGGCAAAAAAGAGATCGAAGCCCTGCGCCATACCGAGACCGGTATGCCGGCCGCCGAGGCCGTGCTCGCCGAACTGGAGAACGCAGTCAACCGTATCCTGACGAGCGACGATCCTCGCTCGGCACTCCACGAGCAACAGGTGGAGCGACAGAGAGAAAAGATGGCCGTCCAGGACCAGGGCAAGCAATTCGCCAAAGTGCTCGCGAATTTTAAAGACAAAACGCTCAAGGAGACCGAAAAAACGCTGAAGGCCCGGGCCGAGCAACAGCTCATTACCCCTTCGGTCCTGCAAGACTCGTTGGAGACATTGAAGGGGCTCGAAGAAATCGCAAACTCTGCCAAAAAAATCGTCAAACCGTTCGTGGACGCTGACGCACCCGATCCCAAGAAGGCCATCCCCGCGTTTGCAACCGCGCACGAAATGTTGGCCGAGGGGAGTCGCACGGCAGCGCGCCTAGCATCTGCCACGATCACGACCAATATTAACTTAGTGGGCGACTTTATCAAGCTCGAACGTGTATGGACACAACAAGTCCAAGCCTTCCAAACGGCAATTGAAGCCGTCCTGACGTCCATCGACACGAACGTTAGCGGCTTTCAACCGACCGACCAGATTCCCCAGCCTGCTCTCGACGTCTTGCAAAATGCCGCTGCCGAAGCTCGCAAATTGGTCGGCCAGTCAGCCGGCGTTTTCAAGCCCGACGATTTCGCAAAAGCCTTTGGAGAGTTGGCGAAAACCGACAGCAATCGCCAGGAAAAGCTTGCCTCGCGCGAGGTTGTTTTGAAGCGCGTCCACGCACATATGGAAGTCCTGCTCAAGCATCCTGTACTGCGGAAACTGACAGAGGCAGCCAACCCATTCGAACAAAAGAAGATCAAGGCAGCCACCGGCTACCTCAGGTCCGCACTTCAGAGCATCGAATTGGAAGCGTTGAGCGTATGAGGCGTGAGACTAGAGACTAGAGGCTCGAGATTTGAAATTTCAGATTGGAGGCTTAGATGCGGCTTAGATGCCTGATCTCTGATTTCAAATTTCGTATCCCGATTGCTTTTTCCCAACGCGATTACCGAAGCAAATCCAACTTGACAGCACTAAGCATTTAATTCGAGGCATTCCCATGGAATTTCAACAAGCTCAACAGTTTCTGTCCGACTTGGTCGGCGCGGGCCAAACCGCCATTGCCTTCGATGAATTGCAAAGTGCTCGAAATGTCTTACTGGACAAATTCGCATTTGAAATCGGGCTGGATCGGGAGAAAATCCGCGCCGGCATGACGTTTTCAACTGTCGATGCCAAAGGGCGAAAACAGGAAAAGTCCATCGACGAAGAAGGACAAGAGCACGCGGTGGATACCATTGGTTCGACCGCAAAAGGACACGGGTTGTCAGCCGAAGACAACGCTCGCGTTAACAACACGTGGACAACTGTGATGAAGTTCGTTAATCCGGTCATCGCACAGTTCACGACCGCCTACGTCAAGGCTCACAAAATCGGTAAATTCGACTTCGAGAAACCGATCGCCGACGATGATCCCGACAAGCTCGCCAAGCAAAAACTGCGCGAAGACGAAGAGAATAAGCTCGCTGCGGCCCGGGAGGAAATTCGTCGCTTCGTGGAGAACGAGGTCTTCACTCCGCTAGTGCGCGAGCAACTGATTCCCGAGACGTTTGTGCCTGACAACTATAGCGCCATCCAGCAATTGCTGAACCATACTTTCGACAGCTTCAAATTGAGATTGAAGGAAAACGAAGCGGCTCAGAAGATGACCAGCGCGATCGCCTCGGTCGATATTCACGGAGGTGGAGGAAAGAAGGGCAGGATAGCCGCGATGGTTGCTAAGAAGGATGAACTGGGCAACGACGTAAAGAAGGGGCTCAATATTAAAGATCGGGATTTAGCCTTTGCGAATGCGGCCAAGGAGGGCGTAACGGCCGGAATCGCACTTGCTCAAGGAGCTGTTGCCATTAACCGCTGGGTTCCGAACGAAGGCAATATCTCTGCGCTCGACGCCTCCGATCGGTTACTCGATCCGCGCGCGCACTTAGAGAGAATTGACCCAGACAGATTGACGGACTACGGAAAGAATTTGTCCGACGATGAAGTGCGATTCGCTCTCGAACAGCAGGTGCGCGAAGACCTGCTCGTCAATTTCTTGGCTGGCAGCGGCCTTTCGGCAGAAGATCTCGACAAACTGGTTACTGCGATCGAGATCCCCGAAACGAATGAAGCATTCTATTCGCTCTCCAGTTTGGACGAGGTGGCGCATTTGATCGGGACCACTGCGGAGACCATCGGTGTCACGCTGGACAGCTTGAATCTGACCGCCAGCTTCGCCGCAGCCGAACGAGGTTCCCTCATGCGCAAAGAGGCTGTCAAATTTGTGCCGGCTGTCGACCTGTCGCTAGCGAGCGCGCTAGGCGGTGTCGCTGGACAAGTGTTCTCGGGCATGTACCGGCGCTCGGTCGATATGCAGGCCATCTTTAACGCCATGACGTCCGGCGCAAAGGGCGACGTTAGCGCCGTCGATGTCGTCCAAGCGCTAGCCAACGGTTTCGAAAGTGCGTTTCAAGACGCGGCCTCGGTCGTTAGTAACTTGTCGGCAAATGTCCTCATCGCAACTGGAAAACTGATCGCGTCTGGATTCAGTAACCAAGCACCGTTGCAGCAACTGGCCAATCCCGATGTGAAACCAGCCGACGCATTTAACAGCTTGCTCAAGGTGGCTGATAGTGCTATCCAAGCGGGCATGAACGACGAACTGCGAGAGGTTTTTCGAGACAGCCAGTGCATGAGCGCCATCGTTGCAAAATCTGTCTTGCCCGATGCCGAAACTTTGCAGGAGGATTTGGACGCTGCCGACGAGGAGATTCGAGAGTACGAGAGGCAATTGACGTTGATAGACGAAGGAGGCTTGGCGGTCGCAGAACTCAAGTCCATTGAAAAACTGATTGCTCAACTGAAGACGGATCGGCATATTTGCGAAACGGTAGCCTCGCTCGGCACCAGCCTGCTGGGAATCGGCAGCGGTGCGACGAGTATCGCTAACTGGGCCGCGGACGCATTTACCGAAGTCGTCGCAGGTTCGGTCCTCGGACCGCTCGAAGTCGCTAAACTGATTTTACAATTGGGCGTGAATGTCTATCAGGCAACCAAGCGCTGGGAACTGTGGAACAAGTTCGAGCAGGAACTCAAGCGTTCGAAGAAAGCGACCAGTTCGCTGACCAGTACAATCCAAGGGTTCTACGACAACAAAGTGGAACAAATAACGTTTCACACCATCGAAGATGCGCTGTTGGCTGTCCGGGCCGCCGCGGCAATCGTCGGTTCCGTTCCAACTCCGTTCACGTTGGCGATCGGTAAGACCGTTGGTACAGTCGCTCTTGCCGCGGAGGGCATTCGCAAAGTCTCGGAAGTCGCCTATAACGCCAAGAAACTACATGAAGCTTGGAACACGATTCACCAAGCCGTGAACCAACCAGGCGATCGAGCGCTGGGATTGGCCGCACTCCGCCTCAGTCCAACTCTGGGCATGCATGCGATTGCGTGGGCCGGAATGGAGAAAACGCCCCCGGACCCGATCGCCAGGCGTTTCATGGATGCAACCGGTTTGAACGAAAATACGTTAGCGGCAGGAGCGACCGAAACCAAAGTCCGAGAGTATCTGGAAACACTATTGTTCGAAGATCGCCAGACATTGGACCCGTTGGAATTGAAAGTAAACTGGGCACCTGTCACTTTCAAGATGTCGCAAGCCGATTGGGTGATCATCAACCATCGTGCCGAGATTGATGCCCATCCTCGCTTGCGTCCCGGCGGCGGTAAACCGGTCATGCAAGCTCTCAAGCTGACCGACAAACACGATTTGAAGCAATTGGCGGAGGACGCCCAGAATGGCCAAATGACTGACGACGTTGCCAAACGAGTTACTGCGGAGGCGGCGGACCTGCTTGCCAAACTTTCAGCCTTCGAATCTAAGGCGACCGACAATACAGATCATGCTGAAATGCAATCCATCGTCGACCACTTTGTCGAATTGGCCTACAAACACAAGAATGCGATCGGTTCGATTCTCAAGCTGTAAGGCGATCGGCAAATGGGAATTTACCAAGCCATGAGCGAATACAAGCCCGAAGCGCAAGCGAGTGCATCGATCCTGGTACGCACTCGCTTGCGCGGCGGGCTTGTATGTGAATGAAGATGGATTGCTCGCCAGCCAACGCCAGCGGGGCGCTTGATGATCGTCCGCGTTCAATTCAACCAACGATCGAGGAATCCCGTTTTGATTTTGATGTCCAGTGCCGAGATAACCGAAGGGTCCTTGAGGAAATCCGGTAATTTGTCTTGTATTAATAAGATGCGCACGTGCTCACAAGCATCCTTGAAATCGGATAATTTCAATCCAGCCTTTTGAGCCGATTTCAGTTTTGATACGATTGGTTCAGGGAGATTGATTTCTTTGGAGCTGTTGTCGCCGATATAAGTGCTGAACAATTTGTTGGGGTCAGTGCGGTTCAGGTAGTCGACGACGAAATCGAGGTTCTCTGTCGCGTACTCTTTGGCTAGAAAGGATCGAAACGCGGCTCGGAGTCGCTTGCTTTTGAGGACCATGTCCAACGTCAGCTTGTACGCGTCCTTCTGGGCCTGCAGATATTCATCCAGCTTGTCGATGCGCGTACGCACGTCCTTTTGCATCTCGGTGACGTCCTTGTAAAAATCCTGGCTTGGCTTGTCTTTCTTGCCACCAAGATATGTTCGCCAATTGGCCAGCGCGCCGTGGACCTCGCAGAGAGCACGCACTGCGTCGCGAGTGTTTCTCTTCTTGATTTTGTGAAACTTTTCGAGTTTGGCCCCGACGCTCGCTTTGACTGAGTTCTGCGCAACTCCATACTGTTCGCGCAGTTTCTTCCAATCGTTTTTCTGAGGGACTGGCATGTGGGGCTCCTTTAATTTTGGATTGTCCCGGCGAGTACTCGATTTTTCTGCGCGGAACCTACTCAACAAGTAAATGACAGATTACCCGTCCATACCGCCACGAGTTTTTGATTTCGCGAAACAGACCCACCATTAGACATCGTGTCAGCAGTGCCACCCACGGTCCTCCTCGACGACGGTCCATCAGCAGATTGCCACGGTCGACAAGTGTTTGCGCGTCGAGTTGACTGAGCAAGTCGAGTGGCAGGCCAAACATCCGATGGACCCGGTTGCTAGAAATCCGTCCACGGAGAGACAGCGACGCCATTCGACTTTGCGGCGAATTGTTCGCGTCTCAAGTCTGTCCAGTTTTCTGATATGTAAGATGGGATACATGAAGTGTGCAAGAACTGGGTTGCATTCCTTCGCCTTAATTTCTATTATCAGCCCAACAGGCTGTTAGTTCGCGCAGTTTACGAAACTTGGGGTCGAGAGAATCGCATCATGGGGAAGCCCGCTGCCCGCATTGGAGACAACGTTCTGCAGGATGCTCCCCATTGCCATGCTCCGATCCATCCTGCCGCGCCTGTTCCGACGCCGGCACCACATCCCGCGTTGCCCCTGACTATCATCAAGGGACAACCTACGGTTCTAATTGGCGGTTCACCGGCGGCTCGAGTTTCCGACATGACCCGACCTTGCTCGCTGCCGTCGTGCGTGCCGGGAGGTCCGGGATTAATTGCCATGGGGTCGGCCACGGTGTTGATCGGCGGCTTGCCCTCGGCACGGCTTGGCGACATGACGTCTCACCCAGTTTGTGTGGCACCGATCCCTAGCCCGGTTGGCAAAGTGATTGGGCCCGGCTGCGCCACGGTGATGATCGGCGGCTAGGCCACTTGTTCTCGCCGGATTCCCGATTTGTACATTGCTAGGACGGTGTGATGCGGATAGGACATTTCGAACAACTGCGGCCCATTTGCCCGGTATGCGTAGATCGAACGGTGAATTTCGAATCACCGCTATGTATTCAAACAGTGGAGCGCGACGATCCACAGCATATCATCGAGGGTGTGCTGCAGTGCTCGAACCCCAACTGCATGAGCGAATTTCCAATCATCGATGGAATTCCAATCATTCACCCGCGGTTGCGCGCGTATGTGTCGGACAGTTGCTTTCAAATCTATGCGCGGCGCGAACTGAGCGAGTCGTGCGAGAGCATTTTAGGAGACTGTTGCTCGCAAGGCTCGTCGCTGGATACCATGCGACAGCAGTTGAGCAGTTACGTGTGGGACCACTATGCCGACAGCGACCCACAGGAAGTGGCTGGTGACGTCCGACCAGGTTCGGTTGTGCGGCTGTTGGAACAAGGGCTCGCATCGGAGGTCGGTTCGATCGATGGCCCAATTCTGGATGCGGGCTGCGGAGTAGGTCGCACGGCATTCAACCTAGCCGAACGTACTGACCAGCTAGTGCTGGGCATAGACATTCACTTTGCCATGTTACGAGTTGCCGCAAATGTGCTGCGAACTGGCAAAGTGCGTTATGCACGACGACACATCGGATTGGTATACGATCATCGGGAATTTCCTGTCGCTTTGCAGAGTACCGAAAGAGTTGACTTTTGGGCTTGTGACGCCCTAGCATTGCCCTTTGCCAATGCAACATTTGGTCGTTGCGTGGTGATCAATGCGCTCGATTCGGTTGCATCGCCTTATGGGTTGCTGACCGAGATTGAGCGAACAACTATTTCTCGCGGCCACGTCCTTCTCGCTTGTCCCTACGATTGGACGACTACGGTGACGCCCGTTGAAGCTTGGATCGGAGGGCACTCTCAACGAGCACCAGACCGCGGCGATTGTGGAACTCGATTGCGGAACTTGTTTGTAGCAGATTCAGGATCGATCGCCGGACTGGCACTCGAGGCAGAATCGCAACGAGTGCCGTGGACGGTCCGTCTGCACGATCGATGTACCATCAAATACGATGTACACGTTGTCAATCTTCGAAGAAAGTGAATCACGGCCACTTTCAAAGAAAAAAATACATCAGCATTAAACTGATCAACAAGCCGAGGGTTAGCAGCATCCCAAGCTTGGCCGCGCTCCCTTGAAACTTGCTGGCGCGCACTGCTTCCGGCGTCCACTCGATCAACTCTTGCTCTTCAGCTAGTTTCTCGATCACTCCTTTCACAAAAGCTTGACGGTCGGGAGTCTCTCCGGTGGCAGCTAGGTAGCATCCGCTCATGAACAGGGCATTGTCTTGCGCCGACTTATCTCGCTCGCAACCGAAGCCGCCTGCCAGCAGTTCGCCTAGTCGCGTTTTCCAACTACAGCGAACTTTGGATAGCAATTCGTACAGCCGAGTATTGCCGGTTCGCGTTAGGGCTTCTTCCTCGCGGAACAAGGCATAGGCCCAATCTTCGAAAACGCCACAAATATGCATGGCCAGCGCGACGAGTTCCTCTTTGAATGGGATGGCCAGTACGTCAAACCGTTTGCCGAATCTCTGCGATAATGCCCGATCTCTACCAACGCGTCGCACCAGTTCGCGAAATCCTCGCTCTTTCTCCAAGCCCACGACTAGAGCCGAAACGGGCACGCGAATTTGGAAGGCGCGGCGGATCGTTTCCATGTCGCCATGAATGGCCTTCTGCAATTCTTCCAATTCGACTGGCGAGGAATGAATCGACTCGATTTGGATCAATGCCAAAACTCCATTGATCGGACAGACGGGCTGCCGCGCATGGCGCACAAGCTGCCCGAGGTGTTGCAGTTCCTGCAGACACGCCGTGGAATACTGGTGCGAAACGAGGATCGGCTTGCGGTTCGAATCAACGTCCGAAGCGGGAGCCAGAGTCCATTGAGCGTAATCGGGATTGGACTTGGATGCGTTGGAATGTTGTGGGGCGTAGGTACCGGGCCACGTCCCAGACAAATCGAGCGTTTGCGATTTGTTTGAGCCAGTTGCCGAAACTGTCGAAGCAGAGCGCGACTCGAGTTTCATCGTCCCGCTCAACGACGATGGCTCGGCACGGGAAGAGCCCGCAGACGGAGATGACAGTGGCGATACTGGTTTGGACGCTTCGTAGAACTGATTTAGGTCCAGCGTACCGCGAACGTTGCCTGGTCGCGGCTGAGGAGGGGACGGAACCGACTCATTTCTGGACTGCCCGTATAATTGACTAGGTTCTGCGGTGTCACGAAGTTCGGATCCAGCCTGACGAGGCAGTTGTGCGGAGCCGACTTCCGCGGATGCAGGTACTGGAGCAACTATTTTGCTGCCGCCGTGGCTAGTGGATTCAACGTTGATTCCAAGTGCCATAGCGTCTTGAGCCAGTTCCTCGCGCAGCGATGCCAAAGCGCTAGTCCAACTGGCATCGGAACAGAACAGGTAGATAGCTTCCGAATTTGCGTACCAGTGAATTGGAGCCGCGCCCTGAGGAACACCTTCGACGCTCAAGCGAAGTCCCGACGCGCTCATGATAGCCTTCTCTTGGGACTCGCCACTTGATCCAGTTACCAAGAATAATGGCACCGAATCGACCGACAATTCGTTCGAGGCAAGTGCGTGGATGCCAGCCCGCCACGCGTACTCGAGTTCGGGAAAGGCTTTCGGAGGCACTTCTAGCCACAATCTAAGAGTTTTGTATACGATGATTGGCAGTAAGATCCCCAGGCCAACGATGCCCAGAATTCTCCACAAACTATACGAGTGACGCCATGGAATATTGTCGGGGTCCAACCAAAAGACGATCCAAACTGTGATCACCGTGGTAATCAGAAACACCGCCGTCAGCAGTGAAGCGCAGCCGGGCGTCGTTACCGGAATCATGGAAGCCAGGCAACCAATTCGCGGTTGGCCATCGCCCGCTTCTTCGTCCGATTGTTCTACTTCAGTATCAGTCCCAGCTTCATCGCTCATCGAGTCCGTTCCGACACTCTCTCAATTTAACGTGGGAAGTTCAACACCAAATAAATAACATTCCAGGCAGCCAAAATCGAAGCAAACAGCCAAGGCCAAACGACTCGGTTCTTGCCGGCCATTGGCGGCGCTCCAGAGATTTCGCGCGACGCCCCTTTGAGAACCGGACGCCCTTGCCCAAGGCGTATCGACATCGAAACTTGTTTGGACCAAACCTGGATACTTGGCGGCAGGCCAAGGCTTTCGCTCATCATGGCCGCAATTGTCGGCTGGCTATATAGGCCGCGAAATCCCAGGACGACGCAGACGTAATAGACCTCCAAAGCATCGCGTTGAGGCAACGTGGAAGCTTCCTTGGCGTTGATGAAAAATCGCTCTGCGCACTCGCGAGTATTGAACATCTCCATTTCCATGACGTTGTTGCTCCACCATTCGCGATGGGACCAACTGGCATCCACCAATACTTCGTCGATCCAAGACACCAATGCGTACCGCGAAAGATCCCAGTCACGTCCGGCACCAACGATGGCTTCACCCTGATCGAGAATCGCCCGCAGGCGAACTCGTTCTTCGTGTGGATTGGGTTCCTGCCCGTTGGCGATGCGATCGAGCAACTCCAACGAATGAAGCAGAAACGGGTCCACGGCCAAAGCATGTCTGGGTGTCATTTTTGCACAGGCACGGCAAAGAGGGCAAATTTAAGCGCAATCTTACGACCAAACGCGGCGACAACAAGAGTTTGCTGGCCCTGAAGTCGATCGAGGTTGCCGATCAGTGAGTCCTTCAGTCGCATGGCGAGTGTTTGAGTTTCTTGTACATCGCGCCATGCGGGTGTCTCCTGCTTGGGTACTTCGAAAAACACCCAGTCGGCTCGGCCGGGCAACGCGCGAACTGGACGATCGACCGGAGTCAGCGCCACACCCGACGCTCGCTGCTTGAATAAAAACTCTACTTGCCGCGCGCTGCCGAGTTTCAAATCCAGTTGCCCAGGTGATAACAATTCCAAACATTCGCGCTGGGTGAGCTCGCCTTTATCGACCCCGATGAACCACTGCCAATCCGAATGAAACCATCGCGGGTCCAGCGTAACCTGCATTCCGTGCCCGACGCCCACAAAGTACCGTTGCTGGACTTCGTAATCGCGCACGGCATTGATGAGTGCCTCGATCCGCATTCGAACATCGGTAAAGATCTCGTACAAATTGTCGTGATCGTAAGGCTTGAGTTCGCCAACTCGCCGTTCCGGACTGAAAATCGAGAGTTGGCCTACAATGCGACACAGCTCGACGTAAGCTAATTTCGGATGTACGCCCCGTACGAACGCAAGAATCGACAACGCGGCGTAAGCGGAATTCAACTGGCTGAGCATCAGCACGCGTTCCGCGTCCCCTGGATCGCGGCTGTCTAGACCAATTCCGCGGTTGACGATCTGTTGACTGAGAACTTCAATCTTCTGACCGATTATGTCGTAAATCTTGCGGACGATATCTCGACTAAGTCCCGTCCAAGCATCCATTGACAGCAGTGGCGGGATGAAGGTCGCGTCAAGCTGCGGCGATGATTCGCCCTCGCTGGCACGCTTGATCTGTGCGATCGGCAACAGTTCAAAGCCTGATAGATCCTGCGTCGACGTAACAATCTGTACATTTAACCTGCGCAGTTGAATTTCCTGTTCGTCACTCCCCCAACTCTCGTCCGGACAGGTCGTGTCCCATTCCAAGTATCGCAACTCCGCAGCATTGTCAGTATCTGAGGCACCGACGTTGGTGCGTCCCAATCGCATCTTCGGAATGGCGACATACACGCGAACTGTCGAAGCGTCATTCAGCGGATCCTCTAGGTTCTTGGTGACCTTCGTGATGTCGGATAGCGGGCTCTTCAAATCCACGCGGTCGGGTTCTTCGCCGGTGCCCAAATCAATTAAAGTCCCGTCTCTCATCCGAGCGCGCAATCGGCGAATTTCGAACTGGTGATTGGCGAGCGATTCGCGACTGAATTCGATCGACTCCAGTCCATAGTTTTGGGGGTTATCCAAGGAGCCGCCCAGCCGATGCAATTCGGACCAATGTCGGTCAGCCGCCTGAAAATGATGTGGCCGTAAGAATGCGCCTTCATACCAGTGGACTGGAAGGTGTTGCATAGACTGTTGCTTGTCGGAAAACGAGACGATAGCCCCAGGCAATTACATCATGCTACTCTGGGGCATCGATGCGGGAACAATGTAGCAGGGTTGTCTTACCACGTAAACTCTTCGGGCGAGCGGCACATGGGAATTTACCAATACAAGCCCGAAGCGCATGCGAGTGAGAGCCTGGATTGACTCGTGCGTGGTTTCGTCACTCGCTTGCGCTTCGGGCTTGTATTGGTAAATTCCCATCTGCCGCTCGCCTAAGAGGCCAATGAGCCGCACATGGTTTTCTAGCTTTCTAGTTCACTACACTTATCAATACGCCAGCATCCCGCCCAACTTCGCACTAGAGTTGTTCCTCCATCGCAAAGATTCCGGTTAACTTGTTCGGCGATTATGCTCAGGACAGGATCATGTAGCGCGCGTGAATACCGATCTATCCGTACAGAATCCGATGAAGATAGTCGGCCGCAAGCATTGCTGCATTCAATCCGCGCAGTTCTCTCCAGTTTCGTAGCCCGTTATCTTTGAAGCCCCGATGACTGTCGGGAAACGAGCTGTTAAACTCAACATTTCTAATAGTATTCAAGTTCTTTCGCAAGTAGAAGAAATCGAGTTGATGAACCAGCCAGAAACACTGTCTGCAGTTAGTTCACTGAAGCAAGAAATTCGCAAGGCGGCTCATGAGAACCGTCGCAATCAGAGGGACAAAGATGCGATTAGCGTTCAAATCGTTGACCGGTTTATGGCGCTGCCTGAATATTCCGCTTCCAAGACCGTCATGTTTTACATTGACGTGCGAGATGAAGTACGCACGCGACAAGCGTTACCCATGGCCATCCAAAGCGACAAACGCATAGTCATACCGTACTGCGTGGATGGGGAACTGGAATTGTTTCATCTCGAATCCATGGATGAGCTCGATGTTGGGATGTACAAGATCCTCGAGCCAAAGGTGGCGTTGCGAACCGTTGCAACCAAGTCGTTACGGCCGGAAGATCTCGATTTGATTATGGTTCCCGGCGTAGCCTTCGATCGTAGTGGCGGGCGGACCGGCCACGGAAAAGGGTATTACGACAAACTGCTGGAACATGCGAGGCTCAATACGCCCTTGGTCGCGCTGGCTTTTGAATGCCAAATGTTCCCAGAGATTCCATGCGAAAGCCATGATATCTACATGGACAAAGTCGTGACAGAGTCGGCTGTATACCCCGGTCGTGGTCGACGATAATCTGCAAGCATCCTTGATCGGCTGTGGCGTTTCAGTGGTTGTGCTATCCTCTTTTTATCGTACCGTTCTACGCTATGAGCCAAGATCGCAGTCAGATTGTCGAAGATACGTACGCGGAGGCGTTTCGTAGCTTGTACGCCGAGATCCTGATTACCGCGCGCGATAATACGTGGCTGCAACATTGTTGTCATGCAGTAACCGGACATGCGACCAGCACCATCTTGTGTGATTGCGAAGCGGGTGTGGTAAGAATCTTGGATGGAAACAGCGACGGACAGCAAACGCCTGACGGACGTGTGGGCGCTGTGATTCAGTTTCACGTGCCTCGTTTTCGCAAGGATCGCGTCGAACATTTGGAGCGCGTTCTGCTGGCTCGTATTTCACAAAACGTGTTGACTTGTCCAACCGTTCGCTGTTTCAATCGACTAGATACTGAACCGTATTTCAAGCTAGGCAGAAAAGTGGCTTTGTTCGGCGATGGGCATCAGTTCCGCGATCAACGATTTGGCACTCGTGGCTGGGTCGTACCGATCATGGGAGGTGAATTCTATCTGACGCGCCGCTTCGGCTTTCGTGACGGTGTCATGGGTGGCAATCTGTGGTTTCTAGCATGCAGTGAAGAATCCGCCATCTTGGCCGCTGAGCGAGCGGTGGTGGCAGTCGACGCCTGCGATAACTGTGTGTTGACGTTTCCAGGAGGAATTGCGGCCAGCGCATCCAAGGCGGGCAGTCGCTACAGCTTTCTAATCGCCAGCACGTACGCTGAGTATTGCCCGACGCTGAAGAAGAAACTCGGCGAGTCTTCGCGCGTGCCTGACGGTGTCACGTCGATCATGGAAATTGTTATTAACGGCAGCGATCTGCCATCAGTCGCACAAGCCACCTACGCGGCGATCGACGCGGCGATCGGTACTCCAGGGTTGGTGCGCATCACGGCCGGAAACTACGGTGGCCGATTAGGTAAGAGCTTTATCTACTTGTATCCCGAGCGGCAAGGAACTTAGCAATGGCGATCGAGACGATTTGTGCTGGATGCGGGAAACGGTTGGCGGTTGCCGACGAGTTTGCTGGCAGGCGTGCACGCTGTCCCGCGTGCGGCCATACTTATACAGTGCCGCCGGCTGGTTCATCAGCGTATCCCGGCGAGCCTGCGAATCTCCAACCCCTGCAATCGTCAGAGTTCCCACCGCAAGGTAGCTTTGCGAAAAGCACGAATCCAGAAACTACCAGCGACCAGCAGGGTGGAAACTTCTGGATGAAAGCCGCCAATGGCCAGGAATACGGTCCGGTAGATCGAGCCACTTTGGATCGCTGGTTCGTCGAGGGTCGCATTGGCGCTGGCTATCAAATTCGCAACAGTGAATTCGGCGACTGGCAACCCGCAGTCGCATTTCAACCGACCGCGAACTCTGCCGGTACCGCGACGAATCAGCCCTATCGCCCAGCCGCCACCACCTCGCCATCGTATATTCAATGGGCCAAACCCGATCGCAGCGGTTTAATCCTGGGACTAGGAATTCTATCCTGGTTCTTGTGCCCGATCTGCGGCGTCTTCGCCTGGGTCATGGGCGGACAAACTCTTCGAGACATGCAGCAAGGTCTATCCGACCCATCGAACCGAGGCGTCGTCCAAGCCGGTTACTATCTCGGCATGGTACACATAATCGTCGTCGTTTGCTGCGTCGGATTGTACGCCATGATGATTGTTGGGTTATTGGTAACTGGCGCCATGAATCAATAGTCTCAAGTAGAATTTGAACGCGCGACCCATGGCCAGAAAACAAGTCCAAGGCTTATGGTGCTACTTCAACTGACCTTTTAAGCGGCGGATTAGCTTCCGGACAGCAATGGGTTGACGTTCGAGTACTGGGGAATCGCCGAATCGATTGGCGTACTTCACGATCGCAATCGGCAGCAAGCTCGAAACTTTGTCGACGAGTTCGTCTCCGCTGACGAATTGGCGGAGATTCGCAAGTCGATCGACAAGAAACGCAAGAGCTAGACGTGCGCGATGTAAGTTTCTAACTGGTCAGTACCAAATTGAATCCGCAAACGCCTGCACGGCATGGTGACAAGCTGGAAGCTTATCTCACGTTTGAATTCATATCGCCAAACAATACAAACGAGTCGAGGGCCAATATGCAGAATAGTAGCGAAACCTGGACGGTAGTCACGATTCGGCTGCTCGAGCTGGCCGCGACGTGGTGGTTGCAAGCGGCGATTCTTCTTATGGTTGGATTTGCAGCAGCCAGTTGTTTCCGCAGACCAGCTCTGCAATCAGTGATCTATCGAGTCACGATGGGTGCGGTGTTGATGTGTCCATTGTTAACGTTACTCTTATCGAACGCGGGAATCTCGCTACTGACCGTTGATCTACGCTGGACGCTGGCCAGCGAATTGAATGTGGACTCATCTAGTACCACCCAACAAGCCAAAGGTGCAAGTGAAATCGGCGGCGCGTTCGAGCGCGAAGAGCAGAGCCACGAGTCGTCGCTCAATCCATCGCTGCGGAAAAGTTTCTCGTCGGCGCAGATCACCGTTGAAGACGCGCGATTCGACGGAGGTGCACTTCGAGCAAGTAATGCTTCCAAACGAAATCGCTATACTCAATTCATTGCCCCCACGAATCCATGTCCGAGTCCCGTAATCGATGGACGGAGCGTAGCCAGCACGAAAGATCTGGCGTTCCAAACGTCGGGCGTTCGGTCACATTCCCTTAACCACCAGCTACATCAACCGCGTCCGCAGAAAATATGACTGAACAACGAAATGCAATCGCAGTGCGCTTCGCGATTTTCGGGATGGCAACTCAATTGGCCACAACCGAGTGATTTCAGTCGTCACATAGGGAAACACTTAATCAATGGCACTACCGATAGATCTGTGGCTGATCCATCCCGAAGCTGAAATGTGCAATGCATTTCGCATCCGATTCGATGGGTTGCCTCGTGTCACGGTGATCCAAAGCCGGTTCGAAAATCTGCCGCCACATGACTGCTTCGTAACTGCCGGAAACGCCTTCGGGATAATGAACGCGGGCATTGATGCGGCGGTAATTCGGTTCCATGGTGAAGACTTAATACGTCGTATCCAATTCCGAATCTTGGACGAATTTCTCGGTGAGCAGCCGATTGGAACCTCGTTCATAGAACCGACCGGAAATCCAGAATATCCACTCATCGCTCATTCTCCCACCATGCGTGTCCCCGGTTCGATTGAGGGTACCGACAAAGTCTATGCAGCAACGTGGGCATCGCTGATTGCCGTTTACCGTCACAAGGCTCAGCACGATAGCCCCATTGAGACCGTAGTATTTCCGGCGATGGGTGCAGGATTTGGTGGCGTGCCGTATACTGAAGTTGCGCGGCAGATGGCGGCCGCTTATCGACACTACTTGAATCCACCACATCGAATGGATTGGGACATGGTAGCACTCCGTCAACGCTCGATTCACTACGATGGCAATCGTCAAGTCTCGCGATAGTGACAGTGCGCTGGCATGCACGCGATGTACCCGATCTGTGTTGGAAGTCGGGAAGGTCAAGCTGCCCTGGAATTAATCGCTATGGGATTACTTTTCAACTTTGCGATCGCCGTACTTGTTTTGCACGTCATTTGGACAGTGACAAAACCTCGATGGCAATTTCAAATTGTCGTTAGATCGGATCGTGTTGAGTTTGTAAAAGGCGTTCCCGATTCAAGACGCAAATCGTTCGAGGCATTCTTCCTGAATGATCTAAAACCATCCCAAAAGCTCTTTATCTATGGTCGACGTGAAACGACAGGACGGCTCACTACCTTAATCAAGGGAACAGATGATAAAATGCTCAAACAGCGAATCCGCAATTTCCTGGTTTCGGTCCTCTAGTTCATGGCGATTGCTTAATTTGTAGGAAAGCGCTACTTTTTTGCGGAATACAAGCCCGAAGCGCAAGCGAGTGAATT
>SYJV01000324.1 GCA_005798335.1 Planctomycetaceae bacterium | reverse complement strand
TCTGGCCAAGCCTGTGCTCAACATCGATAGCACCGCCAAGAAGAAAATGCGGTCAAATATCAGGGGATTGAGGGCTTTGGAGCGCGAAGTCCTGGAGGCTCAGCCAGCCGACAAAGTGGAACTCAGCACGCAGAGCTCTCTTGCAAAAAGTGCCGAAAAGGCTGCCTCACTGTGTGATGCGGGCGGCCAGGTGGTGCTTGATTATTGCAGCGTGGTGCGGAGCATGACCTGACCCACACGGCAACTGGACGCTCATGCCCTCGACTTCCAGCCCATCGCGAGTTCTGGTTCGGCTGGATCGCCGCCCATCCAGATACCAAGCTGATCAAATAGGCGAACGGCAGAAGACGACGGCATATTTCGGGAAAGAAAAGGACAAGCAATGAGAGCTTGCAATCGCTAAGTTACTAAATCAATATGCCACAGTAGCGGCAGATTTGCAAGCCAGAACGTCCATCGCGATATTAACTACCCTTGCATGATAATTACTTGGCAGTTGGGCAATTTCGCCTTGAGTTCCTGGATGGCTTTGTCACCGCCTTTATATTGATTACCCTTTAGCCTAACCACTTTGAGGTTGGGGAGATTGGCAAGCGGAGTCAAATCGATACCGGCCACTCCAGTGCTGCCGAGCATTAATGATTCAAGAGCTGGCATGCCTGCAAAATTGCCCAACCCATCGTCAGTGATTGCCGAGCAACCGTCCAACGACAGATGCTTGAGTTTGGGAAGTTGGAGTTGCTTGATTCCTTGGTTCGTTATTGTCCCGTAATCGAACTCGGCCCATTCCAAGTTGATCAAGGTGTTAAGCGATGCAATGGAATCATCGTTGATGTCAGGTGAATTGAGATGCAAGTACTCGAGCTGCGCCATGCCTTTCAAGACCTCGATCCCCTGTGGGCCCAAAGGCGTACGAAAGGCCACTAGTTTCTTGAGGTTCTTGAGCTGCGACAGCGCTGAGATTTCTTTGAGAGGCAAATCCTGACAATGCAGTTCGAGTTCTTCGAGACTTTGCAATGCGGCCAGATTTTTCATGCCATCGGCGGTAACAACGCGACTGAAGACGGCGAGTCGCTTCAGCGGGCAAGAGGCGAGGTGTTGAAGTCCTGTACCAACAATTTTGGTATGCGCTAAAGTGACATTGGCCAAGGTGGTGGAGCTGGCCAAGTTTGCCAGTGAGTCGTCATCGACTGGAACTCGGACCAAATCCAGCACTTTCAATTGAGGAAAGGCGCCCTGAAAGGCCTGCATCCCTCGGCTGGTTACACGCGAACACTCTTGGAACCTCAACTCAGTCAACTGCTGGCCGCTCTTTGCGATTTCCTTAATGTCTGCATCGGTTACGTTTCGACCAACCAGAGTCACTGAGGTTAATTGCCCACCAGCATCTTTTTCCAACCGAACGTCGGCGGCCGGTTTCGCTCCTGTGCATCCAGCAATTGTCAAAATAGCAACCAGACAAACCAACTCAAAACGCGTCGTGGCGGACACTATTATGAGCCCTTTTGCTTAGATTCAAGATTAAAATCGGCCGTGTTAGAACCCGACTTAACTTCAAACGTAAAGTCATGAAATGGTAAAGAGGCGTTTGCCAATTCCTGGGGTGTCGCCACATCACTCGCGCTTTCAAAGATCTTCGAAATCACAACTTTATGCTTTCCAACAACAGCACCAGAATCCTGCGCGATTACCAAGCTGAGGCTATACTTACCATTGCTATCGGTTACGCCGGATGAGCCCGGAGATTCGCCACCAGTGGTGTTCAATGGGGTAAATGACACGGAGGCGTTCGCCAGAGGCTTGCCGTCGAGTGTGATGGTTCCCGCAACTTGTCCAAGATTACTTCCGCCACAACCCGCGCTGGCAAGCAGTACAAAACAAGACAAAAACCAGAAGCGGAGTTTTGATCCTGATCGGGATTTCATAAGAATGGCTCTCTTGATTATGTTCTGAAGTGGGATTATTGATGTGGAAAGAATCTGATTTAAGAAGACTGTTGGGTCTTGGCTGGAACCGCCAAGCGGTGATCAATTCTCTGTAGGGTGAAGTCCGAAACCGACCTGGCGAATTACTTGGCGACAGCGCCACTTTTTGTTTAACGGCAAGCGAAAGGCGACCGCTTGGGGATAGTGAGGCAAAAGTCGCCTTCGGCTTGCCGTTAAACGAAAAAGTAGCGCTGTCCAACTAGCTAGCGAATTAAAAATTCGCCGAGCAACGAATGGACGCAGCTCGGCGAAAAAACTTTCTATTGTCGAAGGCGTCAATAAGCCTACTCCGCGTTGGCAACGACCTCACCGCTGCTGATAGTTGCCAAAGCAGGCAGAACTCCCATTACTGTAGGCCGAATGTTATCTGCCGCCGGTTGAATTCCCAAATCGACAGTGGTACTGATCGCGCGAACCGATCCGTCAGCAAAGGCCCACTGCAGAACGCCAGTGTGAAAGCTGCCCCAACCGCGCTTGCATGGATTGCTAGTACCCGCTCCACCGAGCGCGACGCAGCGGTTGTAGTCCGCTATTAAGTGACGTGGCTGGCCAATCGATATTGTCGATTGGTTGTACGATGTGTAGGTATAACCCCAGAACGATCTGCGACGTGGGGCGGTAAGCGTGTGAAACTCTCCCAGCACAATTGTGTTTGAGGTACCATCGGTAATCCCGCCAATTCTGGTTTCACGTGCACCGTGAAGTGCATAACCTGACGCTATGCGGTTGAGATGAGTTCCCTCAACCGTGAACAATACGCCGCGATTAGCCGTGTGCCAAGCGTCGGTTTGATTCGAGTCCATCCAAGCAAGGCCACGGTATCCGGCACCGCTCACCGCACGATAGGAACTGGTCCGGTACAGTTTGTTAGAGCCTTCCCCGCTTTCAGGTCGCTCTAGCACTCCCGCACCTGGGTCAGATGGGCAGTTGTAGGTCGCAACAATGGATTCTACAACAGGTCCATTGACATCCGTGATGGGACGCACGGCAGCCGTAGGTGCTCGGCCAGGAAGCGAGTCATTCCACAACGCAAAGTTGTACTGATTGTAAAGATTGGTCTGCTCAATAAATGGCAGAATTGACAACGCCCAGTTGCCTGCGCTGGGAGTCCCACAGCAGGTGCCTGGAGTTACACCGCCTGCTGGGAAAGTCTTGTAGGTCGATTCGTAGTTGTGCAACGCCAAGCCCATCTGTTTGAGATTGTTGCTGCACTGCATGCGGCGAGCCGCTTCACGGGCAGCTTGCACCGCTGGCAACAGCAACCCCACCAACACTCCTATAATCGCAATGACCACCAACAATTCCACAAGCGTGAAGGCTTTCAGACGAAACGGTCTCATGACAATCTCCCAAAACTAATGGAAACAACAAGTTGAAAAAGCAGTTTCCGGCAACTAAAACCAGAAACCTAACGAAGAACTGTTACGACCATGATATTCCAGAGTGAAATAGGCTAACATCCGGAAAAGTAAATGCAAGAACAGATTCTCGATAATTACGAATCGGCTCATCTGTGGGATGGCACTGTCGGGATAGGCGCAAGAATAACTGTCGGAAATCCCGCAGGCTTGTCCAGCGGGTCTTTCGGTTTTTCACTAACGACAAGCGGCCACTCGGACACCATCAGCGCCAACTTCCGCAGCGAGAATCCCACCGGCTTTTCCGGTGGAGCGTTAGGCTTCAAACTACTCACCGTCGAAGTCGAGTCGCCAGCGCTTAGTTTGAAACCCAACGATCCGCCGGACAAGCCGACAAGCCTGCGGGATTTTCGACGGCAATTGCTGCGCCAATCCTAACCAGGCAAACTCCTTGTACCCACACACTGCCCCACAGCCAGACCCCCTTCGAGCTCGCTCGTTGGTGAATCAGCTTCGCCAGCTAAGGATGTCCGGGCAACGCTGCCGCAACAACCAACGCCATAACACAACGACCCGTCGCGCGTAATTCATAGAGCAAACATTCTACGGTTTCGCGAATTCCTGCGAAAAACTCGCAAAGCAATTGTCGCAACATTTCAGAACAATTGGGCTTGCGTGCGCGTGCGAAAGCGAGTTGACAATGGCGAGTCGAGCCCGGCGGCTATGCTGACTGAGCTGTTTCACCAACGAGCAAGCTCGAAGGGGTCTATGACCTTCCGCGTTTACCGCAACTCAGTTTCGACCGACCGATTATGCTCGGAATGGAGATGCACGAATAATTCGAAAAATATCAGAAAATAGAGAACTGGGTGTAATAATGAGCCTATCAATCACCTTATATTAGTGTCGAAGTATATTAGTTTCGAAGTGCTCCTTTGTTAACCATTGTTGATTTGTGCCGATCGTCGTTTTTGGGAGATACTGCTATGTCGAAACGGGCGGGTTTTACGTTGGTTGAATTGTTGGTGGTGATTGCGATCATTGGAGTTCTAGTGGGTTTATTGCTCCCGGCTGTTCAGGCGGCTCGCGAGGCGGCTCGCCGCATGCAGTGCAGCAACAACCTCAAACAAATTGGTCTGGCGATGCTGAACTACGAGTCGTCGACAAAGTCGTTTCCGGCTGGTGCTCGATGGAAGGGTGCCAACCCGCTTGCCGACCGCTCCCGCCCAAATCGAGGCAGTGGTTGGGCTTGGTCCTACGCGATACTGCCGTTTATCGAACAGACCAGCGCATATAACGGCATCGTTTTCTCGAATCGAATCATGGAGCCTCCCAATCGAGCGATTGTGTCTCAAGTATTTTCCGGTGCGCTTTGCCCCACGGCTGCGAATCCGTCGCTGAATTTCAAATTGGGTACGGGAAGCGAGCCGTTCGCTTTCACCGATCCGGGAATTGCGGGTGCCAATTATGTCGCCAACGGGGGACCGTTTGTTGGTTCTATTTTTTGGACCGACCCGGAAGATCTGAAAATGGGGATGTTCCAGGAAGAATCCAAAGTCAGAATTGGAGACGTAACTGACGGCACTTCCAATACGATCTGTGTGGGGGAGGCAATCTGGTATGGAATCGGCACCAACGCCGGGGCTGGCGCCTTCCTCTGGGATCCCACTTGGTACGGCAAAGCCCTGCAGACCGATGGCGGGCGCGCCGACGCGCCGCAGTCGCTCATGCGCATGGGTCAATTTCGCATAAATCCTCCCGCAACTGCGGTCAACGACATAAAGCTCTCGACCTACAGCAGCCGACACGTGGGTGGCGCTCAGATTGTATTCGTCGATGGTTCGGTACATTTCATCAGCCAAAGCATCGAAAACAATGAAGTGAGTGGGGCGGCTTGGCGAGCTGGAACACGATTGGGCGCGTTCCAATTGTTGTGCGCGAGGAACGACGGTGGAGTGATTAACGCGGAATTCTAATACTCGACGGCGGAAGGAATAAGTGTCATCTTTCGCTCCGCGAAAGGACGTCCTTTCGCGGAGCGAAAGACGACAATCGGAAAGCTGTATCTGAGGAGGCTATTTTAATGAAAACCAAATCCCATGCAGTGGTCTGCTTGGCGTTGTTGTTTACCGCTGGCTGCGGCGGTAATCCAAATCTCGGGCAAGTTACTGGCACCGTCACACTCGACGGCAAAGCCTTGCCCGAAGCGTCGATCCTGTTCACACCCGATTCCGGAGGAGCGACGTCCTACGGAAAAACCGACAGCAGTGGTCGCTATCGCATGATGTTCAGCGACACCGAAGCAGGGGCTTGGGTCGGTAAAAATCGAGTCATCATTCGCACGGGCGACGTACTGCCGGACAATAGTGGTCGCATCCCCGAACTGGTGCCGTCAGTCTACAATTCCAAGTCGACCTTAACGGAGGATGTCAAGGCCGGCGCAAATACGATTGATTTCAAATTGGATTCGAAAGCGTCGAAAATCGACAAGATCCAAATCAGCTCTTAACAACAATCGTGCAGTCAGAGGCTCTCCGAAAAGGGGTCTGACCCTTTGCTAGACCCCTTTTCGGATAGCCTCTCACAAAAATTGTATGGTTGTGGCGGTCACAGACTTTTGCGAACGACAAGTCTTGGTTTGGCACGCGGAGTACCGTTATTGTGACTCGCGATGAGGCGATGCACTTTCGAAATCACGTTCAGCGCGCCGGTGATGGCTCGATGAAACATGTCGGCTTCGCACTCTCAATACTTTTCAGTATGGTCTGCCAAGTTGCGTTGCCAGTCAGTCCATGTAGCGCCGACGAGCCAAGCATCGGAAATCAAGCAGAAGTCGAGGCCGTTCTGAGCCGGCACTGCGTGCGATGTCACGGCCCGAAAATCAAGAAAGCCGAATTGAGGCTGGATGAACTCGATCGCGATTTCGTCAACGGCAACGATGCTGAGCATTGGCAGGAAGTTCTGAATCAAGTTGCCGCCGGTGAAATGCCACCCAAGGAGGCTCTGGCGCTTCCCGACGCGGATCGCCAACGCTTGACCGTTTGGATTCGCAGTAGTCTCGAAATGGCGGCGACGCAGCGGCGCAACTCAAGTGGCCGCGTCGAGTTGCGACGCCTCACAATCGATCAGTATCAACAAACGATGGAGGATTTGCTGGGCTTTAGGCTCGAATTCTCCAAGGACCTTCCACCCGACTCTGTTTCGAAGGATGGATTCCTAAATAACGGACAAACTCTGTTTATGGCTCCAAGTCAAGTGGAAACTTATATGGAGGTAGCTCGACGCGCGCTCGATATTAGTTTCGACACTGTTTCAGCGGATAAAGAGCTTTACTATTTCGTCGCTGCCAAGGCGGAGCGCGAAGCAGATTTCGAAACTTGGAAAAAACGGACTGCCCAGCACGAGGCCCATCTCGAGCGAGCTTCGGACGGGCGGCCGGCAAAACCAAATCCGAAGTATCCCAGGCCCGAGCCGGTCCCAACCGGGCATACCCGCAAGACGGATCGTATCTATGGCAATTCACACGGCGGATTGTTGATCCAGCCGATATCCAAAGAGCAATACGCGGAAAAAAGGGTTGCGAATTCGAGGACGTTCGATGGTGTTCCAGTTAGCCCAGGATTCCGGCAAATGTACGGGATGGCTAACTGGCTGCTGCGAGGTGAACTGCTGGTGCGCGTGCGCGCGGCTGGTAGTGGCGGCATGGTAAAGATGACGGTCTCGCTTGGCTATCGATCATCCGAAACAATACTCAATCTGCGGCCGATCGGTTCGGTGATTGTTGGAGACGATGAGATATTCGAATTCCACGCCCGAATGGAAAACTTGCCCGTGCTCCTAACTGGCAAGGAAAAGTTTCACGCCGAATTGATCACCATCGCCAATGACTCGGTATCCACGCCTCTGATCCTCGATTCGGTGGAGATTGTTTTTTCGCCCAGATCAGAAGCCACGGAACATGCGGTATTGGACGACACACCCGAGGCGACCTTGCGCAAGTTTGTTCCGAGAGCCTGGCGAAGGCCTATATCGGACGAAGAAATCCAGGGGCTGTTGGATTTGCATCGGCAGCTATCCCAAAATGAAGTGGCTCTGCCAGTCGATGTTGGTCGTGACCCGCGTGCTAGTGCGGCACTGAGGGACACACTCGCCGCCGTGCTGAGTTCAGCGAATTTTCTCTACCGAACTGAACCAAGAGTGTCGGGCAAAGAACATGCCTTGAGCGACCACGAGCTGGCATGTCGGTTGTCTTACTTTCTCTGGAACACGATGCCCGATGCGGAGCTGCGGCGTATTGCAGACGCCGGCGAACTGCGAACACGTCTGGCGACGCAGTTAGCCCGCATGCTGGCAGATGCGAAGAGCAACCGATTCCTACGCAGTTTCGTTTACCAGTGGCTGGACCTAGGTGGCCTAGATCGTGTTGCCGTGAATCCAGAGAACTTCCCAGAGTATACGAGCGAACTCAAGGCCGACTCGGCAGAGGAGACCTACGCGTTGTTCGACCACATCCTGCGTCAGGATCTACCGGCAACGCAGCTATTGAAATCGGACTTTGTCATGCTCAATGACCGAATGGCGCAGCATTATGGCGTGCAACACCTTACTGGATCCAATTTCCGCCCCGTGCCAGCTCCTGAGCATCGTGGTGGATTGCTTTCGCAAGCAAGCTTCCTCACCGCCAATGCAAACGGCGTGGACTCGCATCCAGTAAAACGCGGTACCTGGATCTTGCGGCGCCTGCTGAACGATCCACCTCCACCTCCACCTCCAAACGTACCGATGCTCGGCGCTGCGAAAGTCGGCACGGATCGACTTACGATCGCGCAGCGGCTTGAGCAACACCGGGATAACGCGGCCTGCTTCGACTGCCATCAAAAGATCGATCATTGGGGCCTCGCCTTGGAGAATTTCGACGCGATCGGCAAATGGCGCGGCCTCGATACGGAACTTGACTCGAACGATATTCAGCGGCGATTGCTCGACGAGCGAAAGAATCAATTCGCGAAAGCATTCACTGAAAAACTAATGACTTACGCTCTTGGACGAAGTCTCGATTTCAGCGATTCCGCGGCAGTTGACGCTCTGGCTGCAGAGTTTGTTTCCAGCCAATATCGAATTCGGAAACTGATTGAGTGCATTGTCCTTGGTGAGACTTTTCAAACCAAATAGCAAAAGCTCATTTTATGAAGTCATTGAATCGACGAACATTGCTGCGCGGCATCGGCTGCAGCTTGGCATTACCAGTTTTGGATTGCATGGCCGTGTTGCCGGAATCGCTCCCCAGACGCGCCTGTTTCGTTTTCTTTCCGAATGGTGTCAGCCTTCCTCCCCACGAACATCCCGCTCATAAAGATTGGCATTGGTTTCCATTTGGCGATGGCAAAGACTACGCTCTTACGAGGTCACTCGCGCCACTTGAGCCTCACCGAGCTGACATCAGCATCCTGCAGGGACTCAGCCATCCACGGGGTCGTATGGTCGTGGCGCACACCACCGCTGACACTTTCTTAACCGGCGGGGATGTGAGCGGTGCCTACAACAATTCCATCTCCATCGATCAAATCATTTCGCGCGCGACAGCCCCGCATACGCGATTTCCCTCGCTCGTCCTTTCCAGCGATGGCGGCATCGGATACACGGCAAGAACTGGTACCTTGTCTTTTAACAAGAGCGGACAACCGATTCCCGCCGAAGCGGATCCACGGCGTATCTTCAATCGACTCTTCAGTTCCGTGGAAGGGCAAACCGACGAACAGCAACGCGCTGCGTTGCGAAACTCTGGTAGCCTGCTGGATTACCTGCTCGAAGACGGCCGACGATTGCAGCGCCAACTTGGACGCGGCGATCGGGCGAAGCTAGACGAGTACCTGACTGCTGTCCGCGAGGTGGAGACGCAAGTCCACCGCACCGAAGCATGGCTCGATGTCGCCAAGCCCAAAGTCGCCACCGACGAGGTCAACCTCCAAGCCGTCCAATCAGATCCTGGTGAATACATCAAGACGATTTACGATTTGATGTTCCTGGCCTTCCGTTCTGATTCGACCCGCGTGGCAACCTATCAGATTTCGCGCGAAGATGGCCAAGGCATAGGTGACCAGTTCCCTTCGATCCTAGGTTTTAATGGAGGGCACCATAGTCTTTCGCATTCCACCGAAACTGAGAATGGCTTCGAGCATTGGGGGCGTTACGACGAATTCTTGAGCGCACAATTGGCTTGCTTTCTCCAGCGCCTCAAATCGACAGTCGAAGGCGATTCTTCGTTGCTCGACCGCACGACGGTCCTCTATGGTTGCAGTACGAGCCACACACATATTGCCCGTAACTATCCGATCGTCATCGCCGGCGGCAAAGCATGTGGCCTCAAGCACGGCGCGTTGCACCGTTATTCCGAGGACACCCCCTTTTCAAATGCACTCCTGCGCATCGCCCAGGCCACCGGGGCGCGCGATGAACGTTTTGCTGACAGTTCGGGGGTTTTGTCGGAGATTTAACCATGCCTATTGATCGACAGAAACCGACTTCTCGTCTCTGCGAACAAAAATGAAATTGCACATGAAACCGTTCCGTGTCCTATCGATGTCCGTCGCGCTGATATTCGCCTTCCCAGCCAGCGCGATTGCCGAACCACCGGGTTTCAACTACGACGAATCCAAGGTTCACGAGTACACGTTGCCCGATGCGCTGGTGATGGCCGACGGCAGGCAGGTCACGAGTCCGCAAATGTGGGTTGCCGAGCGCCGTCCGGAAATTCTGAAACTGTTCGAGACGGAAATGTATGGGCGCAGTCCAGGTCCGCCGAAAGATATGGCCTTCGAGGTCACTTCCGAGGACAAGACTGCGCTGGACGGCATGGCCACACGGCGCGAGGTGTCCGTCTATTTTACGGACAAGAGAAAAGACGGCCCGCGTATGGACATCCTGATCTACCTGCCGAACGATGTGCAGGCGCCAGTACCGCTTTTTATTGGCTTGAACTTTGAAGGCAACCACACTGTCCATGCCGATCCTGGCATTACGATTTCGAGATATGCGTTGCGCGATGGTAAGAACCCGGCCGCCGCGGAAAAGTCGCGTGGTAGACACGCGATGTGGTGGGCCATCAACATGATACTCGCGCGAGGCTACGCGTTGGCGACGATCCACTGCGCGGACCTGGATCCCGATTTCGACGACGGATTCAAAAACGGTGTGCAGCCATTGTTTTACGAGCCTGGACAAACCGCGCCGCGTGCGGACCAATGGGGAACGATCGGGGCCTGGGCCTGGGGATTGAGTCGAAGTTTGGATTATTTTGCGACGGATCATGATATCGACGCACAGCACGTGGCTGTCATGGGGCATTCGCGGCTGGGTAAGACCGCGCTGTGGGCAGGCGCCCGGGACCAGCGGTTCGCACTGGTTATCTCCAACAATTCAGGGCGCGGCGGTGCGGCGCTGAGTCGCCGCGACTTCGGCGAACCGGTCAAACGAATCATCAAGGCTTTTCCTCACTGGTTTTGCGACAATTTCAACAAGTATGGCGATCATCCGGAAGCCCTTCCGGTCGATCAGCACATGTTGATTGCGCTGGTCGCCCCGCGGCCGGTTTATGTAGCCTGCGCTGAAGAAGATCTGTGGTCCGACCCTCGCGGCGAATTCCTGGCAGCTTGGCATGCGAGCGATGTGTATCGCCTGTTAGGCGCGGAAGGCCTCCCCTCGGGGACGATGCCGGCGGTCGACCAGCCGGTGATGAACACCATCGGCTTTCATATCCGCAGAGGCAAACACGACGTGACCGACTACGACTGGCAGCGCTACCTGGACTTCGCCGACAAACACTTTCGCCCGAAATCGAATGTGAGACCACGCACGCCGCAAGGGTAATAAATCGATGTTGACGTGTCGCCCCGCTCGCCTGGAGACCACCTGTGAAATGCTTTTCAAAAAATTTTCGTGAGCCGTCGATGTGCAATTCTAGATTTTGCATTTCGCTTTGCCTTGCCGTCGTTGCATTCCGGTCGATGGCCACGGCAAACGAGGCAGCCGAATTTACGCCGCCAGCGATCAGGGTGCCGGACGGGTTCGTGCTGGAACTGGCCGCGGCCCCGCCTCTGGTCAAGCATCCGATGCTTGCCTGTCTCGATCATCGTGGCCGACTATTCATTGCTGAAACGGACGGTCGCAATCTGAGGAAGGAGGAGCTGCTACAGGAAAAATCTCGCTTCATTCGAATGCTTGAGGATACCGATGACGACGGCAAGTTCGACAAAAGTACGATCTTTGCCGATAAGATGGTCATGCCCGAAGGGGCGCTATGGCACAACAACGCGCTGTACGTCGTTTCGGCGCCCTACTTGTGGCGTTTGGAAGATACCGACGACGACGGAGTCGCCGACCGACGTGAAAAACTGGTTGGCGAATTTAATTTCAACGGTAACCCCAATCAAAGTGGTCCGTACCTGGGACCGTGTGGACGTATCTATTTCACCGGCGGCGTGTTCGGCTATGACCTGGCGGGCGCGGATGGCAAGCGGCTTGGCCAAGGTTCCGCAGCCGGTGTCTACTCGTGCCGCGCGGATGGAACCGATCTGGAAGTTTTCGGCCAAGGCCCCGTGAACCCGGTCGACGTCGAATTCACGCCCGAAGGTGAGCTGCTAAGCACCGCCGCGATCTTCGATGGCGTGGACGGTCGGCACGACGCGTTGATCCATTGGATCGACGGGGCGCTGACGCATACCGTTTACGGCAAACCGCTGCTGCCCGACACAGGTTACCGGTTACCGGCCTTGAGCCGCTGGGGACAAGTCGCACCGGCCGGGTTGATGCGGTATCGCGGCACGGCGTTCGGCGCCGAGTATCGCGACAACTACTTCGCTTGCCAGTTCAACACGCACAAAGTCGTACGGACACAAATCGCACCGCACGGATCGACTTTTCAATCGATCGATGTGGATTTCCTGGCGGCCGACGCGATCGATTTCCACCCCACCGATATATTGGAAGACGCCGACGGCAGCCTGCTGCTCATCGACACTGGCGGCTGGGTCTATTACGGCTGTCCCACGTCGAAGATCGCCAAGCCGATGGTGCTCGGCGCGATCTACCGGATTCGCAAAGCGGGAGCGACTCCCGTTGTGGATCCGCGCGGTCGACAACTCGACTGGAACGCCACCAGTGACGAAATGGTGACGTGGCTGGACGACCCTCGCCCGGTAGTCCGCGACCGTGCGATCGATACGCTGGTCCGGCGAGGTACCGGCGCCGTGCCCGCGCTGGACAAGGCGCTCTGTTCTTCTGACGTCGTCGAGCTCCGTCGCAATGCCGTCTGGACGCTTTCGCGAATCGGTACGCCACCGGCACTTCAAGCGATCCGCGCGGCGCTTGCCGACCGGGATGCGACCGTTCGTCAGGCCGCCATCCTCAGCGTCGGCATTCTCAAAGATCCGGGTGCCAGCGAAGCACTGCGCGCGATCCTTCGCCATGGACCGCCACTCCAACGTCGCACAGCCGCCGCCGCGCTAGGACAGATCGGTTCGGTCTCCTCGGTTTCCGCGATATTGGATGCGGTTGCCCGCGAGGACAATGACGACTTTCTAATGCATGCTTTTGTCTACGCTTTGATCCGCATCGACGAGTCCGCTGCTACGGCGAAGGGCCTGGCCGCAGACAATCCACGGGTCCAGCGAGCCGCGCTGGTGGCGCTGGACCAGATGCCGGGCAACCATCTGACACACAAAATCGTCACGCCCCTGGTCAGTACCGACGATCTAGATTTGCGTACTACGGCTTTGGAGATCATCAGCCGGCACGCGGACTGGGCCGGTGAAATTCGCGGAGTCGTCTCTCGTTGGCTGACCGCACCAAGACTTGCCGCCGAAGACGTCAAGTTGACCCGCGCGGTGATGGCGGCGTTTGCAGGCAATAGTCAGATTCAATCGGAAATGAACGACGCGCTGGCTCGCGAGTCGACCCCCAAAGATACACGGTTGCTGGTGCTGGATGCATTGGCCGAAAGTGATCTGGACGACCTGCCCGATCCATTGAACGCCCCGCTGCGCAAACTGCTCGCCAGCACGGACACGGACCTTGTCGAGCACGCTATCGCGACGATTTCCGTCAAGGAAACCGATCGCATGGACGACCTCTTATTGAAGCTCAGCCGCGATGCATCGCGGCCACAGCCGCTACGACTGGCCGCGTTGGCCACCGTGGCCAAGCACGGCTCGCCGTTGGACCAAGAGGCCTTTGCACTGCTTGCAGCGCAGTTGGACGACGATGGATTGCCAGTGGATCGCGTGCGTGCGGCGGAGGCGCTGGCCGCCGCAAACCTCAGCCACCAGCAGTCGTTGGCTGTGGCCGATCTATTGGCCCGCGCTCGGTCACTGGAACTGCCGGTCCTATTGCGGCGATTCGAGCGCGATGCGGCGGCAGTGGTGGTCAACGTCGATGCTCAGCCGGCCGGCGGAAAAACGCACCGTGGGCTTGCCGCATTTGCCGACGACCCGCAGGGTGGCCTAGCGATCTGGAACGCATGGGATCCGACCACCGGCACCGGAGTCAACTATCCGCGGACCTCGGATGGATCGTACAGTGGTATATGGCTCAGCAAGATGGAAGGAGCCAGCCTGCTGCCTCATTTTTCGAATCAGTTCGACAATCTCATGGGCGACTTTTTTTACAACGGGCAAAGTGGCGGAGGCGGCGAGCATCAGTCATTCAGAAGCCGTTTCATACTGGGCGGCCTCAAGCTCGCCGGGCGCTACGAGCTGTATTTTTACGGTTCCAGAAATCCCAGCGATCCACCGCGTGGAGCTTCGGTGACGATCGAAGATGCGAACGGCCACAAGACGGAAAACATCCATGGACTTAAACCTGGCGATAAAGATTACGCCGAGGGTAAAACCCACGCGCTGTTTCGAGATGTGGTGCCGAAGTCGAACGGCACGATCGAGATTTCCTGGTCCGCCTCCACCGACGACACGGACGCAAACCACGGCGTCTTCAATGGGCTGACGATTGTCGCTCCGCCAGCGGGACACGGGCGCGATGTGCCGCTCGGCCAGCGTATCGTGGCCGGGCTGGGTGGATCGCAAGCGCTGACCAACCTGGTCCCCGACCGCATCCAGAAGCTGTTAGATCGGTTTCCGCCTGAAATCGCCGAAGCGGGCACAGCGCTGGTTCGCGCCGCTGGTACGGACCGCCGGGAACAGGCGGAACGCTTGGCCGAACTGATGTCGCAGATCGACGATGGCGATGCACGCCGCGGCCGCGAGATCTATTTTGGAAACCGGGCGTTGTGCCATACGTGCCATCGTGCGGAGAACCGCGGAGGCGACATTGGTCCCGACCTGTCGCAAATCGCTCGCATTCGCAATGAGCGCGATTTGACCGAGTCGATCGTGTTTCCCAGTTCGACGATTGCCGGTAACTACCAGACATTTAACGTTTACACCCTGTCGGGGCAAACCCACGTGGGTGTCATCGGTCGACAGTCGGCAACTGCAATCCATCTGCGAATGGCCGGCAAGCCCGAGCAGCGGATCGCTCGCGACGATATTGAAGAAATGTCGGCCTCGGCAACTTCAATCATGCCAAGTGGTCTGGAAAAAGTAATTACAATTCCCGAACTGCGCGATTTGATCGCCTATTTGAAAACGCTTAAATGAGGCGCGGGAGAAACCGAAATGAGTCAATGCACAACGATGCTTGAATCAAAGCCATTGCAAAGACCTCGTGGCCCCAGTGTCGGTATACCGCCAACCCGAGTGGCGTGGGTGGTGATCGCCCTTGGATTATTGGCCAGTCCTCTCGAATTGTTAGCGGAAAACCCTAGCGAGACTGCCGAAGTTGAGCGCCGAACGATCGCAAGCGATTGGGCATTTCGGCCAATTGCCAGCCCCGCCGTGCCAAAGGTGAAACAGGCTGGGATAATGTGGTCGCCCATCGATGCCTTCATCCTCGCCGAGCAGGACAAACGAGGGATCGAGCCCGCACCACTAGTTTCCCGCCACGCCCTCCTCCGCCGCGTCACTTTCGATGTGACCGGTTTGCCACCCACGCCAGAGGAAGTGGAAGCATTCCTTACCGACAACTCTCCGCAAGCTTACGAGAAGGTCGTGGACCGTCTGCTCGCTTCGCATGGGTATGGCGAGCGATGGGCGCGCCATTGGCTTGATGTTGTTCGCTACGCCGAGACCGACGGTTTTGCCATTGATGAAGAACGTCCCACGCTCTGGCGGTACAGGGATTATGTCGTCCGCGCGTTCAATCAGGACCGTCCCTTCGACCGTTTTATCTGTGAACAACTCGCCGGTGACGAAATGGACGCCGGCAGCGAGGGGATTGTCGCCACCGGGTTTTATCGACTTGGACCTTGGGAGGCCGACAACATGGTGCCGGAAAACAAACGGCAGGACTATCTCAACGAAATCACCGACGCGATCGGGTCCGCTTTTCTGGGACTCACCGTGGGCTGCGCCCGTTGTCACGATCACAAATACGACCCGATTCCCACCAACGATTTTTATAAGCTGCAGGCGTTCCTCACCTCGTTGAAACGCACCCAGCCCACCGCCGAGTTTCTCGAAGTGGAAACGATCGGCGAGTTCCAAGTGCGCAAGGCCAAGGCCGAACAAGAAGCAACGCGGCGCCGCGAAGACCTGGCCAGGTTCCGTTCGACCATGAGACCCAAAATCGCGGCCAGTCTCGGCATGGCCGTTTATGAGGTGGACGATAAAGAATTCGATGAGGCCATTGTCAAAGAACCGTCCGTATCGGCGGAAGAAAAAAAGCAATTCGAAGAACTGAAAAAGGCAGTTGCTGAATTCAAAGAGTCCGCGCGTTACGACGCCGTGGCCTGCGCGGTGTCCAATCCGGGCCAGGATGAGCCCATCCCGGCTACACACGTGCTGATAGGCGGAAGCGTGACTTCTCCCGGCCCGCGGGTTGCTCCAGGTTTTCTTTCCGCAGTTCAATCTGTGAACGCGGAATGCTCTGCGGAATTGGCCCAGGTCGACTCCGCCCCTTCGGGTCGGCGAAAAGTTCTAGCCCAGTGGATTGCCAGTCCAGAAAATCCGCTAACCCCGCGCGTGCTCGTCAATCGCTTGTGGCAGTACCATTTTGGCGCCGGGATTGTCGCCACGGCCAATGATTTTGGGAAAAACGGTTCCGGAGCGAGCCACCCGGAGTTGCTCGATTATCTGGCGAAGCGCTTCATTGAAAGTGGATGGCAACTCAAGCCGCTCCATCGGCTTTTACTGTTATCCAGAACGTATCAACTTTCTACCCAGCATCCGCAAACCGACGCCTGTGCCGAGCTGGATCCCGACAACCGGCTGCTTTGGAGGGCCAACTTCCGGCGCCTGGAGGGCGAAGTCCTCCGCGATGCCATGTTGGCGGTCAGTGGAAGGTTGCATTTAACCCACGGCGGCCCTGGATTTTTTGAAGAGCTGCCTGCGGAAATGGGACGCGAATTCCCCTTCTTCAAATGGGATCCTTCGGAAGAGAATCAACGCGCGCGGCGCAGCCTGTACTCGTTTCAGCGCCGCAACATGGTGGTTCCCATGCTGGAGTCCTTCGATGCCGCCGACATGTCCACGTCTTGCGCTCGCCGGGGAACGTCGGTGACGACTCCCCAAGTCTTCGCGCTGTTCAACAGCAAGTTTGCGCACGAGACCAGCCAGCATTTTGCCCGTCGTGTTCAACGCCAAGCCGGCTCGCTGCCGCGCAGTCAGGTGGAATTCATCTTTCGCCTGGCCTTTGGCAGGTCACCAACTGCGAGCGAGCTGGAGGCGGGTACGTGCTACCTTGAGAAACAGTCGAGTGCTGAATCGGCGGCTGGCGACGAGCCGTCCAAGGCGCTGGCCGATCTTTGTTTGGTCGCTTTGAACGCTAATGAGTTTTTGTACTTGGAGTAATGATGGCGAAAATGAACAGAGCCGAAGTTCTCGATCCAATCGTCGAGTCGAACCTAATCGACCGGCGCGGGTTCCATTATCAACTAGGCTCCGGTATCGGCTCGGTCGCTCTAAGCTGGTTGTTGAGTCAGGATCAGGCCGTCGCCGCCGAGTCCTTGGGGGCAAAACCCGCGCTCAATCCGCTCCTGCCCAAAGCGCCGCATTTTCCGGCTCGCGCCCGATCCTGCATTTTTCTCATGATGGAAGGCGGGGCTAGCCACATCGACACTTTCGACCCCAAGCCGAAACTGAAGGAACTGGACGGAAAACCGTTCACCAGAAATGAGAAGTTGAAGTCGAATCAAAATAAAGGAGATCGATTTTTCACCCCTTCCCCGTTTCAGTTTCGGCGCTTCGGCCAGTGTGGGAGGGACGTCAGCGAGCTGTTTCAGAATGTTGCGACCTGTGTGGATGACTTGGCCTTCGTGCGTTCGGTCTATGCGGACAGCGATAATCATCCGGCCGCGCTGTTCCAATTCCTGACCGGACAGGCATTTCAGGGCAGCCCCTCCATCGGCTCCTGGGTCGTGTATGGACTTGGAACCGAGAGCCAAAACCTTCCGGCCTTCGTGGTACTACGAGACGGACGTCCGTTTGGCGGCGCGGCTGCCTGGAGCAACGCCTATCTTCCCGCTGCTTACCAGGGAACCCAACTGCGGAGCGGGGCGGTTCCGATTCTCGACCTGCAACCACCCAAAGATGTCGGCCGATCGCGACAACGCGAGAGCCTCGACCTATTGCAGGCGTTCAACCGCCAACACAGCCAACGGAATCCGGCGCATCCGGATTTGGAGGCGCGCATGGCCAGCTACGAACTGGCTTTCCGGATGCAAGCCGAGGTGCCCGAAACGCTCTCCGTCGAGGGCGAAACCGAGGCCACTCGGAAGCTTTATGGACTGGACCAAGAGAAGACCAAGGATTTTGGCACGCGCTGTTTGTTGGCCCGACGCTTGGTGGAACGGGGAGTGCGCTTCGTCCAAGTGTGGTCGGGCGGATGGGATTCGCACGATAACATCCTGAAGGGCCATCGCAGCGCAGCCGAGCGGGTGGACCTTCCCCTTGCCGGACTCATCCAAGACCTTAAGCAACGCGGCCTGCTCGATGAAACTCTACTCGTCTGGGGCGGTGAGTTCGGTCGCACGCCCGACACCAACGCCAACAATCACAAGAAGAACACACCTGGCCGGGACCATAATCCAGGTGCCATGACGATGTGGTTCGCCGGCGGCGGCGTCGGTGGCGGCAGGCTCATTGGCGCAACGGATGAAATGGGGGACAAAGCGATCGAACAACCCTATCATCTGAAGGATGTTCACGCGACGTTGCTCCATCTCTTCGGCCTCGACCAATTCAAGCTAACCTTCTATCACGCCGGCCGATTCAAACAATTGACCGATACCGGCGGAACGGTCATCCACGATATCCTCACCTAACTTGGTGCCACGAAACACAGACCAAGTCGATGGCTGCGGACGCACAGCGGTTGTTGATGGCTTACTGACCTGGGCTCGCGTGTTTCCACTACGCTCGCCTCCACCTGACCTCAGCCTTCAACGATCTGCGGCCACGCCGTGGTTGTTATAGGTATCGTTGTAGATTCGGACCAGGTGCTATAAAGTTTTGTCTTGCGGGTCACTGCTAGAAGCGAACTTCCGAACGGAAGTGAGAGCCAAGCGATGCGCTGTTCGATGCGGCACAGTTCTAACATCGTTCTATTGACGAATTTTGATGGTATGCGAGGAGGTTGGGGTCGAGTGGAGATCATTCGCTCTTTAATCCGTACGACCAGCTTGATGGCTGCCAGAAAGTGAAAAAAATACCGCATGCACACGATCGATACTGGGGCACCGGCAGCCGCATTGAGAAACGTAGCCTTGGTATACCTCGTGTAATGATGATTGATGTCGTCGTGAGTCGTCCACAAACAGAGAAACGCCGGGACGGTAACAATCAAGTATCCGCCCGGTTCCAACAAAGTGGCAGCGTGCTCTAATGCGGCCTCGCGCTCGGACAAATGCTCGAGAACGTCCAGCATGAGGATCAACGAGTAACGCTTGTCTGGGGCAAACGTCCGATCGAACGGGCCAATGTGGATGTTGCGCGGTCCACCGGACGAGACAAGGGCCGCGTCCGACTCGATTCCCTCCACTTCTCCGCCAAGCGTCGAAAGCTTGTCGAAGAACAAACCGTTACCGCAACCCACATCGAGAACTCTCGGATGCGGTGGCAGGTCCAGCGACCGCAATTGCCTCATCAAGAACTCTTCTCTGGCCCGCCACCACCAGTGTTCGCGATAGAGTCGCTCGTAAAGCTGGCCGTATTCACGCTCCATTCTGAGAATTCCCAACTTCGGCGACTTGGAGTAAATTGCCAGCCGCGTCCGTTTTCACGGACGGCTCGTCATTCGAATAAGTCGATTGATTTGGTGGACTGGCGGGTGCGTCAGTCGTGCAGGTGCGACTTCCCACTACCTGTTGAACAACGTAATGTGGTCGCTGTTTGACTTCTTCGTAAATGCGGCCAATATATTCGCCAATAACTCCCAGGAATAGAAGCTGTACTCCAGACAGAAACGTGATGGCGAAGATGATCGCGGTGAAGCCAACAGGCGATTGCCCCCAGAAAATCTTGACGCACAGCGCGTAAATGGCGAACAATACCGAACAGGAGACGGCCAGCATACCACAAGCTGTGGCTAATCGAATGGGCATTACGGAGAACGCGAACACGCCATCGAATGCCAGGCGAAGCAGACGTCTCAGGTTGTACTTGGGTTTGCCCGCAAATCGCGCATCGCGTTCGATTTCCAAGCCTTTTTGCCGGAATCCGTACCACGTTCTCAGGCCACGCAGATAGCGCTGTCGCTCGGGGGATCGACGTACCAGGTCCGCAACTCGGCGCGACATGATGGCGAAGTCTCCGGCACCAACCGGCAATTTCAAATCGGCTAGCACCGCCACCAGGCGATAGAACAGCGAATAGCTTAATCTCAGCCAAAGGCTCTCCTTGCGTTTAATCCGCACCACGTAAACGACATCGAATCCCCGCTGAGCCTCTGCCAGCAGTTGTTCGATCGCTTCCGGCGGGTCCTGCAAATCGCCGTCCATGACCACCACGAAGTCCCCTGAAGCATGATCTAGCGCCGCGCCAATCGCCGCTTGATGACCGAAATTGCGCGACAGCGAAACGCCCACGATTCGCGCATCTCGCACCGATGCCTCTCGAATCAACTGCCAAGTACGATCGTCGCTGCCGTCATCCACCAAGACGATTTCGTGCGGTCCTCCCGCGATGCGATCGAGGACCGCCAAACATCGGTGAATCAGTTCTTCGACGATCGATTCCTCGTTGTACACTGGGGTGGCAATCGAGATGCGCGGGTTCGCACTCAAGGCTTCGGTCCTCCTTTGAAATAAACTAGAGCCCAAAGTTCGAGACCCAGCAAGGTGACCGGAAACGGTTGGAACACAACGCTGGTGAAGTGGGCTTCAAAGATTTCGCGCCACACTTCCAACTTGCGTGGATAATCGCCGCGATCGTTAGCCGCCAACCATCTCGGTACGCCGACTTTATCGGGCAATACCAGGTCGATGATATGCACGCATCCGCTTGGCAACAGCAGATGGGCCAGTTGCGTCAGAATGCGATGTACGGCTGAGTCGTCCAAGTGATGCAGTAAGCTGTTCGATAACACGAAATCGTAGCGATCTTCGGCGGGTGCTTGAAACGTGCAAACATCCTGGACGATGAAATTGCGTCCGTACTTTCGTCGAGCATATTGAATATACTGCGGATTGATATCCAAGCCCGTGTAATCACAGCTCGCAAAGTACTTGCAATTCGTGCCAGGTCCGCAACCCACATCCAACACTCGCCGAATCGCCGACAGATCGTTGAGGCGCAATATCGGAGCCAATTTCGCATCCGCGAAAGGAGCCTGCCACAATCGGTAGGCCGTCGTGTTCCGCATTATTCCGCTTAGTCGTTTGAGCATCAAACTAATCGCGCCACAGGACGCTGAAATCCGGTTGACTCTGATTGGAATCGTCTGGGAAGAAACGAAAGTGTTCGGCTTGTGTGAATCTGGATCGGAGCCCTTGTACCAACCGCGCGTGAGGCGGTCCGGAGAATTCTCCTCCCCAACGCAGCACCGCCACCTTGATCCGCTGTTCGTCGATCATCTTCAACAAGCGTTCGGCCCGTCCTTCCGGATTGGATTCGAAATCTGCATCAAAAAAATCGTAAATGGTTCGAGTAGGATTGCGCCTGTCGCACAGGAAGTAAATCTCCGGACAGTCCGTCGAGGCGTATATAGGCTCTCCAGGAGTCGATTGCAACTGGACTCGGCGCACGATCCCACGATACACTGGCACATCGAATCCCGCCACACGCAGGCCCGCTTTTTCAAGTTCCAATGAATGATTGGTGTTTACAAAAACGGGCAAATTGCCAAACGACTGAATGTAGTTATTGTTCAGCCAGAAGAAGCCGAACGCCAAGTAGGTCAACAACAAACAAAGCTGAAGATTACCGGATGAACTCGTAACGCTCTTGGCCACGTACAACCCAGCCAGTATCACCATCGGTGCGGTGTAACAGAAATAGATCCCCGCAGAAAACGGATATTGAACCAAGCTGACCATGGCCGTGACAGACAACACCCAGAAGAGAACTTCGCGCCATCGATCGTGCTCATCTATCTGAACTGGCCACGTCGCCACTCGCCAAGCACCGATCAATGTGAACAGCGGGACCATCGGGCGCAGTGAACTCCAAAAGCCGCTGTAGACGAGTAAACTCCCTCCCGCAAGAATCGCCATTAAGCAAGGCACAGCTAAAACCGCGGCCACGTGACACCGCGCTATCCATCGGACTTGCCCACGCAAGGGAAGAAAGCATAAACTCAGCGGTAACATCGAAATCAAAGTCGTCGGGGATGGTAGCGCATTGGATGCGAACTTCATTCTCCTTTGCGGCAAGACGAAGTTACCATACAGGACGCTATCCAAGCTGGCTGTGACCGCATAAGGAATCGCGAAACACAGCAACGGTAATGCGACTCCGAGGCTGAACTGAACATACAGTGTGACCAGTCGCAACCATCGACCGCGATCATCTCTTTGGCGAACATGTACCTCGTTCCACCATACCACGCCGGCCAGCACAAACGCGGGGGTTACAAACAATGCGATATCCATCGTCGTCAGCCGCTGTCGCACCAGCACGATTACCGCGACGACTAATATTCCCGCAGCCGCTGACGACGCACTCGGAAAGAGCAGCTTCCTACGCTCGGACGAACTCTTGTCTCGATTGGCCTGTTCTTGCTCACGAAAAAGCAAGTACACAAAACCGGCGGCTACAAAGAATATACCCGAAACCTTGATCAAGATCGAAAGTCCGCCCATTGCTCCAGACAATATCAACCATCGCCTGCGGCCTGTCTCGATGAACCTGATCATCGACCAGGTACCGAATACTGCGAAATAGAGGTTGTACCAGGACGGCAGCGAAGCAAAATAGTTTGGAACACTCCACACAACAGTGGCAAAGGTCACTACAGCCGCGACAATCGGCGACGCGACGCGCAGGGTCATGGAGTACATCAAAGGAACTGAGGCCAGCGAAAAGCCGGCCAACATGATTCGCATCGAGTACAAGTCTCGTCCGAACGCCCCAAAAGCAAGCGCGTGTAACATCGCCAGTCCACCGGAGTACGGATCATCGAAATCGCGATGAGGCAACTGGCCTTGGAGCACCCGCTCCGCCGTTTGCGCTAGCAGCCCTTCGTCGTGCGGAATCCAGCCATGATCGGATCGCGTCGCAAGGTAAGCTAAGGAAACAACCCACACACACACGAGCGGCCAATAGGCTTGAACACTGCGCCACGGCGAAGTAGTCCGCCAAACGGGAAAATCGCGGTTCGGCCGCTCATCCGAAGTTTGAAGAACTGGATTCGAAAGAGGTTTCTTACCTGATTGGTGGCGCGGCTGTTTAGGATTTTTGTTCTTTGACGAAGGCATTTTGGGTTGGAATTAATCGCAGCTGCGGGACCATTGCAATCGCTGCGAAAGTCATCATCCTTGCAATTTTAGCAGACTGATGGCGTTCCCTCGGAAGATCTTGTACTGAACGTCCTCGGGCAGGTTCAACGAATCGAAAAGCGCGAACTGCGGAATCGCCTGGGCGGGCATCAGGACGTCGGTGCCGAACAGCAATTGATCCGCGCGACGAATCAGGAATTCGCGCCCGAAGGCTTTGTCACGGGCGATGGCCTTTTCGCCGCCGGGTTCCGAGAGATCGCCGTAGAGATTGGGATACTTGGCCATAAGTCGGTCGAGCGCGCCGCCGGGCGTAACCGGTTTCGGAACTTCGGGATAGCGGCCAAAGTCCTCGAACGTCGCATCGCCGCTGATTGAGGCCCAGAATCCCGCCGCGTGGCCAATCAGCGGCAACTTTGGAAACGACTTGAGTACGTTTTCCAAACGCGGCAGGCCAGGCGCGTCGGGATTGCGAATGTCGTCCAGATGAAACAAGATCGGCAGATCGACCGACTGGCAAGCTTCGTACAACATCATCTGCTGTGGAGCATCGATCCACAGTCCGGTCTTGTGCTCGCCCAAACCTCGACAGCCGGCATCTTGGTATCGCTTGAGGATGTCGATGATGCCCTTCACGCCGACCACATGTCCGGCGCGTTGGCCCGGAGCGGTGACCGCGCGCGGGTCGACTGTGCAGAACGGAATGATTCGCTCTGGGTACTGTCTGTACGCGGCGATCGCCGTCGAGACGGGTTGCGCCACAGGAGCCGACTCGGGAGAGATCAGCGGCAGTACACACGCCTTCTCAATCTCGTGTTCATCCATGAATCGCAGCAACAACTCGGCAGTCAACTCGCGACCGAAATGAAACGCGCCCAAGTGCGTGTGAATGTCGATGTACCGAATTTTTCTCGCGGGCTTGTCAACAGCCACAGAAACGGCAGGTAGCGCCGTGACAGCGGCGGCGGTTGCGAGAAAGGCGCGGCGCGACGATCGGCGACCCGCACAACTAGAGTCATGGTCAGGACAAAAACGTCGGTGAGAACTCTTGCTGGTTCGGAGTTCTGAACCTGAGCGCAGGTTCGCGCTGGTTCCTGGCTCGCCAGGCTTCATGACAAGATCTCCGTAACGACTCGTCCCGCCACATCGGTCAAGCGAAAATCGCGGCCGGTATGGCGATAGGTAAGTTGTTCGTGGTCGATGCCTAATAAATGCAAAATGGTGGCTTGCAAGTCATGCACGTGAACAGGTTGCTCGACGACATCGAACCCAAAGTCGTCAGTACGCCCGTGGACGTAGCCCGGCTTCACGCCGCCACCTGCCAGCCAGATGCTGAACGCATTGGGGTGATGATCGCGTCCCTCTTTGCCAGCGGTACTGCCGCGGCGCACTTCGCCCATCGGTGTGCGACCGAACTCGCCGGCACACACGACCAGTGTTTCGTCGAGCAACCCGCGCTGCTTGAGATCCTGAACCAAGGCTGCCGCAGGTTGATCCGTCATGCCGCAATTCAGAGCCAGCCGCTGATTCAGTTCGCTGTGATGGTCCCAGGAACTGTGTACCAAATGCACAAAGCGGACTCCACGTTCGACCATGCGCCGCGCCAGCAGACAATTCGTGCCAAAAGAGCGAGTCGGTTCCACATCCACGCCGTAACTGGCCAGTGTCTTGGCGGTTTCTTGCCGCAAGTCCAGCAACTCGGGAGCGGCGTTCTGCATCCGAAAAGCAGTCTCGTAAGCCGCGATGCGTGACTCGATCTCGGTATCGCCTGTCCGCTCGCGATGAAGCAAGTTCAAGTCGCGGAGCACATCCAACCTCGCGCGCTGAGTGGACGCGTTGATGCCGCGCGGGCGGCTGAGATGCAGGATCGGATCGCCCGAATTGCGAAACGAGACGCCGCGATACGACGATGGCATGAAGCCGCTGCTCCACAACGAACTGCCGGCGCCCTCCAAACCGTGTCCGTCGTCCGAAAGGAGCACGAGGTAGCCCGGCATTTCCTGACACTCGCTCCCCAATCCGTAATTCACCCACGCGCCGATGCTCGGATTTCCAAACAGCGGCGTACCACAATGCAACAGCAACTGAGCCGGGTCGTGATTAGGCTGGTCGCAGTGCATCGATCGCACCAAGCAGATGTCGTCCGCAATTCGAGCAGTGTGTGGCATCAAGTCGGACAGCGCCATGCCACAGTTTCCACGGGGCTGAAACCTGCGCGGACTTGCCAGCACAGTTTCCAGTATGCCGCCGGTGGCGCTCTTTTTTGGTTCGACCAGGCTCGATGGCATCGGCTGACCGTGCAGCTCCGCCATCTTGGGCTTTTCGTCGAACAGATCGACGTGCGACTGGCCGCCCATCATGAACAAGAAGATCACGTTCTTGGCACGCCGCGCGAAATGCGTCGATGACGGAGCCGCCAATCCGTCGCGGGCCAGCAGGTGACTCAGAGCAATCGCTCCGAATCCAAACGAACTGCGAGCAAGAAATTCTCGGCGAGAGTGAATGTAGTGCATTGCGCTACTCCCGTGTGATGAATTCGTCGAGGTTCAGTAACACGCTGGCCAGCGCAACCCACGCGGCATCCACGCCCGATGCGAGTCCTTCCGTCAGTTCACTGGCCGATGTCGCGTCGCCATGCAGCAGAGTTCGCTGTTGATGAATATAAGCGAGCAACCGTTGCGATTCCGCCGGCTGGATCGGACGAGATAGCGCAAGCAGGTATGCATGCGCCAATCGCGATTTGTCGTCGGCACGGGCTTCGCGATGAATGCGCTTGGCCAGTGCTTTGGCCGCATCGAGAAATACCGGGTCGTTCAACAGGTTCAGCGCCTGAATTGGTGTGTTGGATCGTTCGCGACGCGTACAACTGCGACTGGTGTCCGGCAAATCGAATGTTACAAACTGTGCGAACGGAGATGTGCGCTGAATGAAGGTGTACAAGCCGCGGCGATAGCGGTCCGCGCCGGTGCTGGCTTCCCACGTATTGCGATAGCCTTCCTTGGAAACACTGGCCGGTTGAGGCGGTTTGACGCTTGGCCCGCCCACGTTTCGATTCAATAATCCACTGACGGCCAGCGTCGCATCGCGCACCGCTTCTGCTGATAACCGCAACCGAACTTGCCGCGCGAGGAGTTGGTTCAGCGGATCGCGCGTCACAAGGTCAGGCCGAGCGACCGACGATTGCTGGTACGATTGCGACATCACGATTCGCTTTAACATCGATTTGATGCTCCAGCCGTCGCGCTGGAATTGAAGCGCCAACCAGTCGAGCAGCTCGGGATGCGACGGTCGATCTCCACGCACGCCGAAGTTGTCGGACGTTGCGACCAATCCACGCCCGAACAATTCTTGCCACAACCGGTTCACGGTTACTCGGGCCGTCAACGGATGTTCCCGCGATACTAGCCAACGTGCCAGCGCCAAGCGGTCTGGTTCTCCGTCATGTTTTAGAGGTGGCATTACCGAGAATGTATCCGCTTGGATCGCGTCTCCTTTTCGTCGATAGTCGCCACGCACGTGAATGTTCGTCGTTCGCTTCACCGGCGAATTCATCATTCCAGGTGCACGCGTCACCGGTGGCAACAATTTGGTGAGTGCATCGAGCTTGGTTCTCAGTTCACTCACTTTCAACTCGGCGAATCGCTGGTTGTACGTCGACGGCGCGGCTCGAAGAAAATAGTCGAGCAACCGGTCGCGCTGGTCCAGAGTCCTTTCGGCCAGCGGAGTCTTGATGATGTTCAGTCCCTCGAGTTGCCCCTCGCCAAGATTCTGACCCCATTGCAAACCCAACAACTCCAACGTGCGATCCCATGAAAAATCCTCACCTGGATGCGCTTCGGTATGCAACATTCGTCGCTCCCAATCGGCTTGCAGTTCGGCAATTTGCTGGGCTACAGGTGCGAGCAGTTCGGCACGCTTGCGATCGTACTCGGACTTGGCCGACCCGTAAGGTTCGTATTCGCCAGGCAACGGAGCGTTGAAGTTCACTTCGTCCGCGTTATTGAAGAAAGCGTAAAGCCGGTAGAACTCGAGCTGTGAAATCGTGTCGAATTTGTGGTCGTGACATTCCGCGCAAGCGATGGTCAGCCCCAGCCAAGTCGTCCCGACTGTCACTGTGCGGTCGATCACCTGTCGTACTCGATACTCTTCCAGATCGGCTCCGCCTTCTCGATTACTCAAAGTATTTCTCAAGAATCCGGTTCCCATCCGCTGGGCGGCAGTTGCACGTGGCAGCAAATCGCCAGCCAATTGCTCGACCGTAAACTGATCGAATGGCAGGTCGCGATTGAACGCATCGACGACCCATTGACGGTATCGCCACGCGACTGGCCGAATGAAATCTTGTAGGTAACCGTCACTGTCGCCATAGTGAGCCAAGTCGAGCCACCAACGCGCCCAGCGCTCGCCAAAGTGTTCGGACCTGAGCAGTCGATCGACTACGCGTTCATAAGCATCCTCGCGCGTGTCATTGACGAATGCGTCGACTTCCAGCAATGTTGGCGGCAGTCCGGTCAAATCGAGCGTCAAGCGACGGACAAGCGTCGCACGATCCGCGGGACGCGACGGCACGATGTTTTCCTCGGCCAGCCGAGCACGAACAAAGTGATCGATCGGAGAACTGATGCCCGCGTCGATAGGCGGGTCGATCGGTTGCGGCGGCATGTATGCCCAATGCGGCTCGTACTGCCCGCCTTGCTCGATCCAGCGACGAAGTGTATCTCGCTGTGCCGCATTGAGCCGCCTGCCGGTCGACGCTGGTGGCATGATCCGCTGCTCATCTTCAGTCGAGACGCGTTTCCACAGTTCGCTACGCTCGAGATCACTCGGCACGATCGGCTGGGCGCCCGACTCGAGCATCGTCGTTGCGCCAGATCGCTCATAAAGTCTCAAACCCGCCTCGCGCTTGTTCCGGTCCTGTCCGTGGCAAGCAAAGCAATTGTCCGCAAGAATTGGCAACACGTCACGGTTGTATCGAACTCGATCGTCCGAGTCCGTTTGACCGAACGAAAGCGACGACGTCATCGAAACGAACAGCAAGAGGCAGCGGCGAGATGTAATCGCGAAAAGCTGGCAGGCTGAGGACCAGATGCCCAGATGCTTTTCATACGACACTGATTCTCGTCGGTTGGCCATCGTTACTCTCTGCAATCTCCCGCGCGAACTGACAGACGTCGCTCATCTTCGCAGTCATGAAAACCAAACCCCAATTGTACCTTGAGATGTGGGCTGTGGGGAATGCGTACGTGCGCGAGAGCATGAACGGGCACTGCGGATACTTCCGTTCACGTAAACCGGCAGACAACAGCCGACCAAAAGTCAGCCACGATTATTCATAACCCGAAGCGTGAGCGAGGGATGCATGGCAGATCCCTCGCTCACGCTTCGGGTTACGAAACGCAGCCTGCATTTTGCCGAATCATCGCATAGAGTTACGCACTAATCACTTACGAGAAACAACGCAGTCATCGTGAATAATCCGGGTTACTTCGGAGAACGAAGTCAGCCAACACTCAATCGGCTGCTGTGAGCAACTCGCGGGTTCGGACCTTGGTCTTGTGCCGCCGCTTGCCATTGCGCGAATGACGAGCGTCGATGACGTGAGGTTGACCAGCTACCGCGTAGAATAACCGACCGAAGTCTCGCACCAATTCGCACCAAAATTCGCCACTTATCCCCAGACGCTCGAAAATCGCAAGTGCACTCGCAGGTGTCGAGCCTCGCTTGTCGCCCCGAATGGATCGTGCGGTCCAGTCTAGCAACTCCAAGTACGACGCCACTGGCATCGGCAAGAATCCCTTGTCGCTGGCTCGGCATCCGTTCCCACTACAACATGCTCCAATCGCATCCCGTAACTCGTCGATCGTCAGCGGTGCCAAATGTGCATCTCGAGCCCGTCGTTCGCTGGGGTTCTGCTGGCTAGGTTCAACTGGCTCCTGGCATTCTGCAAACTCGCGAGTCGACGATGGCTGTTCCTGCGAGGCCATGCTAGCTTGCAACGCCTCGATCCCCCGCTGAACCGATGTGTAACTTCAACGTGGCCTCACGAGATTCAAACATAAAAACTGCACACACACACTCTCTCTCTATCAAGTTTGTCAATAATCAGCGGCTTAGAACTTGCCGAAATACGCAACTTTCTGCCCCCTGCTCCCTTTGGAAAAAAACTTCGATTTGGTCTCCAAATAAACGCATAGAATCTTGACTTGGACACGCCGCCTCATCTTGTCTATCTCAGCGGCCAGTATGTCCCAGCCTACGAAGCCAGATTTGCGATGACTCGGCCGGTACTACTGATGTCCAGTTGGAATTCAGCCTGCCAACGACCGGCGCTTGAAGCTCTTGGACTTGACGGGTCGCCAGGGCCAGGCGGACAATAGTCTACATCATTTTGCGGTCTTAAAAAGTCGACCGCATGTGGCGAATACAATCGGGGAGAATACCTATGGTCAGCCACGTTCATTGCGCGTTACTGCTAGCCATCGTCGTTACGACTTCAGGCTGTACATCTAGAACAACAAGCTCTCTTTCAAAAAGTACCAATGACCGGAGTGCTTCGTCCGATCCCGCTGGCTCGCCGGCTTCCGTGGACGCATTTCTCGGTTTGCTGTCAGGTGACATGGATCGCATTCAGCAGGGCTTGACGGAAATCGAGAATCGTTGGCATCCCGGTCAGTCGGCCATGTTGATGGAGATCAGCCGACTGGGATGGGGCAGTCCACTCGCCAACCGCTTGTTGGTCATCTTGAAAGAGAAGGCGGGAGTTGACCACGGCGAGAATTCAACCGCGTGGGATCGAGACATCTGGAATGCGAAGTACCAACCACATCCCCAATACAGCCGTTTCAAATCACAGCTCTACGCGAAGATCGATTCGCGTTTTGCCGAGTATTTCCGACAGGCGGACAACGCCACAATTCGTTTGGACGAAATTCGCTGGGGTGGCGTCAAGCGCGACGGTATCCCTCCGCTGAAGAACCCGGAGATGATTTCAACTGAGCAGGCAACGTATCTGGCGGATACCGATATAGTGTTCGGCATCGCGGTCGGAAGCGACGCCCGTGCTTATCCCAAACGCATTCTCGCGTGGCACGAAATGGTGAAAGATGTCATCGGCGGGCTCTCGCTGAACGGAGTCTACTGTACGCTGTGCGGCTCGATGATCGTCTACAAGACCGAATTCGATGGAACACATTATGAATTGGGGACCAGCGGATTCCTCTATAGATCGAACAAGCTGATGTATGACCATGGAACGAAATCGTTATGGTCAACACTGGAAGGTGAACCTTGCGTAGGTCCGTTGGTCGGTGAGGGCATTCGTCTCCAGCCTTATCATGTCGTGACCACGACTTGGGGAGAGTGGAAACGTCTACATCCTCACACCCGCGTGCTGTCGCTCAATACCGGCCATCAACGTGATTACGGCGAGGGTGTGGCGTATAGCGATTACTTTGCCACCGACGATTTGATGTTCGACGTCCCCGCGAGCGACTCGCGACTGAAGAACAAGGACGAAGTGTTTATCGTCAGAAAGGCTGGCGCGGCACCGTTAGCCATTTCGCTTGAGTTTCTCCGGTCTCATCAGTTGTTTCATGAGTCATTGAATGATGAGAATTTTGTAGTGGTCACTGACGACACAGGTGCCAATCGAGCTTATTCGACAGGTGGAGTAAAGTTCGCTCGTATGGAGACTGGTCTGGTGATCGACACGTCAGGAGAACGCTGGACCATCTCAGAGCATAACCTGACCCACGCGACAACTGGACGCCCATGCCCTCGACTTCCAGCCCATCGCGCATTCTGGTTCGGCTGGTTCGCCGCGCATCCGGATACGAAGCTGATCAGCAGGGACTAATGTCCAAAAAGCTTCGCCGCAGTCAGAAAGCCTAGTCCAAATGCCTCAACCTAGATGTACATTCGATGGCGATAACGATAGTCGCCGCAATCAGTGAGAAGGTCGCACCTACCAAGAACGTAGCCCAAATAACCAAGTGAGGGATTCCAAGGGTCCCAACTCCTGCAGGAATTGCAAGTATCGCAAATGCCACACTAATGTATCCATGGATAACTCCTAGTCCGCCAATCGAAGCAGGAACAGCCGCAACACGCAGGGTCGTCGCGAAATGCCTGTTGATCACGCCGCCTGCGATCGGTTTGCACGCTACGTACAATGCGAAGAGCCCTGATACATAGAGTAACGTCCGTACAACAAGCCCACCTCGTTGGGGAGGTGGCACCGGGGAGGGCACCGGGGACACAGCACTTGTTGGAGGTTCGCAAACTGGCAATTGAGCGTTTCAAAAAGTGCGAAAACGAATTTGATCAGTCAAACCAGTCGGCGCGAGCGCGCCCGAAGCTTGATTCTTGAAACTGTTGTCGAATTTGGCACAGCCGAGTGCGTATCAGAATGACGTTCCGGAAGCATCCTCCGGTGCGCTCGAAGAAGCAGACAAGCTGGGCGAGCAGGTCAGCGAACTTTACGGTGAAGGGAACCGCGCTCAATCTAGCTAATGGAAAGGAACATAGGCACGCTAGAAACGCAAGGCCAAGTTTCATAATAGATCTCCATGATCGAAAGGAGTATTCTTGTGACAAGCCATCCCACTTGCGGTTTGCACCTGTTGAATCGATGCATGATAGTAGACTCTCGGATAGAATACCAACGCTACCTGCACTTATGCTTCTTGTCTATTCGTTAGCTAAATTTAAAACTTAACCAGTAGCCTGGGGTGAGAAGAATATGCAACGGCGTGATTTCCTTTGGTCCATGACTGGCAATTTAGCGGCAGCCGGAATTGCTTCCGCGGCACCACCACTTTTTACACCGGCGCGAGTTGGGACGCCCGGTATTATTGACGTGGGAAATCGAAAGCAGCTCTTTCTTGATGACCTGCTACTGCACGAGCATAGCCGTATTTCCAAATTCGTGTGGCGACCAGAGAAGCATGTTAACAACCCGATCTTGGTCGCAGATCGCCCCTGGGAGCTAGAATCGCCCGATGCGTTGCCTGGTATTCAACTCGACGCGCAATCGAGCCTATACGATCCAGATGACCAACTGTTCAAGTTGTGGTATTTGCCGCGGGTATTCAAGAACAATCATCAAGGTTGGTGTTATGCCATCTCGCGCGACGGATACCATTGGGAAAAGCCCGAGTTGGGTATTTACGAATACAACGGCTCCAAACGCAACAACATCTTGGCCGCCTTCGATCGCCGCATTGATCTGACCATTAACAACGTCATCAAGGACCCACACGAGACCGATCCCAAGAAACGGTTCAAGGCCTTCGGTGAATTGGAAAATGGACAGCCTGCCAATCGCAATGGCGGTGTGGCAGTGGCCTTCTCGCCCGACGGCGTGCATTGGGAGTTGTACAGCGGTAACCCTGTAATCCGTCACGGTACAAATCTGGCCGACGCTCCCACGCTGTTCGGTTGGGATGAGCGAAAAAACAAATATGTTGCCTATCCCAGGCCTGGGCATCCGCTGGCTCGCGAGATAAATGGCGTCGGCATTCACCGCCACATTCGCACCATCGGATACGCGGAGAGCGACGATTTTATTCATTGGACACCGACGCAGGTCATGCTCGCGCCGGACGACGAAGACCGAGTCGACTTCCAATATGGACAATTCGTTGCCAGCAGATGTGGCGATTTTTATGTCGGCCTGTTGATGGTTCATCAAACGCACGAACAAACTTGGGGCGTCTATTTGCTGAGCAGTCGCGACAATTATCATTGGAATTGGATTGACAGGCATACGCCTTTCATGGTGCGAGGAGAGATCGGTACGTACGACGCCGGCTACCAGGACATGAGCGGTCCCATCACCCACGCCGGTAAACATTGGCTGTTTTATGGTGCCTTCAGCGGCGCGCATGGCGAAGTAAACCGCTTGGGGCGTGGACGAGTATCGATCGCCTTGGCAACGCTGCCCGAAGATCGTTGGCTGGGATTGCTAGCCGGTCCCGACCAGGCCACGATTGTGACCAGGCCGATGATCTTTAGCGGTTCGAAGCTGGTCATCGACATCGATGCCTCGAACCCACAAGACCGCGGTACGACGCGGCGGAGTTTCGACGAGTGCGAGTTGAAAGCCGCGCTTCTTGACCAATCGGGCGGTACAATCGATGGCTTTTCTTTGGACAAATCGACTGCACTGCTTGAGAGTGGTAAACAGGAAATGGCTTGGGACGGAAGGAGTCTGGGCGAACTAGCCAATCAACCCGTGCGATTGCGTTTGGCCATGCGCAACTGTGCGCTCTATTCGATTCAGTTCACATAGTCGGACAGTTATCAATCCAGTAGTTCACTTAAATGGAATCTGAGGAACAACGACAGAAAATTCGAAGTTAAATATTCGCCGAAGGTGTGGAAACTCAGTTTTCAAGCCAGAAGGAATAGAGGCTCGCGTTGCGCAGCGACAACCGCAGACTCACTAGCTTTCCTTTGTGGTTCTCCAAACTGCCAGACTTCCAGCGGATCGCCGCGTTGGGTTGGTCCTCAGTGAGCGTCTCGGCGACAGCAACGATCTGGTTGAAACTGTCCATAACCGTCAATTCAACAGAACCAGAGGTGGCTTCCACATTTAAATGTAGCGACGAACCCTCAAGTTCAAACGGTTTGGTCAGCAGTGTGCCGGGTTCTTCGCCCGCATCGAGCGAGATGAATCCGTCGCGGCGTAACACGGCCAGACAGATCGCACCGACGTCACGGTCCCTTCCAGGTATCGGGACTGTCTTGCCCTCAGGATATGTTCCCAGGTATGTGAAATTGGCGCGGTACTTGAGTCCCGTGTAGTAGAACCACAGCTCGTCATCCATCAGCACCGGGGCCGATGGCGGCAGGATTTGCGTGAGATCGTAAGCACCGCTGGCAAGACGTGAAGGCCCAATAAACGTCTTGCGGTCCCCCAGCCGATCCCATGATTTCAAGTCCCGGCTGCACACCAATTGGATCAGATGAAATCCGTCGGTGTTTGGATAATTTGGCACAGGCCCAGTCGCGTGGAACATCGCAGGCATCCCGATGTATATGCCTTCATAGTAAAACACTCCCATGTTATAGACATCGACATTTTGCGACTGCGGAGCGTTGTGGAATGTCTGCTGCAACGTTGGATCGGCAGTGCGCGCTTGGATATTTTTGCGGCCCAATTCCTGATCGATTTCGTCGGCGTGGAACACGACGCCGTAGTCGTCCCAAGACTTAAAATCTCGACTGGTGGCGATCGCCACCGATCGCCCAAACGAACCGCGGCGCTTGACCGAATGAATAAACAGGCCCTGTTGCGGATCGTAGCTCAGGTTAGCCTCATCAGAACTCTGAATGGCTGGGACATCCAGCTTCGTCCACTGAACGCCGTCCGCAGATACCGCGAAGCCTGCGTTGATCAGCGCTGCCTTGAATCGCCGCGCCGGATCGGCATCACGCGGATCGAACACTGCGTGGTCGAATTTCAGATTGGGCTTGGGACCAGGCGACCAATGCAGTCCATCATTGCTCAATCGCAACGGTTCATCGGTACCCATGACCCACAACTTGACCTGTTTCGCAACGGGATCCCATACCGGCGCGGCACGAGTCTGAATCGTTTGAGCGGAATTCGCGCTCCGAATGACCGCGCCACGCTTTTGTGGTTGATGCAAGGTCCGCTGGAGATTCTCGATCCGCTGAATCGCGTTGTCATCCAGGAACAGTTGTCTCTGCCCGACGGGAATACGTCGCACGTCCTCGGCCAAGACCAACGCCCCGCAGGCGAGCGACAGATCGAGAACCAGTGCACAGACAGCGCACCAAAGATTTTCATTCCGCATGATCGATATCCCATCACGTTGCTCAAGGAAGTCTCAAAATCTTCAAGTCACTTTATCACAATCAGGTCGCGGCTGAACCTGGACAGCAGTTTGGCGCCATCGTTCGTCACTGGGTACGAAAGTTGTATTGGGGCAGCAGGGCACCGGGGACGCAGCATTTGTTGGAGGTTCGCAAACTGGCAATTGGGCGTTTCTAAGAGTGCGAAAACGAATTCGATCAGTCAAACCAGTTGGCGCGAGCGCGCCCGAAGCTTGATTCTTGAAACTGTTATCGAATTTGGACCAGCCGAGTGCGTATCAACTCTGTTGATGATTTGGCCTCTTGCAGGTTCTCTGTGACTCTGCGGCTTCGTAGCGAATACTTTGGAGAACTAAGTCAGCCAACACTCAATCGGCTGCCGAGAGCAACTCGCGGGTTCGGACCTTGGTTTTGTGCCGCCGCTTGCCATTGCGCGAATGACGAGCGTCGATGACTTGAGGTTGACCAGCTACCGCGTAGAATACACCAGCTTGAGACGAGAAGAAGGTGAACGAACTCGCAAGAATGGTTATCCAGCGCCGAAACTCATGGATCGAGCAGAACGCAAAAAAATCAAAGGGCAGAGATGAGCCAATGAGACCCACGTACGTTGATTTAGCGTACGAACCAGCGAATCGCGCGCTGCGAAATGTGATCGGAGAACTTGAGGGAATAGGGATCGCAACGGCGATAGACAACTCGCCCATCGCTGCGCAACATCAGCCAGCCAAAGTCCCAGTTGCGGCTCGCGTACCGCATGGGTACGTTCGGACGGACTCTCACTAGCGGGTGCGAACCGATAATGAATAATCTCTGTTCCGTATAGTAATACGCGGATCCACCATGCACGAAGATCTCGTGATCCACGACGCTCATCGGATCGCCACCCAAGTCCGCGCAAAGATCGCTGACGCCAAGCTTGATCGCGCAGCCTGAAGAGAATGCATCGACCAGTTGGTCGAGCGATCCTGAGGTAACCGTACCGTCGGCGGAGTGAGCGAACACTTCGCGCCACGAGTCGTTGACGCAGTAACGGAATCGGTCAAAGTCATAGATGAAATTCTGGCTAGGCGCGTTCGTTCCCGCATCCCAACTGTCGAGCACATGGTACTTGGGCATGTTGGTAGGTGATACAGATGGCGATGGGCCAAACGTCGCCTCGACTGGACCGCCGTCCAGATACGGTCTCGCAATCGCTTGTGTGCCGTCCTGGTTGTACATGAAGAACGACATCGAAGACCGTGGACCAAATCCGTTGGGCAGCTCGATCGGCTGTCGTAAGCTCATAATGCCTGCGACCCACTTTTGGTTGACTCGGTAGGTGATACCGAACTCGGCAACTTCGCGGATTCGTTCGTTGCTGGGTGAGTCGACGTCGATATGTTCGTTATGCAGGAACTCTGTATAGATCCGAAGGTCAGCCGCGCGTCCAATGGCTTCTGCCAAATCCGCTGTACTTCCAGCGATCGGGTTTCGCTGGCCATCCAATTCTAATGCGCACTTCCAGGCGTTCATCGGCTCTACTCCCGTCCCGTATGGCATGAAATGCAACTTGCAGTCAACGACTGACTGTGGATACGATGATGTTCTTCCCGATAGGGAGATAGTTCGCCGTGACAATGACGACAGTCCAATCCTTTTTCTTCGGTCACACGGTGGACCTTTTCGAAGTGCCAGTAGCCTTCGCGAGGTTGTGAAATCAATACCTTCATGTCGTGGCACTCCGTACATTTGGACACGCTAACGATTTCAAGCTGAACGGAATCCTGGATCTCTTTTGCCACCGAGCGAGCCGCCACACGACCCGTTAGGACGCAAGGTCCGAGAAAGGTTCCTTCTAAGGCCGACTTACCATTGATTCCCGCCAATCCCGCCAATTCTCCAACGGCATACAGGCCAGGTATTGGTTGTCGCTGTTTGTCGAGTACTCGGCACTGTAAATCGATCGCCACTCCACCCATACTTTTACGTGTGAGTGTATAGGTTTGCATGGCGTAAAAGGGTGGCGTCGCAATCTTAGGGGATGCTTGGTTTGAGAACTCCGGCTTGCCCGGACCAAATCGACCGAAGTCCTTGTCCTCTCCCAATTCGACTAATTCGTTATAGCGCTTCACGGTTTCCATCAGATTCTTTTCCGGCAGCCCAGCCAGTGTCGCCAACTCTTCGATCGTCTCAGCTTTCTTGACCAACGCTGGATTCCGCAAGATCAGTTTTTCGACCTTTTGAAAATCAGCCCAGTCGGTTCCGGATACAGAAAAGTGCTGCTTGTTGGGCTCATCAAAAATGCACCAACAGGTTACATTATCCTGTTTGAGGAAAATGGGCATGACTACTTTGGCCCAGCCGTGCAAGTTCGCAAATCGACGGCCCTCGGAGTTCACCAAAATCCCGTACAAATTCGTCGAGTTCAGGCCAAGGTTGGTGCCTGGATAACGCGGGTCAGGCAAGCCAGTAAAGTAATTCCATTGGTAGTCCATATGAAACAGATCTCCGCCAACCGACTTGGCCATTTTGTGCCCATAACCGACGGAGTTGCGACCTGACCCAGCCAAGATTTTCTCGGGAAAACGAAACTGGGCTGGCCAAAATTCACGCACCATATCTAGATTGCTTTGAAATCCGCCGGTGGCAAGAATCACGGCCTTACCGCGGTACTCGAGCTGATTGTCCCCGCGTGTGTTGCTGACTTGTACCCCTATTACTCGGCCTTCTTCTGATATCAACTGGTCAACTTTTGAATTCCAAACGAACTTGACATTCTCCAGTTCAAGGCAAGCGCGATAGATGGGTGCTACCAATCCGATTCCGCGTCCCACAGGCTGGTGTTCGCGAGCGACTGTGTTACCCGATGAGGCCAGCACCTCTGAGAAACGCACGCCAAGATCGTTGAGCCAGTCGTAGATTTCGCGCTTCGAATTGTCGACATAGTAGCGCACCCATTCGGTGTCAGGATCTTCGCCCCAGGCATGAAAATCTTTGAATGCGAGGTCGGGGGAATCATGAATGCCCGCCCGTTCTTGATCTGGCGTTCCGATCAAACTCACACTTCCTTGCGACATGACCGCGTGTCCACCAAACATCGAAGACATATCGATGACCGTTACTCGCGCTCTGCTTCGGCCGAGTTCAAGCGCCGCCGACAAGCCGGAGATTCCAGCCCCAACAACGATCACTTCAGTTGATTGGCTCGACGGCCCGGCCTGCGAACTGTCCTTTGAATCCGCCAATTCCTGAAATTGCACCGGAGTCAATCCCACGGTGACTTTGGTTGGTACGTCGCGCGTGCAACCAGAGAACTGTGAAACGAGAGCAAGCAAGCCAATAATAGGCAAATGCGCCGAGTAAGCTAACACTGAACCACAGGCTGGAAGCCTATGCCACTCAGTTTCTCGAACGATGCTATACATATGGACTTCCATTCAAGGTTGCAGGGAGATGTCGACTGAATCAAGGATCGGATAGCGGTCGCCATTGTCGGAGTGGAGTTCCACTCGATACTGCATCTGGCGGTCAACAGGCTGAATCGCGAAGGAACCTCCGGTAACTTCAGACCAAGGTCGCTTCGAGAGCGATTCGTTTTCTGGAGCCGACCGAACAAAAAATACAACTCGTGTTCCGTCCGGTCGAGATGCTTTGTCGGCCAGCTTTCCAGAAGTGGCTGGACTCTTCCAGGAAAGGACTCGCGACTCGAACGCTTGACGATAACGTCGATGATAGATTTGGCCGACATCCTCCGCCCATATTAGATGCGGACCGTTTGTGGGAAGTTTTTGGATCGTGGGGTTTTCGAATCGCCGACCGTCGTTGTAGAAGATGCGCGATTGCGTGCGATGATCACCGTGTCGTGTATGGGCGTTGACCGCCAAGTCGATGCGCCCGTCACCGTTGAAATCTCCCGCCATCGTGTCGTTAACCGAATCACAAAAAAACGTCGTTCTGCCGCGAGTTGTAAAACCCGTGCGACTTCCCCAGTAAATGTGACAGGCGAGATCCTCGCGAGTCAGTTCACCACTGTGCTGCGGCGAGACGAGATCGAGATGTCCATCTCCGTCGAAGTCGGCCACCGTCCGGCCGAGCGGCGAGAACCCTGGCAGCCATTGTGCCTCCGAATGTCGGTAACCATCGCTGCCCCCCCAGAAAATGACCAGGCCCATATCGCGATATCCCGATAGAGGATCGCTGTAACTTCCAGCCAGCAAATCGAGCCAGCCATCGCCATTGAAATCGGCTGCATCGACACCCACCGGGCCCGATATCTTGAGACGCTGTTCGCGTTGTGTGTTGTAACCCTGGGGTCCGCCCCAAAGAATGCGGACGCAATCAAGCGATCGCGTCGTGACGGCGATATCGATCCACTGGTCTCGATTGAAATCGGCCACCATGTGCTCCTGTGCATAGCCGTCCATTTCAAGAGCCACCCGGCGCCCTGCTTTAGTCGACGTAAATCCGTCCGCACCGCCGTAGTATATGAATAATTTTTCCTTTTCACCCGCGTGCTCGGGTCCGAACGGTTCGAGCACCAAGTCCAGCCAGCCGTCTTTATTCAGATCCGCAACGCTGCTCGTACCCAAGAAGTGCTCGTGCAATACGGAACGGTTCGTCGAACGCTCCAATCCGTCAGGTCCACCCCACAAGATATTCGCACCCAAGGTTGGATCGGCATGAGCGTGCTCGCCTGCGTGACCAGAATTAAGTACGATTAAGTCCGCAAAGCCGTCTGTGTTCAGATCACTGGCGCTCGCTTCATACCCGCTATGAAACGGCAGCTTCCAAATCCGATCGGGATCGAAGCCCGCCTTGCCGCCCCAATAAACGTGTAACGGAACGTCTTCATCCAACGCTCCACCGATGCTGTTGCAAAATACGGCTCTCGCCGGAATCTCCTTCTCGGCCGGCACGACGGCAACGTGCAACGTACCGGACGTGCGAAACCCAATTGCACTTTTCTTGAACTGGCGTTGTCCTTCGCCAAACCACACGAACGATTCGCCATTAAAAGTTTTTGCGCCCTGATGAATGGCAACAACCAAGTCGATGACACCATCGCCGTCCATGTCCTCGATTGCGGTGGCAACGGCCAATGGAACATCCAAGTTTGTCACACGATCCGGCGAGTAACCTTGTTCAGCACCCCACAGGATGCGCACAACATCCTTCGCCTTGCCGCCCGCTCCCGCCTGTTCGCCTCCCGCCGCTCGGGTTTGATCGAATTGCGTCAATACGAGATCCGTGTGTTGGTCGCGATCGATGTCCGCTAGGCTGACATGCGTTGCGGAGAATGCCGGAATTTGTGCGGGATCTTTCCACGTTCGGCTCGCATTGGCCATCAAGAGGCCGAGCGCTGCGGATGCGCGGCCGATAACCAAATCGGCGCAGCCGTCCGCGTTAATGTCCCCCGCCGATACGCACGAGCCATCGGCAAATGGCAATGCGATCTCCGTCCGCGTTGGCGACCATGGCCCGTCATTGACAGGCGCGCTCCAATACAATGTGACGCGTTTGTCCGAACCCAGAACAGCCAAGTCGCGATGGCCATCACGGTCAAAGTCACCCTCGGCGATCGCTTGAGCGGACGGCACGCCCAGGTCATGCTTGTCGACGACTGAGTAGCCAGTCGAACTGCCCCAATAGACGCGGATGATTCGCCCATCGGGCTGAGCCGGCATCCACCGCGCGCCACCTAGCACGGCGATATCAAGCCACCGGTCGCCATTGAGATCGACGATCGCCACGGACGTCGCGCCGTTCATCGGCAGTGGCGAGTTGATTCTCTGCGGACTCCAGCCGTCAGGACCGCCCCAGGCAATCGATACGAAGCGACGATCGTGATGCACGCCAATTCCATTGGGGCAGAACACTAGATCGGTGAAACCATCGCGATTTAAGTCGCCGTGGGTCACATATTGCGAACCCTCGACGGCGATATCCATGCTTTTTGCCAGACGATCGCGGCCCATCGACCCACTCGTCGCCGGCAGCATTTGATAAGTATTGTGAGTGCAATTGAAGATAACATCCAGATGACCGTCGTCATTTAGATCAAACCGATTGATCGTCCGCAGCGTGCCGTCATGTGCCGCATATATATTGTGTCCGCCATCATCAAAAGTTCCTTGCGCAAAGTCGTCGAAACTGTCGTCGATAAACTTGGGCGGATCCTGCGCCAACACAACAGATCCCAGCAGCATCGCGATCACGCTGGCCAAAACGACACTCAGTTGGCAAACGGTGTTTTGCGAGGTATCGCAAGTCATCTCATGATCTCCACGAGCAAGAGGCTGAATACATAGAGGCTGAATACATAGCGTGGTCAAGCAGCAAGATTGTAGAGCATCTTGTCCTCAAGTGCTCATGAGCCGGAAAGCGGGAAACGAGTTGGCACCGACGCTTTGCTCAAACGTGCCACCAACCCATGAACATTCGGGACGATCTGTTCTACAATCTTGCCACCGCAACATCAAACTTGCAT
>SYJV01000323.1 GCA_005798335.1 Planctomycetaceae bacterium | reverse complement strand
GGGTTAAACGAGGTTTCTACCAAGCTACCAAATAACTGGGATTTCATAGGGCGTTGAAATTGAACGCTCTGCGCCTTGGTTTTTTGCGATTAAACGAATCCGATTTAGCTCGTCCGAGTAAGAGTTCATGGCAAATTCCGATATGAAACGTAATCCATTTTCCGCGCGCGAGGTGATTTCTGGCGCCTTTGGCGAGCTTGGCTATTACCGCTTGCAAAAGCTGGAGGAGCTAGGCATCGGGCGAATTTCGAAACTCCCGTTCTCGATTCGAATCTTGCTCGAATCCGTGCTCCGCAATTGTGATGGCTATATTGTCACTGAAGAGGACGTTAAGAATCTGGCCAACTGGAATGCAGCACGTCCAGCCGAAGTGGAAATTCCATTTATGCCCTCGCGCGTTGTTTTGCAAGACTTTACAGGAGTGCCTGCGGTCGTCGACTTGGCCGCAATGCGCGACGGCATGAAGTCCCTGGGTGGCGATCCCAACAAGATCAACCCGCTGATCCCAGTCGACTTGGTTATCGATCATTCCGTGCAAGTCGATTTCTTTGGTTCCAGCGACGCGCTAGAAAAGAACGTGGCGGTCGAATTCGAACGGAACATGGAACGCTACGAATTCTTGCGCTGGGGCCAACAGGCGTTCGACAATTTCCGAGTCGTACCGCCCAACACAGGCATCGTACACCAGGTCAACCTGGAATATCTGGCAGACGTGGTATCGATTCGCAAGGACCACATCGGCGAGGTCGCGGTGCCTGACACCTTGGTAGGTACCGACAGCCACACGACGATGATCAACGGATTGGGCGTTTTGGGTTGGGGCGTCGGAGGAATCGAAGCCGAAGCCGGCATGTTGGGCCAGCCGCTATACATGCTGATGCCGGAAGTAGTTGGATTCGAGCTGACCGGTAAACTGCCTCCGGGTGCAACGGCAACCGATATGGTCCTGCGCGTCACTGAGATTCTGCGCAAAGAAGGTGTAGTTGGCAAGTTCGTCGAGTTCTTTGGTTCGGGCGTATCAAAGATGTCGCTGGCAGATCGCGCAACGATTGCGAATATGGCTCCCGAATACGGAGCGACCATGGGTTATTTCCCTGTCGACGCTGAGGCCATCAACTTCTTGCGTCGCACGGGCCGAAGTGAAAAAGTTGTACAGTTGGTCGAAGCGTACATGAAGGCGCAGGGCCTGTTCCGAGTTGATGGCGGCCCTGAACTGGAGTTTACAAAAGTACTGCGGTTGGACATTTCGACCGTCGAGCCGTCGTTGGCCGGCCCCAAACGTCCGCAGGATCGAGTGTCGCTGCATCGCGTGAAGGATTCGTTTGCGAAGTCGCTCGGTGCACCCGTCGCCGAACGTGGCTTTGGTCTATCCGCGGAACAACAAAAGTCGGTAGGAGCTTATCAGCAAAGCGGCCAGTCGGTGGAGATGCCTCACGGTGCAGTTGTAATCGCTGCGATTACCAGTTGTACCAATACGTCGAACCCGTCAGTGATGCTCGGGGCTGGATTGATGGCCAAGAAAGCTGCAGCAAAAGGTCTGCAGGTCAAGCCGTATGTGAAAACTTCTTTGGCTCCTGGATCACGCGTGGTGACCGAATATTTGCAGCGTGCCGGTGTCATTGAGCCGTTGGCCAGCCTCGGTTTTCATGTCGTAGGCTACGGGTGTACCACTTGTATCGGAAACTCAGGACCGTTGCCGGATGCCGTGGCCTCGGCGATCAAGTCTGGCAATTTGGTAGCAGCCGCCGTGTTGAGCGGCAATCGGAATTTTGAAGGACGAGTCAATCCGCTGACTCGCGCCAATTATTTGGCGAGTCCTCCGCTGGTTGTGGCTTACGCGCTGGCAGGTACGATGAATATCGACTTTGAAACGCAGGAACTGGGACGCGATCCCGCAGGAACGCCTGTGTACTTGAGGGACATTTGGCCCTCGCATCAAGAAATCGATGAGGCAATCAACAACTGCGTATTGCCCGAAATGTTCACCTCGCAATACTCTGCGGCTCTTACCTCCAACCAGCGCTGGAATGCGATCAAGACCAGCGAAGGTGCTTTGTACCGATGGAGCGAGGCCAGCACATATATTCAGCGACCGCCATTCTTGGAAGGCATTACTACAAAGGTCGCGCCCCCGAAGCAAATCCTGGATGCACGTTGCTTGGCAGTGTTGCCAGATTCAGTGACCACAGATCATATTTCGCCCGCCGGCTCAATCGCCAAGGACGGACCTGCTGGACGATATCTCGTCGCGCAGGGCGTCGACGTGAAGGATTTCAACAGCTACGGCGCTCGTCGCGGCAATGATCGCGTGATGGTTCGTGGGACTTTCGCTAATATTCGAATTCGCAACCACATGGTTCCAGGAACCGAAGGTGGAATCACCAAACATCTACCAAGTGGCGAAGTATTGAGCATCTATGACGCAGCGATGCGCTATCGTGAACAAGATGTTCCGTTGGTCGTCCTGGCCGGTGCTGAATACGGGACCGGTAGCAGTCGCGACTGGGCTGCGAAAGGGACATATTTACTGGGTGTTCGCGCCGTAATTGCGGCCAGCTACGAACGTATTCATCGCAGCAATCTGGTCGGCATGGGTATCCTGCCGTTGCAATTTATCAGCGGTGAAACCTGGGAATCGTTGAAGCTGACCGGCGAAGAAGTTTTCGACATTGGCACTCCCAGCCAAACGCTCAAGCCCAGGGGCACACTAACTGTAACCGCCAAGTCCGCCGGAGGTGCCACTAAGAGCTTCGAAGTTTTAATTCGAATCGACACACCTGTCGAGCTGGATTACTACCACAACGGCGGAATTTTGCCGACTGTGTTGCGCAAGTTGGCAGAATGAACAGTGCGCAAACGAGGTCGCGTGTTCAAGCTTTCTTAACCGACGAATCGCAAACGGATAATTAGTCACAACTTGAACGCCATTTTTGGGTTGTGCAAGAGGTACAGTAGATTCTCGGCTTTGGCGTACTCAGGGTTTATTCCATCGCGTGACAAGAAGACCTACCGGCGATTAAAGTTGATCATGGCACATTTCTGTGTCGCTTGAATCTCTTCCCATTTCTGACGTTGAAATTGGGCGCCACAGAATTTCATAGTCGAAAGACTTGATGAGATGGTATGCGGTACGAACCAAACAGCCTCTGATGACAGTTCGTATATTAAGATGGTGAGCAGTACTATTCACCGATCATGGATGGCAATGGCTCCAAGCCCGGTTGTGGCTGGTGCTCCCGAAAAACTGGTGGTCGGCGCGCCTAATTCGACCGGCTTTGGGGGCCATTACGAATATAAGGTTGCTCAGAGGCCAAGAAAATAACCGGGATTCCGAATTAGTGGCCGACGCTTTGACTTTTCGGAGGGAAAAGGTAATTACGATCATGGAAACTGTCTATCTTTGCTGCGCCGCGATTGGCGGAACGTTCATTCTGTGTCAATTCATCATGACGCTAGTGGGGATGGGTGGTGGCCACGAATTTGTTGGCGCTGACCATTTCGAGGCTGGTGACGGTGGTTTCACAGGACACGATGTTGGACATGGAAATGAGTCGACTTGGTTTCTGGGTGTACTAACGGTGCGCACTTTATCAGCCGCCATGGCTTTCTTTGGCTTGACCGGCGTGATTGGACAGCGCAATTCCCTTGACCCGCTGACGACCGCGATGTTGGCCGTGTGCGCCGGGGGCGCGGCGATCTATCTGGTGAGTTGGATCATGCAGTTGCTGGTGAAATTCAACGCGGACGGTACCGTTCGTATCGATCGCGCTGCAGGCTGTGATGGGACAGTTTATTTACCGATCCCCGCCGGAAAATCCAGTCCAGGTAAAGTACAGGTGAATGTTCTGAATCGCACGCTGGAGTACCGGGCAGTTTCGCAAGACGCACTTCCAACAGGAACTCCGATCACGGTGGTTGCCGTGATTGGGTCGGACACCGTAGAGGTCTCGCACAAGAAAGTCTAGTCGCTGGCTCGTGGCAGTGGCAAAGTTTGAAAGCAGATGATCATGACCACTCTCGTATTAGCTCAAACAACGCTCCCAATCGCCTGGCCATATATCGTACTGATCTCGCTGGTAGCGATGGTTTTCTTTGTCGTCGCGTACATGTTCATGACGCGATACAAACGCTGCCCGAGCAACAAAGTGCTAGTAATCTACGGCAAATACACTGGCAGTCCCACCGGCACGCGCTGCTTGCATGGTGGCGCGCGATTGGTTCTGCCGCTGGTGCAAGACTACGACTATATGAGTCTCGAACCGATCCAAATCGAAGTGCCGCTCAAAGGGGCGCTGTCGATGGAGAACATTCGCATCAATGTCCCCAGCGTGTTCACCGTGGCTATTGGCACCGATCCAGAGACGATGCAAAACGCGGCAATTCGTCTGCTGGGATTGAATATCGACGAAATCAAACAACAAGCCGGTGATATGATCGTCGGCCAACTGCGACAAGTCATCGCGTCGATGAAAATTGACGAAATTAACCGCGACCGAGACAAATTCCTGCAAAGTATTCAATCTTCGTTGGAACCCGAATTGAAGAAGATCGGCCTGGTACTGATCAACGTCAACATTACCGACATCACCGACGAATCCGGCTACATCGAAGCGATCGGCCGCAAAGCAGCTTCGCAAGCGGTCCAGCAAGCCAAGATCGACGTCGCCGAACAAGAAAAACTCGGCCAGATCGGTGTCGCCGAAGCCGAACGTGAAAAGTCGATTCAAGTCGCTAATGCAACTAAGCTGCGCGAAATCGGTACACGCGAAGCCTTGCGCGAACAAGCGGTGCGAGTCGCCGTGCTAGACAAAGAAACCAAAGTTGGCGAGCAGACGGCGATCTTCGAGCGCGAAACACACATCAAGGAAGCTCAACGCTTGCAGGCGGTGCGCGTCGCCGAACTGGACAAGGAACAACAGATCGGCGAGCAAGCGGCGACATTTGAAAAAGAAGCCCAAATCAAAGACGCCGAGCGAAAAATGCGCATCGCTATCGCAGATGCCAACGCGAAAGCCATCGCTGGCGAAGCTCATGCACAAGCCGAGGTTTCGTTGGCCAAAGCTAATTTGCAAGTCAAACAAGCCGAAGCTTACTTGCTGGGCGAAACGCGTAAACGCGAATCCGAGGCCGCTGTCGAAGAAGCGCAACACCGAGCAATCGCTAAAGCTGCCATAGCTCAAGCGGAACGCATCGAAGCCGAACGCCGCGCTGAATTCGAAGCTCCTGCCAAAGCCGAGAAAGCGCGCGTTATCGTTCAAGCCGAAGCAGAAGCTGAAAAACGCCGCATCGAAGCTGAAGGCCAAGCCAGCGCTATCTATGCCAAACTAGAAGCCGAAGCTCGCGGCCAATTTGAAATTCTCGCCAAGAAAGGTGAAGGTCTCAAACGCATCATCGATGCTTGCGGCGGCGCTCAACAAGCCTTTCAGATCCTCATGCTCGAACACTTGGATAACTTGGCCGAAGCATCCGCACGAGCTATCTCGAATATCAAATTCGACAAGGTCGTCGTTTGGGACGGTGGTAATCAAGCTGATGGCAGCAACAACACATCGCGGTTTCTTCAAAGCATGGCCCATACCTTGCCTCCGATGATGCAAATCATGAAAGACATCGGCGGAATCGAAATTCCCGAGTACATTGCCAAATTCGCCAAAGCAAATGACAGTGTGTCCAACAATGGTCAAAAACACGCCGAACCAGTCAGTCCGGTTGCGCGAGAGTAATAGTCGCTTTGGTAAAGTTTCGCTGGGGACATCCTGCCATCCTCCGACGCAGGATGCAAGACTGATCAAAGTTGCTCGCAGTTCGGTGGCCCAGTAAGATAGGTTGAAAGCTGACAACATTCCAAGCTGTTTGATTGCTTTACAATTGGAATTTTGGCATCGGATTAATGAAGAAGGTTAAGGCGCAATACCGTTCAACGAACGTGGGATAAGCTTCCAGCTTGTCAATATCTTGTGCATGCAAGGGCGAAACTCCGCTACAGGTTGACAAGCTGGAAGCGCTGGGAGCTTATCCCACGTTCGTTGAACGGTATTGGTGCTAAACGACGGGAAATACCAGCCCGAAGCGCAAACGAGCGAGTCGGCGTAAGCTCGCTTGCGCTTCGGGCTGGTATTGCGTAGTCATGTGGGCGTGTCCGAATAATTACTCTAAACCCGGGTCGGCTAGTGCCTGGTACATACGGGCCAGCGAAGCACCGCAGTGTAAGATGGACTGGCTCATTCCTTGGAGAATCTGGGGTTACGGCGATTGAGTTCAAGCGATAATGTCGGTCGGCAGAGTGTTCTTTACTGGCTGCGAAACGCAGATGCTCCTGAATATCAGAGCGATTGGCTAGTTCGACTCGCCGAAAGTGAGCCTGAGGAATTCGAAGACATCTTCGATTCGATCGACTTGGTTTGGAATCACGACCCACCCATCATCGCCGCCCGCTGGAATTGGCTGGTTCAAAACTGTGTCAGCGCGGTTCTTCGGCAGCGAAAATTAACGTCGCCGGGTGGGATGGACTCACCCGCAATCGAAGTCGATGTTGTTTACCGGATGTACTGTCGCAGTTTGTCGGACGAAGATTCTGCCACCAGCGCTGACACGCGCTACAGTTCTTCCTTGGGTTCCAAGAAACGTCATGCTACTTCTGCTCATTTTTTGCAGATTTTGGCTGCACAAGCGGATCTCAGGTCGCTCAAATTGCTTTGCGAATTTCTCCGAGAATCGCCTCCAGCGGACTGGCATTCGGTGGCACTGGCGATCAGCCCGTTTTTTCAGTTTCCACCGGATGGCATCGGATTGTTTTTCGAGGAACTTGGCGAGTGTGCTTTACAAGCTTCGACTGCTGGACCGTTGCTTGATCTGGCGAATTATCTCGTGCGTCGGAATTTCCTAACCGTTCATCCGTTAACTGAGCGATTGGATTCTCTACTGGCGCTGCTGGGCGGCCTGGTGGCGCGATTGGGTAAGCTCGAAGAGAATCCACGGGCCTTTGGCGACGACGTCCAAACCGTGCAGAATATCTTGGCAGATAGTCTCTCACTAACCGTGTCGGTATGCGATGCGTTGGGCCTGATCGGCAACACTATCAGTGAAGGCAAGCTCAATCAAGCAATGGCATTATCGCATCGCCGCATCCAAGCCGAGGCTGCCGGCGCGCTGGCTCGTTTCGGAAATGCCGCGGGCAAGCAACGGTTGATTGAGCTGGCGTCCGAACCTGTCGCGCGACTGCGTGCGCTGGCTTATGCGGAAGAACTGGGATTCGATCACGAAATCGCTGACGATTATCGCGAGCCGCTGGCTCGGGCCGAAGGATCGATGGCAGCGTGGCTGGCTGAAAGCGATCAATTCGGGTTCCCCCCCAACGAACTTCAGTTGATCGACCAGCGATCGCAATTTTGGCCAAGTTATGAAGAGCCACAAGATTGTTATTTGTGGCGATTTACCTACGAGTTGCCCGGCGGCAGTTACAGCAACATCGGTATTACTGGCCCGATGAACCATGCGTTTCGCGCGAATCTCGCCGATATGTGCGTCGACGACATTTATGCCATTTTCGCTGGATGGCTGGTCCAACACGACGAGATCTTTGAAGTTCCCAGCCATAATTTCAATTCGGCTCAGCGTGCTGAAGCAAGTCGGCTGGAGAAAATACTACGCGATAAAGGTGTCGATCAAATTGAGCCCTTGGCATTAACGTTTTTTTTCGGAGAGCGATCTATCCTGGCGCTAGGAGTTCGAAATCAACAAAAGATATGCGCGGTCACCGACACTCTTGAAACGATTCTGTTTTCGATCGGCAAAGGCCAGTCATCGCTCAATCCCGACCTACTGCTCGCGCTGTACCGTGGCCGAAAAATGCTGCGTACCTTCAACCCAGCGCACGATCTCCCGGACGATTCTGACAGCACTGACGAATTCGTTTAAGGCGCGCCGCAAAAGGGTGCTTACCAATACCAGCCCGACGCGCAAGCGAGTGCGTAGATGTCGGCACGCACTCGCTTGCACATCGGGCTGGTATTCGCACGCCGTTCAATTATTCGAGAATCATATCGTTAACGGTTTTGCCTGATGGGATCATCGGCAATACGTGCTCTTGATAGGGAACCGCGACGTCGAGCACATATGGGCCAGGGTAATCGATCATCTCCTGCAGGGCATCACGCAGCTCGCTCTTGCGCGAGATCGTGGCTGCACCACACCCATATCCTTTGGCGATCGATACAAAATCGGGATACCGTTCCCTGACATACGCATGCGGATCGGTGACACCAATCCCGCGCGCTTCGCAATGATCGATTGGACCGAGGTAAGTGTGAGCCCGATTGCTGCCCATAAACCGATCTTCCCACTGCACGACCATTCCAAGATGTTGGTTATTGAGCAACAACACTTTCACCGGTAGTTTTTCACAAAACAGTGTCGCCAATTCTTGGATATTCATCTGAAAACTGCCATCACCGTCAATATCGATTACTAGCGCATCGGGATGGGCAGCTTGAACTCCCATCGCAGCGGGCAAGCCAAATCCCATCGTTCCCAGCCCCGACGAGCTGAGCCAATGTCGCGGTTGGCGGAATTGATAAAACTGGGCAGCCCACATTTGGTGCTGCCCCACGCCGACCGTAATGTAAGTATCTCGCTGGGCGGTCATTTTCGACAGTTCGCGAATCGCATGCTGTTGCAGAATTCCGTCAAACGATTCTTCGTAATGAAATGGGTGTTTTTGTTTTAACTGACGGCAATTTTTGACCCATTCGGAAATATCCTCCGGCGCTTCGACGATCTTGTTCAATTCGTCCAACGCGAAACCGACGTCGCTGCAAACTGGAATATGAGCCACTTTATTCTTGTTCAATTCCGAGGCGTCGATATCTACATGAATGATTTTTGCGTTCTTAGCAAATTCCTTCACTGCTCCAGTCACGCGGTCATCGAAGCGGACTCCCAAAGCGATCAAGAGGTCGCAATCGCGAACGGCAAAATTCGCGTAAGCGCTGCCGTGCATTCCCAACATGTCCATCGACAGCTCACCGTCGGCCGGATAAATCCCCAGGCCCATGACGGTCATCGTTATGGGAATGCCCGTCTTCTTGACCAGTAATCGCAAAGCTGCGCTCGCCTCTGCGGACACGACGCCGCCGCCAGCGTACAGCATTGGGCGCCGAGAGTGCTTGATGGCAGCAGCAATTTGACGAATCTGTTCGGGCTTGGCGGAGGGTTTCTTGCCGGTGTAACCCGGTAATTGCATCGCTACATTTTCTTCCACCAGACAGCTATCTAACTGGACATTCTTAGGCATGTCGATCAGTACCGGTCCTTGTCGCCCGGTCGTAGCAATGTGAAATGCCTCTTTCATAACGCGAGCCAGGTCGTCGACCTGAGTCACCAAATAATGATGCTTGGTGATACCACGACAAACTTCAACGATGGGCGTCTCTTGGAATGCATCGGTGCCGATCACGGGTGTCGGAACTTGACCAGTGATGGCGATCAATGGAATACTATCCAGTTTGGCGTCCGCGATAGCAGTTACCAAATTCGTCGCTCCTGGTCCGCTGGTGGCCATTGCGACGCCAGGCCGACCAGTACTGCGCGCATAACCTTGCGCTGCAAACGCGCCACCCTGTTCGTGCCTAGGCAATATGGTGCGCAGATGCTTCCCATATTTGATAAGCGATTGATGAAGCGGCATGCTGCATCCGCCGGGATAAGCGAAAATTACTTCCACTCCATGGTCCACCAGCGATTTGACCAGAATATCAGCACCGGTCATCACTTGCGAACCACGTTTTGTTTCTGCGGAAGCCATCAACCAGTCTCCTGTTAAGTTAGTCACCCCAACCCGTCGCAGCAGGGTACGATCAAACAGTCTAGAGAATCGTCAAGCCCGGAAAGTTCAGTCGGCCCCTTCGAATTGGGCATGCCGTATCTGACCCATCCAGCAAATTACCTCTCTCAGAATACGAATCCTTTCAGTTTTCATCAACGGTCTTTTGGGTTAATACCAGGAATCTCAATCATGTGGCGCGAGTGGATTGCCGTTGCTGCCGGTGGAATGGTTGGTTCGGTCGCTCGACATGGCCTGAACTGGGTCTTTTATCAGCTTGGCCCCTCCTGGCTTCCCGTGGCAACCCTCACCGCGAACTGTGTGGGTTGCTTTGTCATAGGATGGCTGTTTCAATGGTCAATCAATCTCCAGAATAGCGATTATTGGTGGGTAATCGGCCTTCGCGTAGGAGTTCTCGGTGGACTAACCACCTTTAGTACATTTGGATTGGAAGTCGTTCGAGCTTGGCAGGTCGAACGGACTGGACTGGCAATTGCGCTAGTAATTGCTCACGTGGTGCTTGGCTTAGCAGCGGTGGTAATAGGTATGAACTCGGCAGGGCCGCTGCGCCAATAACCAGGATGCTGAGTTGCGATTATTTGGGTTTTAGAAAATGTTCGAAGAATGCGTAAATTTGACCATTCGATTCGTCATTGGGCGAATGCTCGGGGCGGTTTGTCATAGCAACTCGATTCGAATAACCCAGCAACTGATTGACGGCAATGGAGTGGTTTAGCGGCACCCAGCGTTTGGCTGGATCCTCCGCTCCGCCAGAAACGAGGAAAGGACGCGGTGCCATCAGCGCATGCAATTCGTGCAAATCGCGCCCCTGGGCGCGCAGAATTGGATAAGCTCCAAACGCAGGATTTTCGGATGTGACTAGTCCGCGCTTACGCCATGGTTTGGGGTGATAGCCTAGGTACCAAGGTTCCCAGTAGTTCACATTCCCACGTTCGTCATCAAACACGATTCCCGGATCGGACCAAGCCGCACAAGCAAACTTGTCAAACAAGCAAGAGGCGAACATCGCCCACTTACCGCCAAAAGAATGACCAACGATTCCGATTCGCTCTGCATCTACCTCCGGTCGCGCTGCGAGCACGTACCAAGCATTGGCCGCGGCGTAGCCTAGCATCGATAGCGGTTCGACTTTCGCAGCCTCTGTACTCGGATGGTAAATGGAAAACGTCTGAGCACTCGTCGCATCGGTGGTGCCAATTGACAGTGCCACGAATCCACGGCGAGCCAACTGAAGCGCGAAGTCGCGCTGAGGGGCCTTCAATCCGATCGCAGTTTCTGGTTCATAATAAACGGTTACGACGGCCGGGTGCCGACCTTCTCCATCGGGAATCAACAAATAGCCCGTTGTCGTTTCGCCGGGCGTCCACAAGAAACGCACCTTGAGTTGTTGAAAGTTCTCACGGCGCGTCGTTTCGAGCACTTCGACAACGGGCTGGGTAATCAGTTCCGGCCATTTGCCGAGTTTGCTAGTCCAATAGCGAATGATCTCTTGCCGTCGTTCATTCCATTGGTCCGCAGTGCGAACTTCACGTCCGTCGTCAAACTTCAGCGGCGACCGATAATCACCGAGCTGCCCTTGCCACATCACTGGCGGCGCAAAGTGTGGCCCAATAATTTTCCATGGATCGACCGCTGGAGCTGTTGGGCGGCTGACTGCTGATTGCAGGTCCGTACCTTGGACGTGAACATGCAAATGCGCCGTGGCGATGATCCCAAATTGATCTGTTCGTTCCACTTTTACGATGTAATCGCCTGGTTTACCGTACGCGTGCTTGGTCTCAGCATAGCCGTTTGGCGCCAGCGCGACGACGTTGCCATCCGATTGGACTTCGATGGTTGGCGAGCCATCACCGAAATTCCATTTTTCTTTGCCGTGAGTGTTACCGAACGAGCGCACTTTGAACGTAATTGGGTCGTTGGCATGAATGTTCGTGGTCGGATAATAATTGGCATGAATGGACGGCAATCGCCGATCGCGATTCTGGGAATCGTACACGTAGACATTTGCAAAGTCATAGGACGCGTTGCCAGCACTGTCCGCAACTTGCAATATTTCGCTGTACTTTCCTGGCTTGGCGTAGGTTCTTTGCACGACGGCTTCGTTCGAAACGGTACCGTCGGAGAACGTCCATTCATACTTGATTGGCGATGAATTGCTGCGCCACGATTTGGAGGCGTCTAAGTTTACCGACTGCCCTGACCAGATCAGATGGTGAGGGCGAGCGACTGCGATCAAGGGCGGCTGGTATTGATTCGTATAAGCTTCCCAGAGGTAAGCATAGCCTTCTTCAGTTCCCCATTTGCCCGACGGTTGACGAGCCTTGATTTCGAAATGCAGATGTGTCCATCCACCACTGCCTCCTTCCTTACCCAGCCATCCGATGCGATCCCCTTTCTTCAGCACTCGACCCAACGCGACGCTCTGGTCGATCTCTTTCATATGACTGTAACGGTAGTACCAACCACGTCCATCGAGTAAATAGACCACGTCATATCGCGGTGAAACGGGCGTATCTTTCTTGTGTTCGTCCAGCACTTTTCCAGCAACTGATACAACAACGCCATCAGTCGCTGCAATGATCTCGACGAGGCCCTCCGAGCCCCCGATGTCCAATCCACTGTGATAGTAGATCGATCGTTTTCCGGGTCGCTCGCCGCCATCGACAAACACCGGCTCGTTTGCCATCTGCGTGTTGGTGGCAAACCACTTTTGCCGAACCGGATAAATGAATGTGTCCGGATTAATCAGTGGTGAATTCGCAGGCCACAGTCGCAGACGAGCATCTCGATCCAGGCCCCAAAATTCTGCATCTCCATTGGAATTATTCCCCTGAGTAATGGAACAGTCTACTTTTACTGTGCCCACGCGCTGCGGCAAGTTGTAGTTGCCAGAAATCAATTTCCCTTGTTGTCCATCCACTTCCACGGTTACTTCAGCGCGCCGGACAGCAAAACACACTTCGTCGCGCGTCTCGCGAAGCTCCACTAGCTTGACCAGTACCTTGGAACCATCACTCAGTTCGACCTGTTGAGATTGCCCCACGTCCAAATCAACAACTCTGCCCAACGGTTGGAGACGATCCGCCTGAGCAAATGTTGACCTGAAACTGCAAGGCAACCAAGCAAAGCTCGCCAGCACAAGAACGAAAGTGATTTTTGACGGAACGCGAAAGTGCATCAAATTTCTCCTTGCGAGGTGAGGCCATGCCAGCCAATTTTTACGGTCAAGCTAGTACTTTGTTGACCACGTTTCCCGCGACATCAGTCAAGCGAAAATCTCGCCCCTGGAATCGATAGGTCAAGCGCGTATGATCGAGACCGAATAAGTGTAACAGAGTGGCCTGCAGGTCGTGGACATGCACGCCATCGCGAGCAACTCCCCAAGCGATTTCGTCAGTCTCGCCGATCACCTGGCCACCCCGAACTCCGCCGCCGGCCATCCACATGCTGAACGCGTACGGATGATGATCGCGACCGGTAATCGACTTGGCGCCAGCCCGATTCTCTCCCAAGGGCGTGCGACCAAACTCGGAATTCCATACCACTAAGGTATCGCTGAGCAGGCCGCGTTGCTTGAGATCTTTAATCAATGCCGCTATGGGCTGGTCTGCCATTAAACAGTTGTGTGCCAAGCCGCTGTTGAGCGACGAATGATGATCCCATGAGGCGTGAAACAAGCATACCACACGTACTCCGCGCTCCACCAACCGTCGCGCAAGCAAGCAATTTCGGGAAAACGGCTGGAAATTTCCCACGCCTCCCAAATTAGATTTTATGGGCGGCTCCGTTCGATTTACTCCATATGCATCCAGGGTTGCTTGAGTTTCGTCCGCCAAGTCGACCAGCTCCGGTGCAGCCGATTGCATTCGATATGCTAGTTCGTACGAGTTTATCCGGCTGAGCAGTTCTGCGTCACCGCTGACATGGTGGCGAAGTCGATTCAGTTCATTGATCGCGCGGATGCTGGCCCCTTGAACGCTAGGCAGAATTCCTTGGGGATTGCTGAGATTGAAAACGGTATCGCCCTCGCTGCGAAACTGAGTTCCCGAAAAAGTGCTTGGCAAAAATCCGCTCGACCAACTAGCCGCGCCTCCAGGTATCCCGCGTCCGACGTTGACCATGGATACAAACGCTGGCAAATTCTCCGATTCACTGCCCAAACCGTAGCTCAACCAAGAACCCAGGCTGGGTCGCCCCGAAATCGGCGAACCGGTGTTCATCATGAGCTGTCCCGGCACGTGATTGAATTGATTCGTAAACATCGAACGAATCAGACAAATATCGTCGGCGCACGAGCCGATAAACGGCAATAAATCGCTAAATTCGGTGCCGCACTCGCCGCGCGGCGTGAACCGGCGAGGTGTGGCCATCAATCGAGTTCCCTCTCGCTGAATGAACGCGAACTGAACATCCTTCAACATCGATTCCGGCAGCGGTTGACCATCCAGTTGATTCAGTTTGGGCTTGGGGTCAAACAAGTCCATCTGACTTGGGCCACCTTCCAAATAAATGTAGATCAAGTTCTTCGCACGCGGCAAAAAGTGTGGCGAGCGAGGTGCCAGCGGTCGTGCTGCGATTACCTGATCCGTGTGCAAACCACCGCCAGCCTGTAACCCGTCCTGATCAAGCAGCGAAGCGAGCGCCAACGAACCCGCCATCCCCGAACTGCCAGACAGAAATCGACGCCGTTGCAATTTAATGAAGTCGTGGTTTAGCATTGTTCTAACGGTTTCTCGGCCATTGCTTTTTCGAATTCCGCAAGAATAAGCTCGGCAGGAGCCTCGCCCTCCCGTCG